>JANLPS010000526.1:0-32308 GCA_031367385.1 Archangium sp. | reverse complement strand
CCGGTGCGCGACATCGCCTACTTCGCGGCGTGGGTGCGTGGGTTCTTCATCAACGAGGTCACCTGGCGCGGCAACAAGGTGCACGTTGGCAAGAACACCCTGCTGAGCAAGTAACGCTGTTCTTTAGGCGCGCGCGGGCCTGTTGAGGGCACGGGCGTTGGCGAGCGTCTGGGCCGCGAGCTTCACGGTGTCTCCCAGTGATTCTTTGGTGAGCGACGCAGGCCACGCGGCGGCCGCGACGATGCCATCTTTGGTCGTGAGCACGATGCCTTGCTTGCGCAGCGTCACGTTGACCACCGTGTCGCCTTCGAGCAGCTCGAGCTCCGAGGGGCCCAGCTCGGCGAGCTCTTTGGCGCCAAAAGCCTCTTTGACCGCGTCGAGAATCGCGGGTCGGTGGGGCGCGAGGGCCTGACCGGCTTCACCCGCGGCGCTGAAGACATCGACCATCAGAACGAACAGGCCCTTGGGGCCGTGAGCGACCGGCTCGGGGGTCGAGCCCCAGACCTGCTCGACTTCGGCGGCGGTGGCTCCGGGTTTTGCTTGAACGTGAACGAAGACATTCATTGGGTATTTTCCTTTTCTCTCAAATCCACGTTTCGAGGGGTACCAGGGCGCCACGGGCATCGACCGAGCGCTCGATCGACACCGGTTTGCCGCCATCGAGGGCCGAACGCAAGAAGTCAGACGCCGGGCGGCTCGCGATCCACGCGTTCAGGGCTGGCAGCAGCGCCGTCGGAGCGTCGACCGTCACCACGTCTGCGTTGGCCCGCACCACCTTGATGCTCAGCCGGTCAGACCCCTCGTAGCGGGTGCGCTCGAGTATCTGGTTCAGGCTGGTCAGGTAGCTGAGCGGGTCGCGCTCGAGCGCGCTGCGCAAGAACCGGTCGTTGGGAGCCAGGCGCACGTTCTGCAGCTGCCGGTTGTCGGCTTGCGCTCGAATGGTCTCGGCCTCGCGCAGCTCGCTGAAGCGGGTCTCGAGCGTCGCGGCCTTGGCGGCCCGGGCTTCTTGGGTGCCGAGCTGGTCGGTCTTGAAGCGCAGCAGCACCTCTTGCGCGATGGTCTCGGCGCCGAGCTCGTTGAGCGGGCGGTTCAAGAAGATCGAGACCTTGTTCGCACCGACGTTGGTGGTGTTGTTTGAGACCACGCCTGAGGCCGGCCCGAAGCTGAAGATGTCTTCGCCCTTGAGCCGCTTGCCGACGACCTGCCGCTCGCCGTCACGCCCGATGATCTCGATCAGCTCGAACTTCTCGGGGTTGTTGAACGGGTCTTTGTCGCCGCCGGTGATCTCGCCCAAGACACTGGCGAGGTTGGTCTCGTTGCCGCGCGCGTCGAGCACGTGGTCGACGATGGTGCGCTCGCCAGCCGCACCGATGAGCAGCTGCCGCGCGGGCGTCGTGCCTGAGGCAGGCAGCACCTGCACATCGTTGACGCGCTGGCGAACGAGCTCGATCTGCCCCTTCTCGATGGGGATGACGAGCTGGTTGTAGCGGGGGCGCACCGCGTCGCGCTCTTTCAAGAACACGCCGAACGCCTCGCGAGTCTGCGCTTCGGTGAGGCCCGAGCCTTGGAGCAGCTGGTTGAAGTACTCGGCGGGCTTGGCGGTGGTCAGCAGGTTGCTGAACTCGGTGAGGTAGCCCTTGATCGCATCGGCATCGCTGCCGCCCTCGACCGAGCGCAGCTTGTTGCGAAAGAGCGTCGCCAAGTCGGGGCCGCCCTGCGAGATGAGCTTCTGGCTGAAGGCGTCGAAGCCCTTGAACAGGTCGCCTACGTAGAACTCGGCGCAGTCGCGGGGGCCTTGCTCACCGACGAACCAGAGCAGCTTGGGCACCACGTTGAGCTGGCGCGGTGAGCGGCTGTCGGGGCCGAAGCCGGTGACGCCTTCGAGCGCGGTGCGGGCGGAGTCGCCGAAGCCGACCACGCCGACGACCTTCTGCGCGAGGGCGTTCTCGGGCACTTCACCGACCGGCAGCTTGCTCTTGTAGAGCGCTCGCGCGGTGTAGGCGTTTTGACCCGCGCCGTTGTCGGGCACCGGCTGGGCGAGCGCCAGCGTCTTGTAGGGCTCGCTGTAAGCAGAAATGGGGCCTCGCACGAAGGGGCCTGACCCGGCGTTGCGTGACTCGCCCAGGTCAGCGCCGAGGCGGCGAAACTCGACCCCGTTGGTGTTCAGCACAGGGTTCTCGACGCGAATCGCAGCCATCTCGGCTTTGACTTTGCTCGCGGTGGCGCTGGTGGCGAACATCGAGAGCGGGTCGTTGAGCTCTTCGCGCGCTCGATTGAAGTCGAGCCCGCTCACCCAGAGAGGGAAGTTGCGCAGCGGCTCGGAGTTGCCGAGCTTGGCTTGGTCGATGGACGCCTTCATCAGCGCGTCTTGCTCGCGCACGAACGCGGTACCGGTCTCGGTGGCCAGTGACTTCGGCAGATCGCCCAAGCCAGCGGCGAAGGCCACCATGTTGGTCGGCACGACGGCGCCGACGCCGGTTCGCAGCAGGTACCCGCCGCCTTCTTGGCGGCCGACCGAGGTGAGCGCGGTCGAGAGCACCGGCAAGCCGCTGTTGTGCAGGCTGACCTTGGTCATGTCGTCGACCACCCGCGCCTTGGCGTAGTAGCCGCCCGACAAGTCGCCGTCGGTCAATCGGTCGTCGATCGGGTTGAGCGGGCCGCCGGGGCCCAAGATCTCATCACCGCGAACCGCGCGGTTGGGTGAATTCAAGTTCCACTGCGCGCCGGCCGAGAAGGTGGTCTCGCCGCCGATGACCGCCGCGCTCAGCTCAGCGCCTTCGGTCTCGCCCAGCTCAGCGAACTTGGTGGCCAGCCCGCGCGCGATCGCCGCGCCCGTGGGGCCCTGCCCGATGACCGCGACGTCGGGGCCGACACCCACTTCGGCGGCCGCGAGCAGCTGTTCTCCGCTGCGCGCGAGGTCTTTCTTCATCGCGCCGACCAGGCCATTGGCCAAGGTCTCTGAGCCCAAGAAGGGCAAGAACGCCGCGCGGTCGAAGGCGCCCGACACGTCAGCGACCTCGGCGGGCAAGATCGCGTTGTTGGGGTTGTTCGTGTACTTGGCGATGTTCGAGAGCACCTCATCGAGGGCCTTGGGGTTCTCCATCGCGGTGCGCACGAACGCGGCGGTGTGCGGCTTGTCATCGCGCAGCAGCACCGAGTTCAAGAACCCGTTCGCCTCGGTGCCATTGGCCGCGGGGATGCCGGCTTTGCTCAGCAGCTCCTGGTAGCGGCTCAAGAAGTTGGTGGGAAACGCGTAGGCGTTCTCAGTCGGGGTCAAGGCGGCGAGGCTGGCGACTCCGGTCGACAGCTCGTTGAGCGCCACCTTGGGCAGATTGCTGGCGGCGAAGAGATCTTGCTTGGTACGCGCGCCCAACGGCAGCTCGGCCGTGCGTGCGAGGTTCAGCGTGTCGCCCTTCGGCGTCATCACGTTCAGCGCTTTGCGAAGGTTCAAGCCACCAATCAATTTCACGTGCTTCTCCCAGGGGTTTTCAGATGCGGCGGTACCTTACCGTTGGGGTGCGACGGGCTGTCCAGTGTCTGGGGGCGGTGGGGTGAAGGTTCTAGACTCTCAGAAAAAGAGACAGCACCACGTGAAGCAAGTCATTGAAATAGTTGAAGAATGAGGTCGGGTTTGGGTCGATATGTTTTTCTTGCCAACCGCGTTCAAATGCCGCCGTGGCGACGATCGACTTTGCCCTCGAGGGCTCCATCAACCGGGAGGGCCCAACCGAGACCGCGGCCCGCTTCGGCGATCGCGCCGCGTGGACGGAGCTGATCGCCCGTCACAACCGCCGCGTGATGCTCTCGCTGCTGGCGCAAGGCATCTTGCCGGCGTACGCGAAGGAGATCGTGCAAGAGGCCTGGTTGCGGCTGATTACCCAGGCCGACGCGAAGAAGCTCGACCGGCTCGAGCTGCCGGGGCTGGCGATTCGGCAGGCGATGTTCTTGGCCAGGTCTGACGCGCGCAAGGCCGGGCACTTCACCGTCTCGCTCGACGACGCGCCCGAGGGCAACACCGACTCGGGAGAGCAGGCGTACCTGAGCCGTGAACGGTTGCTCAAAGCGCGCGAGCGGCTCAATGATTTTTCACCCAGTGCTCGAGCCATCTTCGAGCAGCTCTACGGTGACCCTCATTTGTCTCATGCTGAGGTGGCGGCCCAGGTCGGGCTTTCGGTTCAGCGAGTGCGGCAGATCATTTGCGAAGTGCGCAAGGTGCTGCGCAGCGAGCTTGAAGGAGGTTCTCATGCGTCACCTCGGCGCTGATGTCGTTGAACAGTATGTGATGGGAGCGCTCGACGTGGAGTCGTCGCGCTTCGTCGAGAGCCATGTCACGCAGTGCCCGGAGTGCGCGGCGCTGCTGCAGAACGAGGCGCAGGTCGAGGTGGCGTTGCATGAGGTGGCCGCGCTCAAGAAGGTGGTCTTGCTCTCGTCGCGGCGTCGCCGCATGACCGCGCTGGTCGCCTCGGCGGCAGTGGCTCTGGCGGCGGGGTTGGTGCTGGTGGTGTCGATTGACCGGGGGCCTTCATTGCAGAACCGGCCGGTGCTGCGGCAGTGCACCGAGGCCTCGACCGCCCGTGATTGTATTTCGCAAGCGCAGTTCGACGGGGTCATCACCATCGGCCCTGATCGAGAGCCGATCGTGCCGCGGTACGAGCTCGTGTCGGCTCAAGGAGCAGTGCCATGACCCGACGTTCAACGTGGTTGATGTTCACCCTGGCCGTGGGCGTGCTGAGCGGTAGCGCCGGGGCGCAGCAGACGCGCATGGGCGGCGAACGCCCGATGAGCAGCGTGCCGATTGGGCCCGCGGCGGGGTTGATGAACCGCACGCCCAAGCTTCGTACCGAGGTGCGTGAGTGGGGCATGACCGGCACCCGCACCGAGGCGTACGAGATTCGCTGCGACACCATCTTCACCGACTGCGAGATACCGATTCTGCGCACGCGGCCATTCGTCTCGGAGCCGTATGGCATGGGCAGCATCACGCACTCAGAGCCCGCGCTGCCGTGGCGAAATCAGCGCATCGAGGTGACCGCCGAGCTCAAGGCCGGCGACATCGACGGCTGGGCCGGCGTGTGGATGCGAATCGACGATGCGAACGGCAAGGTGTTGGCGTTCGACAACATGCAGAACCGGCCGGTGCGGGGCACGACTTCGTTTGCCTGGTACTCGGTGGTGCTCGACGTGCCAGCCGATGCGGCGCGGGTGACCTTTGGGGTGTTTTTGCATGGCCCCGGCGCGGTGTTCATTCGCGAGCTGAACTTTCAGAGCATCGGCAAGTCGAAGGCGTCGACTGACCTGGTCGGGCCGCTGCGGGCCTCGGCTGCGGGGTCGACCGTCGGCGGGTAAGGGTCGTCGGGAGTACCACCGGGTCTCGAAAAACGTCACTCGCTGAGACAGGGGCCTTCGAGCCCCTCAGGACGAGCGAGGCGGTCACTCTACCAGCGACAGCCCCACTGGCAGCGTGTCGCCCAGGGCACGCGCCTCATCGGCTGCTGAGAGCTGAACCACGTCGGCCACCACCGTTCGCCACGGCCCCGCGGGCAACGCCGCCAGCACCTGCTGTCGGGTCGGCTCATCGAGGTCGCGCGAGCGATCTCCCGTTCGCCTCGTGAGTTGGGTCAGCGCGAACATCGCCCCGTCGTGCTTCTTCGGGTCGAGCGAGAGCAGCAGCGTGACCCACGCCTCGGCCACGTCGGCTGAGATGACGCGGTGACTCGAGCCATGCAACGGCACTCGAGCGCCGAGGCGACCCAGGGCCCAGGCCCAGGGGCCTCCGACGGTCTCTGGGCTGCGCAGCCGTGAGGCCACCCACTGCCCAAGCTCGACCTTCTCGGCCGCTTCGAGCCGCTCGAGCGAAGCGGCGCAGCGCACCATCTCTTCGAGCGCCTGCGGCACGATGCCCTTGAGCTTTTCCTTCGGCGGGGGCACGTCGAGCGGCACCCGGCGCAGCAGGTGCGGCTTCAAGTACGCCCAGATCTGTTGCTGCGCTGAGTCTCCCAGGCCCCCGGCGATGCGGCGCCAGAGAATCCAAAACTCGGCCCAGACTGGCTGCTCGCCGTGGTTGGTGACGCCGTCTTTGAAGATGCCGAAGGTCTGCTCGCAGCGCCAGGCGTCGAGCGGGTAGCCGACGCCGGGCCGCAGGCTGTAGCCGAGCAGCTGGTACATCACCTTCTCGTGGTCGACCGAGCGGCGGCGCTTCGAGACTCCCGAGTACAGCGGAGTCCACAGCTCCCGCAGCACTGGCAGGCGCCAGGTCTCGCGCGGCCCTAAGATTCGCTCGAGCGTGCGGTAGAGCTGCTTCACGTCTTTCGGCTCGACCGGCAGCGGCTTGGTGCCGAAGACACGATCGACCTCGGTGGTTGCCTCTGAGAACCGGGCCGGCATCGCTTCGGTCACGCTGACGTCGCTGCTCTTGCTGGTGCCGCGCAGCTCGAACTCGAGGCGCCACCGTTGGTTTTGCGCCACGCACGACAGCTCGAGCGTACCGACTTCGGTCAGCGCGGCGACCAGACGAACGTCGAGCGCGGTGCCGGTGGCTCCGCTCAGAATGGTGTGAATCGGCGGGAGCGCTTTGAACACCTCGTCGTCGACCGAGATCAGCGCTCCGGGCGCGTCGAGGCGGTCGGCGGTGGTCGAGTAGAGCTGAAACTGCACCGGTCGACCCACGGTGAGTCGAAACGATTGCTGCAGCTCGAGGGTCACGCCCTCCTCGAGCCCGCGAGGCACCAGACAGACGCCCTGACGGCCGCCGTCGGTCGAGACCAGGGCGTAGAACGCGCGAGGGGCACCGCCTCCGATTTTTCGGCCGAGGGCACGGCGGGCCAGGCCCGAGTACGCCGCGCCACGGGCCACGGCGAGGTCGAGGGAGTCGTGCGCGAGCAGGCGCACGCGAGGTCGGTCGGGCCAGAGCGCCGAGACTTGATCGACCAGCGCAGCCTCGAGCGCCTTGGCGTTGAACACCCCGCCGTTGAGCAGAATCGCGTCGGGGCGGGGCAACCCCGAGGCAGGCTCACCGAGCGCGGCGAACCCGGCGGCGGCGTGGGCCTTGAGAAACGCCACCAGATGCCGAGTGATCGCAGGGTCTTGGGTGTACGGTAGGCCGAGCTCCACGACTCCGGCGCGCTTGGCCGACTCGGGCACCGATGACTCGGTCGCCGCGGGAAAAAACCCGCGCACCACGGTGCTCTCGATGTCAGCCAGGGTGAGCTCGGTGCTGATGGTCGAGCCGATGAGCTTGGAGCCCGTCGCGGCAATGCTGATCGCGACCTTGTCGGGGGCGTTGCGGCCAAGCAGCGTCTCTTTGGCGGCGCGCGCGGCCTGAGTGGCCTGTGTCCATTGCGTGGCTGAGAAGCGGCGCGATTCTCCCAGCGCCCGCGTCTCGGCCAGGCGGGCCAGCGCAGCGTCCATGTTGTCGCCGCCGAGGAGCAGGTGCTCGCCCACTGCGATGCGCTTGAGCGCCGGGCCTTCGGGCAGCATCGCGACCTGTACCAGTGAGAAGTCGGTGGTGCCGCCTCCGACGTCGACGACCAGCACCAGCCGGGTGTCGGCCAGCGCCTTGGCCAACGAGTCGCGGTGGCGCGCGGTGAAGTCGTAAAAGGCCGCGGTGGGCTCTTCGAGCAACGAGAGCTTCTGCAGATCGAACCCGGCGTCTCGCGCGGCCTGCAGCGTCAACGCCCGCGCCGCCTCATCGAACGACGCGGGGATGGTGAGCACCACGTGCTGGTCGGCGATGGGGGCGTCGGGGCGGGCGTGGTTCCAGGCTTCGGCGACGTGCTTCAGGAGCGCGGCCTGCGCGGCCACGGGAGACTGCTTCGGCACGTCACTGCCAGCCCCCCAGGGGAGAATCGGCGCCTGGCGATCGACTCCGGGGTGAATGAGCCAGCTCTTGGCCGAGGTGATGACCCGGCCCGGCACCCGGCTGCCTTGCCAGCGGGCCAGCTCGCCCACCGCGCTCACCGGACTGCCCCAGGGCAACGCCAACGCACCCGGAGGAAATTCGCCCTCGAACGGCAGGTACACCACCGAGGGGAGCAGGGGGCGGGGCGCGACTTCGCCGGGGCGAATGGTCTGGGTGATGGGGAGGTCGGTGATTGGGGCCTGGGCTCCCGCGCCCGGGTCGACATACGCCACCGCGCAGTTCGAGGTGCCCAGGTCGATGCCGAGAATGAAGCGAGCCATCGCCTGCGCATATGCCACGACGGCCGGGCGCGCGCGCTGGCGAATTGGGGGGCGTTGGCGTACAGCTTCAGCCTTGTCCCATGAAGGTCATCGTTCCTCCGCGAAATCGAAGCTTCGGTGCGCTCGATGCGATGGGCGTGATCGGCCTGGTGGGCTTGTTGATCGCCCGCTTCGTGCCGGTCGCACGGTTGATACCGTTCTGGGGGTGCTCGTTTCGGCAGCTGACCGGTTTTCCCTGCCCGGGGTGCGGGCTGACCCGCGCGGCTGACCGCTTCGCGCATCTGCACTGGCTGCGGGCGCTCGAGGCGAACCCGGTGGGCACGGTGGCCGCCTTCTTGTTCGCGGTGGCGGTGGTGTTGACCCTCGTGCACCTGGTGTTCGCCGTGCCGATGCCCGAGCTTCAGCTCGACGAGCGTGAGTCGCGGCGCGCGCGCTGGGGCGTGGGCGTGTTGTTGCTCGCGAATTACGCCTTCGTCGTCATCGGGTACCGGTACCTGGGGCTGCGGTGAGCGCGCTGCTGGTGTTGGCCGGGTACCTGTGTGGTTCGGTGCCGTTCGGGGTCATCGTCGCTCGCGCGCTGACGGGCAAAGACGTGCGCAGCGAAGGCAGCGGCAACATCGGAGCGACCAACGTCGCTCGCGTGGCCGGCAAGAAGATCGGCGCGCTGGTGCTGCTGCTCGACGCCGCGAAAGGTGCGTTGCCGGTGGTGCTGTCGAGGTGGCTCGTGCCCGAGCTGCCGGTGGTGCACGTGCTGGTCGGGTTCGCGGCGTTCGTGGGGCACGTGTTCCCCGTGTGGTTGCGGTTCAAGGGGGGCAAGGGGGTCGCCACGGCGCTGGGCGTGTTGGTGGTGCTGTTGCCCTGGTCGGCGCTGGTGGGGTTCGTGGTGTGGGCGGTCATCGTGGCGGTGTTTCGGGTCAGCTCGGTGGGCTCGCTGGTCGGCGGCACGTGCGCGATCGTGGCGGGCTTTTTTCAAGGCGCCCCGGTGGAGTACCCGCTGCTGGGGGTGGCGTTGCTGCTGGCGATGCTGTTCACCCACCGCTCGAACATTCAGCGCATGCGGCAAGGCCGCGAGAACAAGGTTTAGCCGTGCGCTGGTCGCTGCTGGTCGTGACTCGCGAGCGCACGTTTCCCGTCGACCTCTCGTCGACCCGGCCGGGGGTGGTCGGGCGCAGCAAGGTGGCGAGCATCGATTTGCAAGACCCGTCGGTCTCTGAGCGGCACCTCTCGCTCGCGGTTCGTGATGACGGCGTGGTCGTCGAGCTGCTTCGCGGAGCGGGGGAAGTTCGGCTCAATGATGTTCACCTGAACGGGTCGACGGTGTTGCGCGCTGGTGACGCGCTGACGCTGGGTGACTCGTCGCTGACGCTGGTGGCGCACTCGGTGCCGCGGTGGGTGATGCCGACGCTGCTCAGCGGTGACGCGTTGCTGACCCGCTTGGCCGATGAGCTCGCCCGGGCGGGTGCGCGACGGCTGGTGGCGCTGGCGTTGGTGAACGTGCCGGCGCTCAACGTGGCCGCGCGGCAGGTGCTTTCCCGCCGGGTGATGGACGAGGTGGCCTCGGCGGGCATCGTGGCGACGTGGGGTGAGGTGACTCCCGATGTGCTGGGCGCGGTGCTGCCCGAGCTCGAGCCCGCGGCCCTCGAGGCACTCGAGGTGAAGTTGCCCCAGGTGGCGGGCCCCCGCGCGAAGGTGGTGACGGCCGTGTCGGGGCGCGATGGGCTCGACGCGCAGTCGATGCTGGAGGCGGCGTTCGAGCGGTTGGCGCCGGGCTCGCTGGCGCGTGAGCCGGTGTTCGTCGACCCGGTGATGGTGCGCTTGGCGGCGATCGCGTCGACGTCGCGGCTGCCGCTGCTGGTCTGCGGGCCTCCGGGCAGTGGCCGCGCGACGTTGGCGAGGCTGGCGGCGGTGCCGGTGCTCGAGGTGCATGCGAGCGATCGCCCAGCGCTCGAGGCGGCGCTCGAAGGGGCCGGGGTGCTGCTCGTTCGCGACGTGTCGCTGCTCGAACGCTCGGCGCTCGAGGCGGTGCGGGCCCGGGCGGGCGATCGGCTGTTGGCGACCGCAGAACGGGTACTGCCAGGCTTCGACTCGGTGATCGAAGTGCCCGAGCTCGCCGTGCGTGGCGAAGACGTGATGCCTCTGGCCGAGCAGTTCTTGTCGGAGGCCCGGGTGCGCCTGGCCCGGCCGCGGTTGGTGCTGGGGCCCGAGGCTCGGCAGGTGCTGCTGACCTGGCGGTGGCCGGGCAACGTGCGCGAGCTGCGAACGGTGATGTTCTGGGCGGCGAAGGCCTCGGTGCGCGACGAGGTCGGTCGCGACGCGTTGCCGCTGCGTTTGTCGGCGGAGGCGCCGGCTGATGATTACCGCGGCGCCCTGCACTCGGCCGAACGCGATTTGCTGCTCGAGGCGCTGGCGAGAACCCGGTGGAATGTGACCGCTGCCGCGACCCGCCTGGGTATGCCCCGGCGAACAGTGGTGTACCGAATGGCCAAGCTTGGGCTCAAGCGACCGACGCGATAGTCACGACTATTGTAGTCATGACTATGATAGTTATTGATGTTATATCTATGACTATGAATTACTGAGTTTTCAGGCTCGTACGAGTACGCCTGGTTGCGACGGCCCTTCGAGTCCCTCAGGGCGAACGGGGCTCCGTTAGCGGCCTGCGTCCGTGGCCGTGCCTGCATCGCGTCGAGGGGTGCCTGCGTCGCCGGGCGAGGGGACGCCGGCATCAACGACCGCGCTGGCGTAGCGAATCTTCAACGCGACCTCCGCCGCCGAATAGCCGTGCACCGAAACCGACACCGGGCCGGGCCCGCTGAGCTCGCACTTCTCGGCGCTGTCTGACCCATAGGGTCGGCAATCGTAGAGCTCGAACGTGGGCTGACCATTCATGCGCACATAGAGGTCGGCGTCGCCGGTGCCCGTCATGTCGACGGTGATGGCCCCGACCGAGGTCGAGAACGGGCCGAAGTGTTTCCACTCGTCTTTGGCGATGGTCGCTGACGCGCTCACTTCGACCTGCGGCCCCGGCGTGCCTTGGGTGCCTGACGACTCGAGCACCATGGCCTTGACGGTATCGAACGAGATCGCTCCACCGGCGACCGTGCTGCCCGAAGGCCCCAGCGGCAACCACAAGAAGTCAGGGTGGTTCGACTTGCTGCTGCCGACCCACTCGCCGCCGATGATCTTGCCCTGGCGGTCGAGCTCGAGCACGTACTGATACCGGTCGGTGCGGGTGTACCAATCGATGTTGTTGCCGACGTAGCCCGACGAGGCCGAGGCTTCGGTGATGTAGCGAACCTCGAGGCGCACAGAGACGAAGCGAACGGCGCTCGAGTTGAACTTGTAGGCGACGGTGCCGGCGTCGGGGCTCGAGGTCACTCCGACGAGGCGGTTGGCCTCGTCGCCGCTGACTTCTCGGCTCTCGGTGACCTTGTAACCGCGCAAAGGCTGGTTCCACACTTCGAGGTCATCGATGCGATCTTCAGCGAACGCCTGGCGCATCTTGCCGAGGTAGTTGGCGAGCAGCACATGGTAGGTGCCGGCGTTGGTGTCGCGGCACTCGCGGTCGCCTTCGATGGGGCGGCCGTACTCGTCGAGCCGAATGGTGCTGCTGTCTTTGTTGCATCGCAGCGAGACGAACTTGGTGCGGGTCGAGTTGAACACCAGCGAACCCAGCGCCTTCAAGTCAGCGACCTCGAAGGTCACGCCGTTGCGAACCACGGGCAGCTTGGGCTCGGGCAACAGAATGGCGGCCGGCGTCCACGCGTGGCAGATGCCCCACCAGGTGGGGATGCAGCGGCCTTCTTCTTTGCCGGTACGCTTGGCGCAGGTCTCGCTCTTCGCCGAGTTGCACTCGCTGGTCTCTTTGCAGACCTTCTGTGAGCGCATGCCGTCGATGCCGTGGTTCGCCGAGACCTTGTCTTCGACGTTCGTGCCCCCGAAGGCGAGCTCGTATTTCTTGGCGGGCGAGCTCGATTGCGAGCCGGCCCATTGGTAGTTGATGTTGTCTTGGTAGGTGGGCCAGTAGCTGCCGGCCCACGGCACGTTGGCGGCTTCGCCCTGCAAGGGCAGCGTGTCGAACGTGTAGTCGAGCTGCGTGGTGAACAGCGCCGGGTTGTCTTGCGATGCCCAGGCCTCGCGCTGCTTGAGCTGCGTCAGCTTGTCGGTCTCGGTGGTCTGCTCAGACGGCGAGCCGACGCCACAGGCGGTTGAGAACAACAACGACGAGAGCACCAGCACCGGGAGTGAGCGCATGAAGGCGAGGCGCGTACATCAACCGACCTCGAAAGAGAATGGTCATCGTAGCGATTTGCCTCGACGCCGAAAACATCAGTTATTTCAGCGTCTTGTCAGTCGTTCGCAGTGCGTCCAGGTCGGGTCGATCATCGAGCGCCGCGTACAGTTTGAACAGCCGGCGCCGAGCCGCCTCCCGCGCCGGAGCGGCCCCAGACGTCGCTTCGAGCACCAACTGCTCGTAGTCGGCCGACACCAGGCGTTGCTCCACCGCCCAGCGGGGGGCTTTGGCCAGCACCTGATCGACCCGAAACCCGGTGGTGGCATCGAAGTCGATGCCGATGTTTGCGAAGTACGTGGCGATGCGGCGCAGGTTCTCTTCGTTCTGCGGTGACTGCCGCAGGTACACCGCGTGGTCGAACGAGCGAAACACCAGCACCCAGCCCGGCGCGTCTTTCATCAGGCGCAACGTGTCTTGGCGCGAGGGGTACGGGTTGTACTCGCCTCCGTACGCGAAGAAGACATTGACGCCGTAGGCATCGAGCAACGCGAGCCGCTCGGCCTGCCCGCCGTTCATGATTCGGTGCGAATCGGTCTTCACCTGCGCGGTGTAGTGCTCGGTGCGACCATCGATGAACGCCTTGAGCCTCGGGGCGAGGCGGTACTCGAAGTACCCGCCCAACGTGTAGTGGTTGAAGAGGTTGCCGGTGACCTGGGTGTCTCGCAGAAAAAACACGCCCGGGTCGGGGTAGCGCTGGTCGTTGTAGGCCTTCGAGAAATACCCCTCTCTCACGCTCGGGGTGTCGCCCATGAAGTTGCCCCAGCCCGACGTGGCGATGAACGAGGCCGCGAGCGCGGCGCAGGCGAGCGCTATGAACGGCTCGAACCGATATTTCGAAGAGCGCGCCGAGCGCACCACGTACAGAAATGGCAGCACCACGAGCCACAAGAAGCGAAACGAGACGAACACCGACGCCAACGCGGCCGCGGCGGGCAAGAACAGCCGTGGCGCCAAGGCATCGAGCGTCTGCGGCGACGGCGAGCGCTTGAACCTCGCGTAATTCACGATGAACGCCGCCGCGAAGCCGAGGCAGGTCAGGTTGGTGAACAGCCATGAAAACAACGTCACCTTGCTGGTGAAGTGGCGATCGAAGGGGTCGAACGGTGTCCACTCGTCGGGTACCGACCAGATGGCCGAGTGCTTCGATGAGAGAAAAAACGTCAGGTGCTGATCGAGGCCGCGCGGGTTGAGCAGGGTGATGAGAAAGCCGGCCAGGAGGGTCAGCGCGAGGGGCTTGGCGTGTGGGGGGCCGACGGCTCCGGAGCGATCTTCGACCAGCGCGCCCACCGTCGCCGCCGCCAGCAGCCCGAGCCCGACCGCGAAGAGCGAGTGCATGTTGGCCCAGACGAGCAGCGCGGCGCAGGCGAGGGCTCCGCGGCGAACGGTCACCGGCATCGGGTGGGCCCAGGTCAGCGCGGCGAGCGCGAACGCGAAGACCATGGTCGGCATGTCGGGCCGCAGCTGCATCAACCGACCCTCGGAGAGCCCGAGAAAGACAATCAGCGACAGCGCCACCGCGGCGAAAGAGTCGGTCGCGCGGCGAGCAAGGGTGATGATCAACGCGATCACCGCGGTCAGCAGCGCCCCGTGCAGCACGCGCAAGGCGAAGAGCCCGAGCGCGTTCGAGACCAGATACACCAGCACGCCGAACAACCATTCGTGCTGAATCGGCGCCGCGCTCGAGGTGTGCAGCAGCGGGTCGCTCGCGGGCCACAGGCCTTGGGTGAAATAGACCTCGCCCATCTTGATGTGCCACCAGAGGTCTTCAGTCGCGAGCGGCCGGCAGACCAGCGCGTATATCAGCCCCGCGACCCAGACCGCCGAGAGCGCGGCGAGGCCCGACACGAGAAGCGATGCCTTGGGCCGCACAGAGAGGCGACGCTGCCTCAGAGTTTGGGAGTCGTCCAGCTCAGCATCGCGTGCAGCGGCACGAACACCTCGGCGCCGTCACTGCCGAGCAGCACATCGAAGGGCCCGACCGCCAGCAACGGCGCGACCAAGCCGATGCCATTTCGAAGCGAGATGGAGATCGACTGACCGACGAGGTCAAGAAACGCGCGAGGGTCATTCACTGGCCTGCGAGATGGCTGCCGAGAGACCGACGCTGGTTTTTGGCTGAGCCGGTTGTCGCGAACCAGGTTGTTGCCGATCGCGTCCCACGTCGATTTGCGGGTCAGCAGCACCAGGTTGAGCTTCTCGAGCCGCCCGGTGCGCTCGCAGTCGAACGCCACCGGCTGTACACCGGTGAGCACGTCGATCAGCGTGCGCTCGCCGAGCACCATCGACAGCTCGGCCTTCGAGCCGACCAGCTGCGAAATGAAGGCGTCGAGCCGCTCCCCATTGACCGCCGAGCGCGCCTCTTTGACCTCGGCGCGCTTCTTCATTCGAGCCCGGCGTTGGTTGAACTCTTCGACCGTCAAGCCGCTCTGCACCACGCCGAACGCGTCGGGCAGCTCGAGCCCCGGCGTCTTTTCGACCAGCGTCCACGCCTCGTCGAAGCGCTTGGCCTCTTCGGCGTGCAGCTTCTTCCAAATGCGACACTTCATTTTGCCGTCGAGCTCGCCCTTGGCGATTCGGTTCGGCACGCGCTCTTTTTTCGCCAGCGCGGCGATCTGCTCGACCGTCGGAGGAGGCCGGTTGCTCGGAGCGCGCGCGGCCCGGGGCCCAGACGGTATCGCGTTGGTCGGCGCCGGCCTCGACACCGGCGCCCGCATGTTGGCGGTGGGGCGAGGGGCGGGGGCAGCAGCAGGCCGAACGGGCACCGGCTGCACTGGCACCGGCCCCCCCGAGGGCGTGGTCGGCGCGGGGCCTCGTCGAATCACCTGTACCAGCGGCGCAGGCGGCCGACCTTTGTTTCGGTCGGTCATTTCGAGGCTTCTCCAGCGAAGGCGGGGCTCAAGTCGACCAGCCAGGGGCCGGTGGGCTGTTCTCTGACCATGGTCACTTGTTGGCGATGGGTGGGGGCGCCGACCTCGAGCAGGGCGGTTTGTTCGGTCTTCGACACCACGGTGATATCGCCGATGTTCGCCTCGGGCAGAACCCCCGATTGGAGCACCATGATCATCGGGTCATCTCGCACCAGCCCTTGCGAGGCGGCGGCGACGGCCTTCGAGCGCACTTCGGCCGCCGACTTGGTGGGTGCTGAAAGCAGCTCCCAGGCCACCTTGGGGTCATGGCCGCGCAGGGCCTCGGCGAACTGGCGGTAGCTGGCCTCGGGTGAAGACGCCGATGGCTTGGCCGCCGAGTGCTCGCAGGCCGCGAGCATCACCAGGCCGACCAGCGAAAGACCACGCATGGTGCTCTTCATAGCGCTTCGTCACTCTTGGTGCCCGTTTTCGACGAAGTCGAGGCCCACGGCACTTGCCCCACTCGATTTCGACCCGACTGTTTTGCGTGGTAGAGCCCCTGATCGGCCAGCCGAATCAGCGCGTGGGGCGAATCGACACCCGGAGAAGGAAACGTCGAGACGCCCACCGACGCGGTGCACTTCATGGCGACTTTGCCTGGCGCGGTCAGCTCGAGCGCCTCGATGCCGGCGCGCACCCGTTCGGCGGCGCGCTGGGCCTCTTCGAGCGAGGTCTCGGGCAGCAGCGCGACCAGCTCTTCGCCGCCATAGCGGGCCAGCACGTCGACATCGCGCAGCACCTGCCGGGTGACCGCCGAGACGCGTTGAATCACCACGTCTCCGAAGGGGTGGCCGTGGCTGTCGTTCACGTTCTTGAAGTGGTCGATGTCGAGCAGCAGACACGAGAGCGGAGCATGGTAGCGCAGCGAGCGGGTAAACTCGGCCTCGAGGCGCTCGTCGAAGTGGCGACGGTTGAGCAGGCCGGTCAGGCCGTCAGTGCGCGAGAGGGTCTCGAGCTGCTGTCGTTGATCTTCGAGCGCGCGGTTCATGCGATCGAGCTCGCGGTTCTTCTCGACCAGTGCGTCTTGCAGAATCTTGAGCCTCAGCATCGATTTGACGCGGGCTGAGAGCTCCATCATGTCGAAGGGCTTGATCAGGTAGTCATCGGCGCCCAGCTCGAGGCCCTCGACCTTGCCGCCGCGGCGAGCCGAGGTCATCAAGATGATCGGCACGAAGCCGAAGCTCGGGTTGGCTTTCACGATTCTGCACACATCGACGCCGCCCAGGCCGGGCATCTCAACGTCCATCAGCAGGAGGTCAGGGTGGTGCTCCCTCAGCGCGGTGAGCACCTGCGGCCCGTCACTGACTTCGATGAAGCGGTACCCATGCTCAGAGAGCCCGGTTCGAACGCGCTCGAGAATGCCGCGGTCGTCATCGGCGATCAGCACCAATTGCTCGCGCAGCGACGCAGCGTCGTCTTTGCGAGCGACTTCGAGCGTCTTGCGACGAGCCATCGGGCCGCGGAGCCTAGCAGCCCGCTAGGCCTGTTTGAGCAACCGCGCGCGGTACACCGGCTCTTGACTCACCAAATACCGGCGCTCGCGTGTCGAGGGCACCTCATCGGGCTCGGAGGGGTGAAAGACGCCAAGACCCAGCGGGTTGTGAAACCCGGCGGCTTCGAGCACCGCCAGCCCGCGAACGCCGACGTCTTTCACGTCGGTGCGAAAGTCGAAGCGGCCGCCGACCTTGAGCAGGCCCAACATGAAGACGCTGAAGTCGAGCTGCAGAATGGCCCGCTTCTGGTGAGCCCGCTTCCACCAGGGGTCGGGAAACTGCAGGTGAATGCAGTCGAGCGAGCCCGGCGTGAACAGCTTGGGCACCTCGAGCCGCGCGTCGCCCTCGATGACCTTGAGGTTCTGCAGGCCCTTTTGCTTGGCGCGAAACTGCACTTCGCGGGCGTACTTTTTTCGCCACTCGAAGGCCACGTAGCGGGCGGTAGGGTTGCGGCGGGTGTACTCGAGGGCGAAGCCTCCGGCGCCACAGCCGATCTCGAGCTCGAGGCTGCCGGGGGTGGGCAACCCGAAGGCCGCGACCCAGTCAGGCGGAGCTTTGACGCCGATGAATTCGGCGCCAGCCACTTCTTCTCGCAACGGTATGCGACCCATTTCTGCGCGGTCGGATACCACGCATCGGGCACCGTCGCGCGCTATACCGACGCCGATGAAGGTCTTTGAATCAATTGCCGCTGCATCGTCGGGCGAGCTGGCGTCATGCGCGGTGTGCCTGGGCAATTTCGACGGCGTGCACCTGGGCCACCAAGCGCTGTTCGCCCAAGCGAAGGGCGCGAACACAGGCATGGTCACCGCGCTCACCTTTTCGCCGCACCCGGGCAAGGTGCTGCAGCCGGCACTGGCGCCGATGTTGATCAACGAGCAGGCGCGAAAGCTCGAGCTCCTCGACGAGGCCGGGGTGGGGGCAGCGATCATGCAGCCGTTCACGCTCGAATACGCGAAGGTGACTCCGCAGCAATTCGAGCACAGCCTCTTCGCGGGCCTGGGCGCCAAAGCGGTGGTGATCGGCGCTGACTTTACCTACGGCACGAAGCGCTCAGGCACGCTCGAAACGCTGCGAGCCGCAGCCGCCGTGGCAGGCGCCCAGGTCTTCGTGGTGCCACCCGTCACGGTCGACGGCGTGGTCGTCTCATCGAGCAAGATTCGAGAGTACGTGCTCGAGGGCCGAGTCGAAGCCGCGGCGCGGTTGCTGGGCCGGCCCTTCGACCTCGACGGGGTGGTGGTCAGGGGCGCGGGCCGAGGCCGCACCATCGGTTTTCCCACCGCGAACATCGAGACGCGCAACGAGCTGAGGCCGGCGCCAGGCGTCTACGCGGTGCGAGTCAAAACCGGTGACGGGTGGCACGGCGGTGCGGCCAATATCGGTGTGAAACCTACCTTTGGCGGCACCGAGGTGACGATCGAAGCGCACCTTTTCGACTTCGCCAAAGACCTCTACAACCAGCGGCTGCGGGTGCAATTTCTCGAGCGGCTGCGTGCCGAACAACGCTTCGCCTCGGTCACCGAATTGGCGGGTCAGATCGCACGCGATCTAGAATCAGCACGCGCAGCCCTCGCGCGAGCAGGCTAGGGTGCGGCACCCGCGTTGGCTTGGGAGGCGAAACACGCATGTCTGGTCGTCTGGGAGAGCTGCTCGTTCGCGAGAGCCTGATTTCGGTTCAGCAGCTGCGCAAAGCGCAAGAAGAGCAGCAAAAGAGCGGGGCCCGCATCGGCACCGCGTTGATCAAAGTAGGCGCCATCGAGGAGTCGAAGCTCACTGACTTCTTGAGCAAGCAGTACGGCGTGCCGGCGATCAACCTCAAAGAGTTCGACATCGACGCCGAGATCATCAAGCTCGTGCCCAAAGACGTCGCCGAGAAGCACCTGGTGGTGCCGGTGAACCGGGCGGGCAGCTCGCTCATCGTCGCGATGTGCGACCCGTCGAACATCTACGCGGTCGACGATCTCAAGTTCTTGACTGGCTACAACATCGAGCCGGTCGTCTCGTCTGAGCCCGCGATTCGCGAGGCGATCGAGAAGTATTACTCCGAGAAGGGCCCCAGCCTCGAAGACATCGTCGGTGACATGAACGCCGACGACGTCGAGCTCGCCGATGACGGCGAAGAGATCGCCGGCGTCGAAGAGATGGCCCGCGCGGCCGACGACGCGCCGGTCGTGAAGCTGGTGAACCTGATCTTGAAAGACGCGATCGGCAAGCGCGCGTCAGACATTCACGTCGAGCCCTACGAGAAAGATTTTCGGGTTCGGTTTCGCATCGACGGCGTGCTGTACGAGGTGATGAAGCCTCCGATGAAGCTGCGCAACGCGATCACCTCGCGCCTGAAGATCATGGCGCAGCTCGACATTTCAGAGCGCCGGTTGCCGCAAGACGGTCGCATCAAGATCAAGCTGGGCGGCGGCAAGGAGATGGACTTTCGCGTCTCGGTCTGCCCGACGCTGTTCGGCGAGAAGATCGTCATGCGTCTGCTCGACAAGTCGAACCTGCAGCTCGACATGCAGAAGCTGGGCTTCGACCCCGAGCCGCTCAAGTGGTTCAAAGAGGCCATCGACCGCCCGTACGGCATGGTGCTGGTGACGGGCCCGACCGGCTCGGGCAAGACCACCACGCTCTACTCGGCGCTGGCGGCCCTCAACGACCCGACGACGAACTTGTCGACCGCCGAAGACCCGGTCGAGTTCAACTTCTCGGGCATCAACCAGGTGCAGATGAACGAGGGCGTGGGCCTCAACTTCGCCGCCGCGCTGCGAAGCTTTCTGCGCCAAGACCCCGACACGATCATGATCGGCGAGATTCGCGACTTCGAGACCGGCGAAATCGCGGTCAAGGCCGCGCTCACCGGCCACTTGGTGCTCTCGTCGCTGCACACCAACGACGCGCCAGGCACGGTCAGCCGCCTGCTGAACATGGGCATCGAGCCGTTTCTGGTGACCGCCTCGCTCAACTTGATCTTGGCCCAGCGGCTCTGCCGCAAGCTGTGCATGACCTGCCGCAAAGAGGTGAAGAACGTCGACGAGGCCGCGCTGATCGATGCGGGCATACCGGCCGACAAGATCGGCACCTTCACGCTCTTTGAAAAGGGCGGCTGCAAAGAATGCAACGAGCGTGGCTACCGCGGCCGCGTCGCCGTCTACGAGGTCATGCCTTTCTGGGACGGCCTCAAGGAGCTGGTGATCAACGGCGCCTCGACCGCCGAGCTCAAGCAAGAGGCGATGCGGCTGGGCATGATCACGCTGCGCATGTCGGCGCTCAACAAGGTGATGACTGGTTTTTCGACGATCGAAGAAGCCGTCTCGAACACGGCTCCCGACCGCTTCTAAACTTTCGAAAGAGGTACGACAACTTGGCGAATCTGCATCAGCTGCTCAAGGCGATGGTCGAGAAGGGCGCCAGCGACCTGCACATCACGACGGGGTCTCCACCGCAGCTGCGCATCGACGGCGATCTGGTGCCGCTGAAGATGCCCCCGCTGACGCCGGTCGAGACCAAACAGCTGTGCTACTCGATTCTCACCGACGCGCAGAAGCACAAGTTCGAAGAAGAGAACGAGCTCGACCTGTCGTTCGGCGTGAAGGGCCTCTCGCGCTTTCGCTCGAACATCTTCATGCAGCGCGGCGCGGTGGCCGGCGCATTTCGCACGATACCTTTCAAGATTCTAACCTTCGCCGAGCTGGGGCTGCCGCCGATCGTCTCTGAGCTCGCCAAGAAGCCGCGAGGCCTGGTGCTGGTCACAGGCCCGACGGGCTCGGGCAAGTCGACCACGCTCGCCTCGATGATCGACAAGATCAACACCGAGCGTCACGAGCACATCATGACGATCGAAGACCCGATCGAGTACCTGCACCCGCACAAGAACTGCCTGGTGAATCAGCGCGAAGTGGGTGCCGACACCAAGAATTTCAAGACCGCGCTCAAGTACATCTTGCGGCAAGACCCCGACGTGGTGCTGGTCGGCGAGATGCGCGACCTCGAGACGATTGAAGCCGCGCTGGTGATCGCCGAGACGGGCCACATCGCGTTTGCCACGCTCCACACCAACAGCGCGGTGCAGACCATCAACCGCATTCTCGACGTGTTTCCTCCCTACCAGCAGCCGCAGGTTCGCGCGCAGCTCTCGTTCGTGCTCGAGGGCATCATGTCGCAGTCGCTCATTGCCAAGTCATCGGGCAACGGCCGGGTGTTGGCTCTCGAAGTCATGATCCCCAACCCTGCGATTCGAAACCTGATTCGCGAAGACAAGGTTCATCAAATTTATTCGTCGATGCAGGTCGGTCAGTCGAAGTTCGGCATGCAGACCTTCAACCAGGCGCTCGCCCAGCTGCTGGCCCGCAAGTCAATCAGCATGGACGAAGCGTTCGCCCGATCGAGCGACCCCGACGAGCTGAAGAACATCATGGCGAGCGGTGGTGCCGGAGCGGGCGCGTTGCCCGGTCACTTGGGCGGAGCGGGGCGGCCTGGTGGTGGGCCTCCTGGGCGGTGAGCCGTACGGGCCGCCGCGAGGGTCTTCACCGGCACCCTGTGAAGCCAAAGTGTCACGTAGGGAAGGGTATGCTGGGGTACCTCTTTAGCTATTTCAACGCAGGCCGCTAGTATCACCAGCCTGTTCTCCATTGTTTCGAACCCGAGGTCTTGATGGCTACTGTACAAGCCGCGCCGAAGCCTGCAGCAAAAGCGAAGAAAGTCTCTTCGCCTATCTACCTGTGGGAGGCCAAGACCAAGCAGGGCGAGGTCAAGAAGGGCGAAATGGAGGCCAACGACCCAGCCGCGGTCGACGCCCGCCTCAAGTCACTCGGCCTGACGCCGTCGAAGGTGAAGAAGAAGGGCCTGCTCGATTCGAACATCTCGTTGCCGGGCTCGGTCGCCGGTCGCGACCTGCTGATCTTCACCCGCCAGTTCGCCACGATGATCGACGCCGGCCTGCCGCTGGTGCAGTGCCTCGACATCTTGGGCTCGCAGACCGACAACGGTGCGCTCAAGAAGGTCATCTTCGCGATCAAGAACAAGGTCGAAGGCGGTTCGACGTTCTCAGACGCGCTCAAAGATCACCCCAAGGTGTTCGACGAGCTCTTCGTTCAGCTCTGCGCCGCCGGTGAAGTCGGCGGTATTCTCGACACGATTTTGAACCGTCTAGCGGCCTACCGCGAAAAGGCCGAGAAGCTCAAACGCCAGGTCAAGGGCGCGCTGACCTACCCGGTGGTCGTCATGTTGGTCGGTGTGGTCGTCACGGCGGTGCTGCTGCTGAAGGTGACTCCGGTGTTCGCGAAGATGTTCTCTGACTTCGGCGGTACCCTGCCGGCCCCGACCCAGTTCGTGGTCGACTTGTCGGCCTGGCTGCAGCAGTACATCTTTCACATCGTCGGCACGGTCACCGTCGTCGGCGTGATCTGCGTGGCCTTCTATCGAAACCCCCGGGGCCGCGAGCTGTTCGACAAGGGCATTCTCTTCGCCCCGATCATCGGCGATGTGCTTCGCAAGGTCGCAGTGGCGCGCTTCACGCGTACGCTGGGCACGATGATCAGCTCAGGCGTGCCGATTCTCGACGCGCTCGACGTGACCGCGAAGACCGCCGGCAATCGAACCATCGAAAAAGGCATTCTTTACGTTCGAACGAAGATCTCAGAAGGCAAGAACATCGCTGGCCCGTTGGCCGAGACCAAGGTTTTCCCCTCGATGGTGGTGCAGATGATCGGCGTCGGTGAAGCCACCGGCGCGATGGATCAGATGCTCAACAAGATCGCCGATTTTTACGATGACGAGGTCGACACCTCGGTGGCGGGCCTGACGGCGTTGATCGAGCCCATCATGATGGTCTTTCTCGGCGGCGTGGTCGGTGGCTTTCTGATCGCCATGTACATGCCGATCTTCACCATTGCCCAAGCCATCAAGTAGGCAACCACTCGCAGTACGGCTGACCTGGCTGGCGGTCTTTCGCACCGCCGCCATCTCGCTGTTGTTGATCGTCTTGTCGGCGCGGTTGTTCTCGAATCGCACCGTCGAGCAGCTCTCGTTCGGCGACTTCACTTCGTTCGCGCTGATCGCGGTGAGCTACGGCTTCACGCTGGTCTTCGGCTTCTTGATTCGAAGGCGAGCGGTCGACGAGCGCATCGCCTGGCTCCAAGTGGTCAGCGACGTGCTGGTCGCCTCGGCGGCGGTGTTTTTGACCAACGGCGCAGACTCGCCGTTCACCTTCGTCTACCTGCTGGCGATCATCGGTGCCTCGGTGCTGCTGTTTCGCCGAGGGGCGTTGCTGGGCGCGTTGCTCTCGTCGGTGTCGTACATCGCCATCGTGCTGGCCCTCAACGGAGGCCTCTCGGGAGGCATTCGCGGCCTGCGCCAGGTCACCTTCGACGTGGTGACGCAGCTCCTCGCACAGTGGTTCATCGCGGTGCTCTCGGGCTACGTGGCCCAGCAGCTCTCGACCACCGGCGGCCAACTCTCTGCGCGCGAGGCCGACCTGCGCGAGCTGTCGACCTTGCAGCTGCAGATCGTGACTGCGATGCCCTCGGGGCTGCTGACCTGTGACGTGACGGGCAAGGTGAACTTCGTCAACCCGGCGGCCGAGGCGATTCTCGGCACGTTGCCAGACGTGGTCGGCCGCGACATCGAGGCGTTGCTCCCGACGATTCACCGCATACCGCCCAACACCCGGCGCAATGAGCTCACTGTGCCGACCGCGAACGGCGAGCGAATTCTGGGTCTGACCGTGACCCCGCTCGACCCGACCAGGCAATCGCTGCTGGTGGTGTTTCAAGACCTGACCCAACTGCGGCGCCTCGAGACCGAGCTGCACCGCATCGATCACCTGGCGAACTTGGGGCGGCTGTCGGCGACTCTGGCGCATGAGGTTCGAAACCCGTTGGCCTCGATGCGAGGAGCCGCGCAGATGTTGATGAGCGACTCGGCGCAGGGCTCGCACGACGAGCGGCTCTCGAAGTTGATCATTCGCGAGAGCGACCGGCTCGGAGCGCTGGTCGAAGACTATTTGCGGTTGGCGCGGCCCCCTCCGCCGACCCGGGCGCGGCGTGCGGTCGATGACATCATTCGAGAGACGGTCGAGATGCTGCGGGCCGACCCCGACTTCGCGATGACGCCGATCGAGCTGCGGCTGGCGTCGCTCTCGGCCGACGTCGACGAGGGCCAGATGAAACAGGTGCTGATCAACCTGTTGCGCAACGCGGTGACCGTCTCGGCTGACAACGAGCGGGTGGCGGTGACCCTCAAGGCCGACGATGGCCACGCCGTGCTCGAGGTGTGGGACGCGGCGGGTGCCATCGCGCCTGATGACACCGAGCGCATCTTCGAGCCCTTCTTCACCACGACCGAGCACGGCACCGGGTTGGGCCTGCCGACGGTCAGAACCATCGTGCATGCGCATGGCGGTACGATTACGGTCGCCTCGGCGCGCGCGACTGGCACGACGTTCACCATCCGTTTTCCCCTCCAGGTAGAGCCGGCCGCGGCCAGTGAAGCGCGGGTATGAAGGGCACTCCATGTCGCACGTCGCGGTAATCGATGATGAGCCGTCGATACGTGAATTTCTCGAGCTGCTGCTGACCCGGGTGGGGCACCAGGTGCATCTGGCGTCGAACCTCTCGCAGTTCAAGTCACTGCTCGCCAGCACCCGCATCGACCTGGCGATTTCTGACATGCGCATCGGCACCGAGTCGGGGCTCGAGGTGCTCGCGCTGGCCAAGGCCCACGCGTCTTCTCCCGAGGTCATCTTGATTACCGCCTATGGCACTCCGTCGGCCGCGGTCGAGGCGATGCGACGTGGGGCCTACGACTACATCTGCAAGCCCTTCGACAACGACGAGCTGGTGTTGCTGGTGCAGAAAGCGCTCGAGAAGCGGGGCCTGGTTCAAGAGAACGCCCAGCTCAAGGCGACGCTGTCACCTCGCGCGGGGCCGTTCTTCATCGGCAACAGCGCGGTGATGCGCGGGGTCTACGCGTTGATCGACAAGGTCGCGGCGGCCTCGAAGTCGACGGTGTTGATCACCGGCGAGAGCGGCACTGGCAAAGAGGTGGTGGCGAGGTCGATTCACGCCCGCAGCGCCAGGGCCCGGCACCCGTTCGTGCCGGTCAACTGCGGCGCGCTCAACGAAGGCGTGCTCGAGAGCGAGCTGTTCGGCCACGCCAAGGGCGCGTTCACCGGAGCCGCGACCGAGCGGCAGGGCATCTTGGTCTCGGCGGGCGAGGGCACGGTGCTGCTCGACGAGGTCGGCGAGATGCCGCCGTCGCTGCAGGTCAAGCTGCTCCGCGTGTTGCAGGAGCGCCGGGTCAAGCCGGTCGGCGCCTCGGCCGAGATACCTTTCGAGGCGAGAATCTTGGCGGCCACGAACCGGCGGCTCGACAAAGAGGTCGCCGAGGGGCGGTTTCGCGAAGACCTGTATTTTCGGCTCAACGTCATCACCGTCGAGCTGCCTCCGCTGCGAGAGCGCCGCGACGACATCGTACCGCTGGCCGAGTATTTCTTGAGCCGGGTGGCCGATGATCTGGGTCGCCCAGGCCTTCACTTCGCACCGGCGACGCTGGCGTTGCTCGAACGCTACAGCTTCTCGGGCAACGTGCGGCAGCTGCACAACATCGTCGAGCGCGCGGCGACCCTGGCCGACAGCGACGTGCTGGGCCCAGATTCGTTGCCTCCGGCGCTCCGCGGTGAAACCGAGACCGATGGGTCGGTCGCGCAGGCCCTCAGCCCGGGTTTTTCACTCGAGAAAGTGCTCGACTCGACCGAGCGCAAGTACCTGCTCGAAGCGATGAAGAACGCCAACAACGTCAAGATGCGCGCGGCCGAGCTGCTCGGGCTGTCGTTTCGTTCATTTCGATACCGACTGGCCAAGCACGGCCTCGGAGAGCGTGACGCCGAATGACGGGGGGCCAGCGGGCGAGGCTCCTGGGGGTGCTCGCGCTGCCGTTTCTGTTCTTGTTTCGCACGGTGCTCGCGGGTGACGAAGCGCTCTACGCGCGAGACGTCTTTCACCAGTACTGGCCGCTGCGCACCCACGTGGTTCAAGCCCTCGCCGAAGGCCACCTGCCCCTGTGGGACGATGGGAGTCAGGGCGGGTTGCCGCTCTTGGCGAACATTCACGCCGCCGCGCTCTACCCCCCCAACTTCATCTACCAGCTGGTGCCGTTTCAAACCGGGTACGGGTGGTTGGTGGTGCTGCACCTGGTGGTGTTGGCGTGGGGGGTGTTCGCGTGGTTGAGCGCGATGGGCAGAGGCACCGTCGCCGCTTCGGTCGCGGGCATCGCCTTCGCCGCCTCGGGGCCCGTGCTGGGCCTGAGCGCGTTCGGGCCCAACCTGATGGGCCTGGCCTGGGTGCCCTGGTTCGCCCACGCGCTGGTGCGCAAGGGTGACTTCGTGAGCAGGCTGGCGCAGGCCGCGATGGTGGTCGCGCTGCAGTGCCTCTGCGGTGACCCGATGTCGGTGCTCTTCTCGGCATTGCTCGGAGCGGTCATCGTCGGCTGGGCGCCCCGTCGAAGGCCGCTGGTGATCATGGGCTCGGTCTCAGCGGCGATCGGCGTGATGTTGGCGGGGGCTCAGCTGCTGCCCGCGGCGGGGTTGCTGGCGCAGACCACCCGGCTCACGAGTGGCGATCAGCTCGATTGGTCGATGCACCGGGCGCGCTTTCTCGAGCTGTTCTTGCCGAAGCTCTTCGGCAACTTCGAGGGCACGCCCGCGTTCTGGGGGGCGTTCTTGGCGATTGGAGAGATCAAGACCCCCTTCTCGTTGAGCGTGTACGCCGGGGCAGGGGTGCTGGTGCTGGCGCTGCTTGGCCTGCGCACCCAGACGCGCTCGCTGGGGTTGACCCTGTTCGTCGTGGGCGCGGTGCTCGCGCTGGGCAGCCAGTTCGTGGCGGGGCCGTTGCTGGCACACGTGCCTCCGTTTTCGCTCTTTCGCTACCCCGAAAAATACCTGGCCCTGGCCGTGTTGGGGCTGGCGGTGCTGGCGGCCGATGGGCTCGAGCTGTTGGCGACGGCGCGCGCGAGCAAGGCCCAGAGCCTCGCCATCGCAGGCCTGATTCTGACCGCGGGCGGGGTGGGGGCGACGCTGCGCTTCTCGCCGGGCTCATGGAGACCTTGGCTCACCGCGACCTGGCCCGATGTGCCCAGTGAAATACCCTTGGCCAGCTTCGAGCTCGCCACGGTGGCCTTCGCGTCGATCGCAGCAGTGGTGCTGGCCTGCGCATGGCTCAACAACGCGTTCGTACGCCAGGGCGCCGTGGCGTTGATCGTCATCACCGACCTGGTCATCGCGAACCAAGCCCTGGTGTGGACGGCGCCTGTCGAGCTGTTCACCGAGCAACCTCCAGCGATCGAAGCGATGATCACCGGAGCGCCGGAGCGGCCGTTTCGGGTCTGGCGCGACAACGTGGCGATGGCCAAGCTTCAGTTCGCCACCCAGACGCCCGAGCAGCGAATGATGCAGCGCGCGTTTGATCTGCTCACGCTCAAGAGCTCGCTAGCGACGGTGTTCGGCGTGCAAGAGCTCTCGGGCAATTCGCCGGTGGTGCTCTCGCGGTGGAGTGCGCTGATTCAGGCCACCCGCGCACACCCCGGCGCGATGCTGAAGCTCTACAACACGTGTTTCGTGATCACACCGGTCACGCCGGGCGAGCGCATCTTTGCGCCCATGCCCGAAGGGGTGGCGGTCAAGCGGGTCGACTGCCTGCCGCGGCTCTTCTCGGTGCCTCACACGCTCGGCGTCGCCACACAGGCCGAAGCCCTGGCGGCCGTCTCGAGCGCGGCGTTCGAGGTGACGACGACGGCGGTGGTCGAGGGTGGGCAAGACCGGCGCGAGCTCGACCGGGTCGAGGTCAGCGACCTGGTCGTGGGGCGTGGGTTTGCTCGGGCGACGCTGAAGGCTGGGTCAAAAGGCGGGTTCGTGGTCTTCGGGACCTCATGGGCCAAAGGCTGGGCAGCGCGCATCGATGGGCACGAAGCGCCGCTCTTCGTCGTCGATGAAGCGGTCATGGGCGCCGAGGTCGCCGAGGGGCCGCATGTCATCGAATTCGAATTTCATGAGCCATTGCTGGCCGCTGGCGCCGCGCTCAGTGCCCTCGGCGCACTGCTGCTCGGGGGCCTCGTGGTAGGGCGACGTAGGCTTGAGAACCACCCTTTCGTTTCTTGACCCCAGATCCTGGGGGACTAAAAACGGCAGCGCACTGACAAGATTTGTCGGTTTGAGTTGGCGAAGAATTTCAAACGCTTGATCTGTTTCAATCGTGTCGTGGGCACGCATCATGCTGAAGGCTGGCCCAGTCAACCGCTCAACAACGAAGTTCCCCCCTGGAGAAGAAAAACATGATCCGTTTGCTGAAGAAAAAAGGTTTCACCCTGATTGAGTTGATGATCGTCGTCGCCATTATCGGCATCTTGGCCGCGATCGCGATCCCCAACTTCGTTCGCTTCCAAGCGCGCTCGAAGCAGTCTGAGGCGAAGACGAACCTCAAGGCGCTCTTCACCGCGCAGAAGTCGTACTACGGCGAGAAAGACGCGTATCTCTCAGACGGCTCGGTCATCGGGTGGGCGCCTGAGCAAGGCAATCGCTATCGCTACGACATCGGCTCAGGCGCCGGCACGTGGACTCGCCCTGGCACCTCGCCCGGCGGCTACTCGGTCATTCTGCAAGACACCACTCGCATCGCGTCGGCCATCAGCGCCGGCACCGTGCCGACCGCCGCAACCAGTGGCGCGATCGGCCCGTCAGGTGTCTGCCCGGCCTGTGAATTCGGCGGCGTCGCGGCCAGCAACATCGACAGCGATACGCAGCAAGACGAGTGGTACTTGGGCTCGCGTAACGGCTCGGCCGGCACCGGCGGTACGTCGTGCTCGGAGTCGCCTGACACCCAGGTCGCTGGCGTGCCGTTCAACAAGAAGAACGACGTTAGCTGCGACTAAGCAACAATGCGGTTCTCTGGTCGAGTGATGTTGGCGCTGGTCGCTCTCATCACCTGCGCCATTCTCGCCGAACCCCCGAAGCGGCCCGCCAAACGGTCTGCTTCGGGGTTTGTTGCGTTAAACCCCACCTTGCTTCGGGTGGTCTGGGCAGGGTTTCGCCCCTTTGCGGCCGACTTCTATTGGGTTCGCACCGCCGAGCAGATGGGGGCCGCGAACACCGCCGAGCAGTACCGAGACGTGGGCATCTGGGCGAACCTGGCAACCGACCTCGACCCGCGCTTTCGCCTCGTCTACGAGTTCGGTGCGGTCGCGATGCCGTTCAACCTGGGTCGCAACACGTGGGTCAACGGCGATGAGTCGACCGCGCTCTTGCGAAAAGGGTTGAAGGTTTTTCCAGACGACTACAACCTCCAGTTTTTCTTGGCCCACAACCTCATTTTCTACGACCACGACTACGTTCAGGCTGGAGAAGTGCTGCGCCGGCTCTCGGAGCGGCCGAACGCACCCGCGTTCTTGGCCCAGCTCGCGACGCGAGTAATGGCCCAGGGCGGAGAGATCGATTCAGCGATCGACTTCGCTCGGAGCGGGGCGGCGAACGCGAAAGACGACGAGACCCGCCAGACGTTCGAAGAACGAATCAAGCAGCTCGAGACGGAGCGCGAGCTGCAGCGGGTCGACAAAGAGATCGCCGCTTTCAAAGCGCGAGAAGGCCGGCTGCCCACCACCATCAACGAGATGTTGATCAAAGACCCCCTGTTTCAAATGCCGATGGACCCCTCGGGCGGCGAGATCAGCATCGATCGCAAGGGGAGGGCCCGCAGCACCTCTGAGACGCGCAGGCTCGAGATCACGAGCTCAGAGCAGAAGCAGATCGACGCCGAAGAAGAGGCCGCAGAGCACGCCAATGAGTGACGCCGATTTTCCCGTTCAAGCGTTGAAGCTGACCAAGACCTACCGCCTCGGGTTTTTTCTCAACAAGCACATCACCGCGCTCAATGGCCTCGACTTCAGCGTGCCACGAGGCTCGGTGTTCGGGCTGCTGGGGCCCAACGGCGCCGGCAAGTCGACCACCATCAAGTTGCTGCTGAACCTGGTCACGCCGAGCTCTGGGCAAGCGAGGCTGTTCGGTCAGTCGCCCACCGAGCACAGCGTGCGCCGCCGCCTGGGCTTCGTGCCTGAGAACCCCGCGCCCTACAATTACCTGACCGGCCGCGAGTTCATGAGCCTGTCGGGGCGCCTGGCGAACTTGAGCGGGCACGAGCTCGATCAGCAGATCGCCAAGTTGCTTGGCGAGGTCGACCTCTCGCGCGCGGCCAACGTGCAGGTGCGGCGGTATTCGAAGGGCATGGTGCAGCGGTTGGTGTTGGCGCAGGCCCTGCTCGGGGCCCCGGAGTTGCTGATTCTCGATGAGCCCACCTCGGGGCTCGACCCGATCGGTCGTCGGCAGATTCGAGACTTGATTCTCGCGCAGCGTGAAAAGGGCACCACGATTCTGTTCTGCACCCACATCATTCCCGACGTTGAGGCGGTGTGTGATCAGCTGGTGATCTTGGTGGGCGGCCGAAAAATCACTGAAGGGCCCGTCGCCTCATTGCTCGGCAGCGGCGGCGAAGTCGAGCTCATCGTCGAGAACATCGCCGAGAGCGAGCTGGCCTTCGCGGCGTCGACCTTGAAGCGCGTCGAGCGGCGATTCGTCTTTCGCGTGCCCGAGGCAGACTCGATGAGAGTGGTGGGCGAGGTGCTCCAAAAAGGGGGCCGCCTGGTGCAGCTCAACCCGGTTCGCCTGGGTGTCGAAGAGGTGTTTCTGCAGGCGGTGCGCGATGCCGGCCACACCGTTGGCTCGGAGAGCTCGACATGAACGGCTTCTTCGCCCTCGCGTGGAACGGGTTTCGAGAGGCCCGCCGAAACCGGGTGACCACGGTGGTCGCTGCCTTCGCGATGCTGTTGCTGGTCTCGTCATCATTGGTGACCCAGGTCACGGTGCACACGCTCGACCGCGTGCTGACTGACTTCGGTCTCTCGACGATGGCGATCTTGTTGATCGGCCTGGCGGTGTTCTTGAGCTGCGGCCTGATACCGCAAGAGATCGAGCGAAAGACCATCTTCTTGGTGGTGAGCCGGCCGATGTCACGGTCGCGCTTCTTGCTCTCGCGGTTGACCGGCAACCTGATCTCGCTGTTCGCGCTGCAGGGCGCGATGACCCTGGTGTTCTTCTTCGAGCTCTGGCTCTACAAATCTCCGCTCACCTCGGCGATCGTGGCGTCGCTCATCGGCTTGATGGCCGAGCTGTTGGTGATCACCTCGGTCGGCTTCCTGTTTTCGACTTTCTCGAGCCAGCTGGTCTCGGCGCTGATCACCGTGGGCATCGTCTTCGCCGGGCACCTCGCCGGAGACGTCTACCGGCTGGCCGACAAATCGCCCTCTGGGTTCGTGAAGTTCGTGGGCCAGGCCAGCTACTACCTGGTGCCGAACCTCGACCGAATGAACTTTCGCGACCAGGCGGCGCTGGCGCTCGACGTGCCGATGGGCGCGGTGGCCTCGTCGGTCGCGCTGGCGCTGGGGTACTCCGCGGTGTTGATCGTGATCGCCACGCTGATCTTTGAGAAGCGCGACTTCCGCTAAAAGCAAAACGATTCAAGGGAGACTCATCACCGTGCGTCTCCAAATCGCGTTGATGTCGGTGGTGATGGGCGTGCTGACGACCTTCGCGTCGTGGCTCACCCTGCAGCCGACGCTGTCGGTGTTGCTCGACGTGATCAACCGCAGCAGCGCGGCGCTCGACCCGTCGGTCACCACGGTGCGGGGGCTCTTGCCGCTCTACCTGGCGCTCGACGTGACGGTGGCCAGCGGCACCATCTTCTTGATGCTCTTCGTCACCATCGCCGCGCCGCTCAAGCGGGCCGAAGAGACGATTGATCAGGCCTTCTTGAAGCAGACCGACGTGTCACTCGCGACCTCGGGGCCACTGACCTCGCGGCTGCGGCAGGCCCTGCTGCGCCTCTCGGCCGCGCTGCAGACCGAGCGAGAGACGAACCAGGCCCAGCTGACCCAGCTGCGGCAAAAAAACGAGCAACTGGGGCGGTTACAGGCCGAGCTGGTGGCCAGCGATCGCCTCGCGACCGTGGGCAAGCTGGCCTCAGGGGTCGCGCACGAGGTGGGCAACCCACTCTCGGGCATCTTGGGGTACCTCTCGGTGATTCGGGTGCTCTCGAAGCAGCCAGACCTGCTCGACGTGACCCAGCGCATCGAGAACGAAGTGCAGCGCATCGACACCATCGTGCGCTCGCTGCTCGAGCTGGGCCGACCTTCGCGGGGCAAGGCGGGGGCGGTCGATGTGCGTGGGCTGATCGACTCCTGCGTTCAGCTGCTCTCGGCGGGGCCTGATTTTCGGGGCGTGCAGATCATCGTCGACGCGCCGTCGCCCCTGTTTCTTCGCGCAGAACCCGGGCCCTTGTCGCAGGTGCTGATCAACCTGCTGATCAACGCCGCCCAGGCGATGGCCTCGAGCGGCAAGATCGTGG
>JANLPS010000503.1:0-41714 GCA_031367385.1 Archangium sp. | reverse complement strand
CGCAGCGGGTGACGACGCGGCCGCTGACGGTGTCGATCATCATCACCGGCGAGCCGTCGACGATGCGGTAGCGACCGACCGGGCCCGCGGGGTAGGGCGCTCGGTCTTTGACCTTGCACCACGAGTTCTTCGCGGTCGCCTTCTTCGCGGGAGGGCAGAGCACCCAGCTGGTGCCGGTGCGGCTGTCGAGCTTCAGCGTCACGTCGCTCAGCCGGGCCAGTTGAAAGCGGCCGACCTCGTTCGCCGAGGGTTGATCATTCACGATTTCATCAGCCATCGAGGCTGAGGCCACCACGAGACCCGTCAAGAGCAACACGCGCATCAGCCCTTCATACCCGAAGCCTGTCGAGCGTTCAGGGTTTCGAAGTACCCTTGAGCAACGGCGCGAAGAGGGCCTTGAGCCTCGCCTCGCTCAAGCGCTTGCGTCGCGTCGAGTACTCACCGAGCGCGCCCTCACCCCGGCGAACAGAGACACGCAACGCTCGCAACGCGTCTTCTTCAGCCTCATCGCCCTTGCCAATCAACGGAGCGCCCAGATCGACGCTCGTCAATTGCACGCCACGCCAGTCGAACACGGCGACCGAGGCGGCGATCAGCACGAGCGCTCCGACCCAGGGTGCGGCGGTGCGAAGAAACGAAGCCCTCGGCGCGGCAGGGTCTTCAGGGGCTGGCGCGGTGGGCCGCCGAGCGAGCCACACCAGGCACCCGAGGAGCACGACGAATGACCCGAGGCTCACCGGCAGCGGGGCGTCGGTCTCTTCGCCCGTGACGTACATCAAGCCGACCGCCAGGCCGTTGTTCGCGGCGTGCGCGGCGATGGCGGGCCACAAAGAGCCCGTCTTCCACACCAGCACGGCGAGCAGCACTCCGATCTCGACCCGAGGCAAAAAGCCGACGGGGTCGATGTGGTAGGCGCTGAAGATGACGCCGCTGATGACCACGCTCCAGGTGACGCTCAGGCGCTGGGTGAGGCCGCGAAAGAAGATGCCGCGAAAGAGAAACTCTTCGGCCAGCGGGGCGAAGACGACCACCGCGACGACGACGGTGACGTGCTCGAGGGGGTTCGACATCGCGCCGGCGAGCACGCGGCTGGTGTCGAAGAGGTCGAGCACGAACTGGGGAAAGATCTTCGACGTCAAGGTGCTCAGCCACCCGCCGACGGAGAGTGAGTTCGCCACCGCGAGCAGCGCACCCAGGCCCACGTCACGCCCTGAAATACGGCTCACACCAGTCACGATGCGCCACTGGTGCCCGGTGATGGCCAGCGCGACGAAGGCACACCCGGCAAGGGTGATCAGCCCCGAGGCAATGCCGGTGGCGATGTTGAGGGTCGAGATCACGCTGCTGACCGCGAGGAAGACGACGAAACCGACCGCGAGGGTGATGAGGCCCACGTGAAAGAGCGGAGTTGGCTCTATGCTCCGCGCCGCATGAAGACCTTCTGGTGGGTGTTGGCGTGGCTGGGCATTTTCGTCGCCCTGATGTTCGTCGCTGGGGTCGCCGGAGGCATCATTCTGCATGGTCAAGATTCGGGGAAAGCGGGGGAGCGCGTCGGGGCGCTGTTTGGCTGGGTGCTCGGCTTCGCAGCTTACGGCCTGGCGTACTGGTTGAGCGAAATCGAAGTGCTGCCTCCGCCCGGGCCGGTAGGTCACACACTGGCACTGACCCTGAGTTGCATCTGCGGCCTGGGCTCGGCCCTGAACTGCGCCAAGGGCACAGCGATACCGGCGCCGGCCAAGCCGGTCGAAGCCCGTGACACCGATGCGCCGTTCTTGGCTGCGTGCGAGTCGAAGTCGAGCCACCTTCGGTGTCAGTGCGTGCTCGAAGCGTACGTGACCGCCCACCGCGAGCCCGAGATGAAGAACGTCGCCCAGACGTGGGCGCGCGAGCGCCGCTTGAGCAGCGGCGCCTCAGACTCGCTCAACGTGGCGTTGATCGGCTGCCCCGAACCGGTGAAGTCGGGAGTCGCCGCGTCGCCAGGGGGCGATGGGTTGGACTGGACGGTGAGCTCTGCCGACGGGAGCGCGGTGCTCCGCCAGACTCCGGAGCCGGGCAAGAAATGCCAATTCGTCTGCACCATTGGTGAGACGACCGTGTGGAGCGCAGCGGGCCCCTGCTTCGGCAAAGCGGGTGATTTTCGATTCGTCTCAGCCGACTGCGAGCGCAGCGTGGTGGTCTTCGCGATCAAGCCGGGCGCCACCTGGCAGACCCGCACCGTCGCGACCGTGCACAACCGAGCCACCAAAGGGTGGGACGTGGGGCTGGTGACGGTGATGAAGAGCGACAAGAACCTGTCGACGTCGCCGAGCTGGTTGCGAGGGGTGGCGGGCGCTCCGGGAGAGCCGCCGCGCTACAACGCCGAGGGCACCAGCGTGAGCTTCGAGGCGGTCGACGGTACCCACTCGGAGATCTCGCTCCTCGCCAAGTGACTATTCGTCGCTGTCTTCGACGCCGAACTCGCGCAGTCGCCGGGTCAGCGTATTGCGGCCGATGCCGAGCAGCTTCGCGGCATGCGACTTGTTGCCCTCGGAGCGGGTGAGCACTCCCAGAATGTGCCGGCGCTCGACGTCGGCGAGGGTCATCACCGTCTCGCTCGCGTCATCGACCTTCACCGAGGCCTCGGCGGCCTGTGGCAGGGGCAGATGTTGCGGCAGCACCTCGCCATCACACAGCACCACCGCGCTCTCGATGCAGTTCTCGAGCTCGCGCACGTTGCCAGGCCAGCGCCACGCCTTGAGCCGTTCGAGCGCGGCGGTCGACAGCTTCGGTGCCTGCGGTAAGTGATGCCGCTTGGCCGCGGCGGCGATGAAATGCCTCACCAGCCGCTCGAGGTCTTCAGGCCCGCGCTCCCGCAAGGGTACCAGCTGTAGCTCGACGACCTTGATGCGGTAGTAGAGATCTTCGCGAAAGGTGCCCCGTTTCACCATCGCCGAGAGGTCTCGGTGGGTGGCGGCGACGATGCGAACGTCGACCGTGACGGTCTGGGTGCCTCCGACGCGCTCGAACTGGCGATCTTGCAGCACGCGCAGCAGCTTGCCCTGCACCGGCAAAGGCAGCTCACCCAGCTCATCGATGAACACCGTGCCCTCAGTGGCCGCTTCGAACTTGCCCAACTGGCGGGCCTCGGCCCCGGTGAACGCGCCCTTCTCGTGGCCGAACAGCTCGTTCTCGATCAACGACCCCGGCAACGCCGCGCAATCGACCTTCACGAAGGGCTTGGTCTTGCGCCGCGAGTTGACATGAATGGCGCGTGCGAAGAGCTCCTTGCCGGTGCCTGATTCACCGCGGAGCAGCACCGTGGCGTCGGTCTGGGCTGCCTTCTGCACCGTACGGTACAGCTCGCGCATCGGCTCTGACTCGCCGATGACGTTGTTGAAGAAGTACCCGACGGGCTGGGCGGGGCTCTCTTTGGCGCGGCGGAGCTCGGTGAAGAGCGAGGTCGCTTGCAGCGCCTGGCTCAGCTGCCCCGCCATCGCGGTGAGGCGGCGCTGGTCATCGTCGTCGAAGCGGCCTCCGCCCTGGCGGTTGAGCATCTGCAAGACGCCGAACGTCGCGCCGCTCGAATCGACCAGCGGTACGGCGAGCAACGAGGTGGTGGTGTACCCGGTGATCTTGTCGATGTCGGGGTTGAACTGCGGCTCGCTCTTGGCGGTCGGTATGTTGATGGCCTCGCCCGACTTGGCGACGGTGCCGGCGATGCCTTGACCCAACTTCAAGCGAATCTGTTTGAGCTCAGGCAGATAGGCGGCGCGGCTGAACAGCTCTTGCCGGCTCGGGTCGAGCAGGTAGAGCGTGCCGCGATCGGCCTGCATCGACACCGCGATGCGATCGACGAGCGCGTGCAAGAACTCGTCGAGGTTGACCTCGCGGCCGATCAACCCGTCGACGGGCAGCAACGCCGACGTGGAGTCATGGGGAGAGCCCGGCATGCGAAACCGAGACTGAAGCATCATCTCGACGCGCTCGCGGTGAAAATCAGCCCTTCCCGAGCTGGCTCAGCGAGGGGAAAGACCTGCTTGGCGGCTTCGCTCATCGCGTCGACCTGCTCGTCGGTGTGTGCGGGGTCGTGGTGAAAGAGAAACAGGCGGCCGACTCCGACCTCGCGGGCGATGTGGGCGGCGTCGATCATCGTCGAGTGGCCCCACCCGCGTTTGGTCTGGTACTCGACGGGCGTGTACTGCGCGTCGAGCACCAGCGCGTCGACACCTTCGAGCGCGTCGCCCAGCTGCGGGCTCATCGAGGCCAGGTTCAGCTCGACGTCGGTGCAGTACGCGAAGCGGCGCCCATCGGCCTCGATGAGGTACCCAAGGCACCCCTGCGGGTGCGGCAGGTCGAGCGGGGTGATGCGAAAGGGCCCGGTCTCGATGACCTGGTTCGGCAGCGCGCTGCGAAAGGTCATCTTGGAGCGCATGGTCGAGAGCGGTACGGGGAAGTTGGGGGGCTCCATCTGCTTGCTCAAGACCGAGCGCAGCCGTTGCTCACCATCGACGCCGGGCCCGTACAAGGTCAGCTCGGTCGAGGGCACGTACGCCGGCGTAAAGAAGGGGAAACCCTGCACGTGGTCCCAATGCAGGTGGCTGAAGAGGAGGGTGGTCTTGAGCGCCTTCATCTCATGGTGAGCTTGTCGAGCCATCAGTGAGTCGCCCAGGCCCCGAATGCCGGTGCCTGCATCGAGAATCAACCGGTGGCCCTGGCTCTCGACCTCGAGGCACGCGGTGTTGCCGCCGATTCGGGCGACCTGCGGGCTCGACGACGCAATGCTTCCTCGAACGCCCCAAAATCGAATGTCCACGGTGGCTCCTGGCCTGGTCGAAGCGAAATCGCCTCGTGACAAATGGCAGGAGCAAGGCTGGGCCCGTTTGCAAGTATCGAGAACTCTTGGGTAGGGTCTGCCCGCAGCGCCAAAACAGGGCGCCCGCGGTGCTTCAGTTCGGCGCACCTCGCCGAGCCCTGGGGCCGACAACAGAGCAGTGAGGTTCACATGCGGTTTGGCCTGATTTTCACGGTTTCGGTTGCTGTTCTGAGTGGTTGCACCTGCGTCGACACGGTGATGACGCAGACCGGCTCGTCAGACGGCTCGGTCAGAGGCGATGGCGGCGTGGTGGCCGGTGGCAAAGACGGCGGTGGCGTTTCGAGCGTCGACGCCGGGCTTTCAGCGTTCGACATCGTCTCGCTCGAGGTGACCCCAGCCCTGGTCTCGCTGACGCCATCGGTCGGGCAGCGGGTGACGCAGCAGTTCACGGCTCAAGGCGTTCGACGTGATGGCTCGAAGACGAGCCCGTCGAGCATCGAGTGGGGCCAAGACACCCTGGTCGCCGGAGACCTCGACCCCACCACCGGTGTGTTCACCACCAACGGCCTGACCGGAGCGCAGGTCAAAATCTCAGCGACGCTGATCGTCAACGGCAGCCCAGTGGTCGGCAACGCGACGGTGAACGTCAAGATCACCAGCGTGGCCTTCGGCGCGACGACGATGACCAGCGCGCCCAGCCTCTTCACGGCGGTGCAAGCGGTCGGCGCCGAGTCGGCGAACATCGGGTACCCGCTCGACAACGCGGTCATGCCGCAGAACGTCTACCCGGTCGACGTGCAATGGCTGAACGGAGTGATGGACGACGTGTTTCGCGTCACGCTCTCGAAGAGCAGCGTTTCGATCACCAGCTATCAGCTGCACAGCGGCAACGGGTTCAACAACCACTGGCAGGTCGACCAAGCCTCGTGGCGCGCGTTGGCACAGAGCAGCCCCGACGAAGCGGCAGTGCTCACGGTCGACCGATGGGTCAAAGCGACTGGCATCGCGATCGCCTCGAAGCCGATTCACCTCAAGTTCGCCAAGGCCGCGCTGAGCGGCAGCATTTACTACTGGGGCATCAACGACGCGCGCGTCTACCGCATCGACGACGGCACCAACGCGAAGGTGAATTTCTTGCCGACCCCTCCGGTGCAGAACGAAGAGAACGGCACCAGCCAGTGCGTGGGGTGCCACTCGGTCTCTCCGAGCGGTCGCTACATGGCCTCGCGCATGGGAGGAGGCTTCAACTACGGCACGGTGTTCGACCTCACCAGCGACCTGACTGCTGACCCGCCGCCGAGCCTGTTCGCGACCCAGAAGGTGCGCTGGTGGTTCTCGACGTGGAACCCCGACGAGACGCGGTTGCTGGTCAGCACGGGTGGGCCGACGCGGTTGATGCTGCTCGACCCGCATACCGGAGAAGAGGTCGCCGCGGGCGGCGCAGGGTTGCCGAGCAATGATCAGCCAGCACACCCGGCCTGGTCGCCCGACGGCAAGAGCATCGCGTACACCCGAATTCTGAACTCCGGAGACTGGGGCGTCGACTACCGAGACAGCAACTTGAACGTGCTCGCTGTGACTGGCCCCGACACCTTCGGCCCGCCGAGCTCGATCTTGCGCGGTGAAGACGTGCCCGGCCGCCAGACCGAGCAGCGGGCGATCAGCTACCCGGGGTGGACGCCCGACTCCAAGCGGTTGATTTTCTCGTTGGGTTTCTCTGCTCGCTCAGCGCCGAACGCGAACGAAAATCACATGGGCCAACTGTTCATGGTCAACAAAGACGGCACCAACGTGGTGCCCTTGAACAAGCTCAACAACGGAGAGCGACTCGCTTACGAGCCGCGGTTCTCACCGTTCGACAGCGGCGGGTACTACTGGGTCGCGTTCTTGTCGCGGCGCGACTACGGCAACGCCGAGGTGGGCAGCAAGGGCTCGCAGGTCGCGCAGATCTGGATCTCGGCGATCAAGAAGAACCCTGCGCCTGGCGAAGACCCCAGCGAAGTCGGCTACTGGATGACCGGCCAGAACCCGAAATCTGCCAGTATTTCAGCGTACTGGGCGGCTCGGGCGTGCCGCGCGACCGGCATCTCGTGCGGCGTCGCGAGCGAGTGCTGCTCAGGTGATTGCAGGCCTCCGGCAACGGGTGGGGCGTCGGTCTGTTCGCCTCCGCCGGCTGAGCGCTGCCGCATCGAAGGGCAGACCTGTGGTGGCGGCGGCGAGTGCTGCAAGGGGCTGACCTGCGATCAGAGCGTGTGCCGCACGCCGATTCTCTAATCCTTCCACAACATCTTCCACGGGTGCTTGCGGAGGTCGGCCAGCAGCGACTTGAGGTCGTCGTAGACCTCTTTGTCTTTGGCCAGCGCGCCCAGTGTGCCTTCGCCTGAATCGATTCTGGCGAGCAGCTTGTCGGCGCGGGTCGCGATCGCGTCGAGCTTTTCGCCAGCCGATTGGTACTTCGCGATCATCGCCTTCAGGCGCTGGCCATCTTCTTCGGTGAGGGGGCCAGCGATGCCTGCGAGACCTCCGAGCGCGACCGAGGCCTTCTTCGAGAGGTCGGGCAAGTCAGTGCGAGCCAGCTTCGCGGTGGCAGCCGCGTCGTCGATCAACGCGTGCGCACGGCCCCCCGGCTCGAGCTGGGTGCGGAGCAGTGACGACAAGGCGTGCAGGTCTTTCACGGCGCCGGCGAGCTCAGTGGCGATGTCGCGTACCTGCTCGCGGTTCTCGACCAGCATGCCGTCGACGGTGGTGCTGAGATTGCCGACACCGGTGAGCAGTTTGCCGATCGCCTGGGGGTCGTTCTCGATGGTTCTGCCAGCGGCTTCGAGGAGCTTTGACAGGCGGCCGGCCACCAGGTCGATGCGAAGCGGGTCGATGCCGCGAACCGAGAGCTTCGGGTCGTGTGCAGTGGCCTGGGAGCCGGGCCAGAGCTCGAGGTAGGGCTCTCCCAAAGGGCCCTGGGTCGCGATGGTCACCGACGCGTCGGTGCGGAGCGAGGCCACGGCTTCAACGCTGAGGCCGAGGTGCATCTTGACTGGCAGCGGCTCGTTGTCGATGTCGCGGCGAGTGGCGAGCAGCTCGACCTGATCGACGCGGCCCACCACGACGCCCCCGAGCTTGACCGGAGCGCCCTTCACCACGTTGCCGGTGTGCGCGAAGTCGACGGCGAGCTGGCTGGCAGAGCCCAGATGCAGCTCACCCATCAGCGCGAGCAGCACCAGGCCGCCGATGATGGCAGCCGCCAGCAGGGCACCCACTTTGAGCTCGAGGCGGGTTTCGTCGTTGCTCATCGGGCACCCCTCTTACACCGTCGCCTACGGAAAGCATGCGTCGGTCGGGCTCGAGTCGGTTTGAAGTCATATGAGGCATGGGTCTGAGCCGCGAAAGCCAGTTCGCTGAATGGCCTGCAGCTCAAAAAACCGGAAAAAGCCGGCAAAAACAGAGGCTGTCCGTTTCGAGCTGCGGCTCTCATCGCTCACCGGCATGGCCATCGACTCTCCGTTGCGACTCGAGCCCTCTGCCTGAGCGGCCGGCCATTTCTGCGGCCCACGTGTGCGCGCGAAAGACATGGGCGGCCATGCTTCTGGCCAGAAAATGGGTTGAAGAATCATGCGTTTGTATGAATCACCGAATATTTCACGCGTGGTCGTGAATACGCCTTCAGCGGCTGCGTCTGGGCACCCCGAAGCACACACTCGCAGCCCAAGAGGAGCACCCAAATGCAATCGTTACTTGCCGCCATTCTCGCTCAAGCCGCCAGTCTTTCACCGGCACAGGTCAAAGCCTTTCTCTCGTCGTTCGATGTCGTCAGGCAGAACGCTCGCGTCGGCCTGGCTTCGGTGGCACCACACCACGAGAAGCTCAAAGGCATGTTGATCAAGTACGTGCCAGCCGAGCCAAGGTTGACCGTCCTGCTCGACGCGCTCCACGACGCCACGCTGAAGATCGCCCAGGAGCGCGCGAAGACAAAGATCAACGTTCAGATGATCAATCAGATTTGGGCAGACCGGGCCGCGTTGATGCCGCAAGCCGAGCTCTGGGCCACCAACGGGCTGGTCGATGAAGCCGAGATCGAACGCATTCGTGCTGGGTCGGGGCCGATTGATGCAGCCAAAGACGTCATTGCCATGGCTGCGATCGCCAACGCCTCGCCCGAAATCAAAGCGAAGATGTTCGGCGCCGATCAGCTCGACGAACGCGTGGCCCGCGCCCGCACGTACCTCGACATCGCGACCCCCTCTGGCACGGTGGAGCTGCCGAATCTCGCCCTGTCGAAAGCGCTCGATCATCAGGCCCGGTTGTGGACGCTGGTGCTCGAGCAGCACGCCGAGCTGTGGCGTCACGGTGCGAACCTCTTCGGCGACCAAGTCGATGAGCACGTGCCCGCGCTGAATTCACGGGTCGTGACCAAGCACGCCGAGGCGCCGGTGGAGCCGGCCCCGGTCTCTTAAACGATTCAACGAGGGCGAGGGGCGGGCTCAGTGCTCGCTCCTCGTCGAGAGAAAGCCTGTCTTGCCGCCCTGGTAGCCGGTCTTGCCATCTCGCACTTCAATCACGTGGTCGGCGAGGCCATCGAGTGCGCGGTAGTCATGCGAGACCAGCGCGGCGCCGAGGCCTTCGTCGCGCAGGCGTCGCAGGGTGTCGTTGACCTGGCCCGAGGCCTCTTTGTCAAGACCGGTCGTTGGCTCGTCGAGCAGCAAGAACGCGGGAGCCAGAACGAGCGCCCTGGCGATGGCGGCGCGCTTGCGAATGCCCGGCCCAACCGCGGGAGGCATACGGGTGGTGAGGTCTTTGAGCCCGACCCGCTCCAGTGCCTGATGTGCACGGCCATCGACCTTCGAGTTCGCAGAGGCCAGGGCCACGTTGTCTTCGAGCGTGAGCCAGTCGAGCAGCGCCGGGCCTTGAACCAGGTACGGCAGCTGGGCTCGCACCTTTTGCAACTCGCGCTCTGGCAATTGGTCGACGCGCTGGTCGAAGACGCGCACCGCGCCTGAGTCAGGCTTGAGCAGGCCCACCGCGAGGCGACAGAGCACCGACTTGCCGCTGCCTGACTTGCCGACGATGAAGGTGATGCCACTGAGTGAAATGGTGGCGCTCAGGCCCTCGAGCACGGTGACGCCATTGAACGACTTGGTGACCTGGTCGAATGAAATCACAGCCCGATTACCAGAAAGGTCGCGGCGACCAGAAAGTCGATCACCAGGCAGCCCATGCAGGCGCCGACCACGCCCAGGGTGACGGCGTCTCCGACCGAGGCGGCCCCACCTCGGGCTGCGAAGCCACGCACCGACGCGATAAGGGGGATGAAAGCACCGCAGAGAACCGATTTGACGAAGGAGCAGAGCACGTCGCCGCGCTCGATAAAGCGGGGGTCGACGAAGCTCCAGCCATCGGCGTGAAAGAGGTAGGTCACGCTGAGCGCGGCGCTGATGCTGGCGGTGGCGATGCCGATGACGCTCAGGGCCGGCATCGAGAGCACCGAGGCCACCAGCCGGGGCGCGACCAGCTCGGCAATCGGGTCGGCGGCTGACAATTCGAGCGCTTCGATCTGCTCGTTGACCGACATCGCTCCCAGCTCGGCCGAGGTCGCGGCGGCCGAGCGCGAGGCGGCCAGCAACGCGGTCATCATCGGGGCGAACTCGCGAACGATGAGCTCGAAGTAGGCGGGCCCCAAGATCGTGACATTGCCCACGTATTTGCGCGCCTGGGCGTAGGCGATGCTCGTGACGACCACGCCGAAGAAGGTCATGCCCATGCCGACCAGGAGCGCCGACGAGGCCCCGAGCGCGTAGGCCTGCACCAGTGTCTGTCTGAACGAGAGCCCCTCACGGCGAATGCTGCGCAAGGTACGCGCGAAGAGCACCAGCGTGGCGCCGCTGACTCGCAGCAGCTCACTCATGTGCCGAACACCCGCATCAGCACCGGTGTGAGCAGAAAATCGAGCGCGAAGATTGAGCCGCAGCTCATCACGACTGCTGAGGCTGCCGCTTGGCCGACGCCTCGAGCGCCCCCGGTGGCACGGAGCCCCACGGCCGTGGAGACGAGCGCGATCGCGGTGCCAAAGGCGAGCGACTTGAGAATGCCGCCCGCGAGGTCACCAACGCCCAGCAGCTCTGAAAACGAGTTGAAGAAGACCCGCAGGGGCAGGGAGAGCGTGAAGTAGGCCGAGATGCCTTCCCAGGCGATCGCGACCAGAAAGGTCACCGTCGAGAGCGCGGTGACCGAGATCGCGCTCGCCAGCACGCGGGGCACCACCAAGATTCGAAACGGGTCGAGTGAGATGCCGCGCAGCCCTTCGATTTGACCGTTGACCGAGAGCAGGGCGAGCTCGGCGGCGTTGCGGGCTCCGATGCGTGCGGCGAGCATCAGGCCGAGGAGGAGCGGGCCGAACTCCCAGACCAGCGCGTACCCGGCGGCCCACCCGGTGTACTGGCGGGTGCCGAATTTGTTCGCGTAGACGCCCGCCTGGAGCACGACCGTCGACCCGATCAAAGCGCCGGTGCCGACGGCCAGGGGCATCGACTTGTAGCCGAACAAGAAGAGCGAGCGCCCAAGCTCACGGCGGTCGAGCTTGGGCAAATGCAGCACGGTGCGGGCGAGCACCAGACCGATCGCGCCACCGAGCCGCAGCAGCTGCATCACCCAGCTCACGTGAGCTCACCCTGGGTCAGGTGCACCAGCCTGTCGGCCGGCAACGCGTCGACAGGGTCGGGCAGGGCGGCGATCAGCGTGCGCCCTCGAGACACCTCGAGCAGCAGCTCGGCGATCGATTTTTCAGTGGCAGGGTCTAAGCCGGCGAAAGGGTCGTCGGCGAGCAGCACGCTGGGTCGCGAGACGATCGCCCGCGCGACGCCGCAGCGCTTTTTCATGCCCCCTGAGAGTGCTTCGGGGCGCTTGAGCATCGCGTCGGTGAGGCCCACCCGCTCAATCGCCTCGAGCGCCCGCGCCCTGGCTTCGTCTTCGGGCACCCGCCGTTTTCGCAGCGGCAACAAGACGTTCTCGAGCACCGACATCGAGTCGAAGAGGGCATCAGACTGAAACACCATGCCGAAGTTCGACTGCAGCTCGCGACGAACAGACGAGGTCAGGGCTGCGGGGTCGTGGTGGCCCCACCGAACGTGACCGCTCGAGGGCCTGATCAGCCCAGCGAGGGTCTTGAGCAGGGTCGTCTTGCCACTGGCCGCGGCGCCCCACAGAACGACCTTGGTGCCGGGGTTGATCTCGATTGTCACGTCGCGCAGGGCGATGACGCCGTCGTCGTGGGGTCGTGGTTCGACAGGCTCACCATGAGAGGTTCTCTGGTCACCATGAGAGGTTCTCTGGTCACCATGAGAGGTTCTCTGGTCACCATGAGAGGCTCTCTGGTCACCATGAGTTCGGCTCGCGTGGTCGCCGTAACGAACGCTGACTGACGCGGTGGCGACGAGCATCTACTTTTTGAGAAAACGCTTGATGCTGACTTTTCGAAAGCCGCGCCAAAGCTGGCGAACCACCGCGGTCGAGAACAAGAACACCGTGCCCGCGATGCCCAGCACCCCCATCACCGGTATGCCGCCGACCTCCCATGGCTTGTTCGCGAACGCGATGAAGGTGCCGATGATGAACCCGCAGGCGCACAGCCCCGAGAAGGTCACCACCGACAGCGCTCGCAGGCTCTGCGTCATCTGCTCGAGCTGCTCAGACTTGACGTTGACTCGAAAGCGCCCCGACTCGAGGTCGAGCAAGATCTGTTGCAGCTGCACCGGGAGGTCGCTCGCCGCCGTCTGCAACCGCAGCAACGTCTTCATCACGCTGCCTTCGATTTGGCTCGGGTCGAAGCGGTCGGCCATCAGCTGCTTGCCGTAGGGCAGAAAGATCTGCGCGATCGGCATCTCTGGGTAGAGCGAGCGCAAGATGCCTTCGATCGCGATCGACGCCCGCGACAGAATCGCGAACTCGCGCGGCACCCGAATTCGATACTTCATCGCCAGGTTCAGCAGGTCGCGCAGCAGATGCTTGGCGTTGACGTCTTTGAGCGAGGCCGGCAGGTAGGTCGTCAAGATCGCGTCGATGTCAGACCTGAACGAGATCAAGTTGGTGCGCGAATCAGGCGTGCCCAGCCGGTACAACGTCTTGGCTACCGACTCGGAGTCTTTGAGCGCGATGGCCAGAATTAGCTGAATCAGCGTCTCTTGCATCTGACGGGTCACGCGCCCGACCAACCCGAAATCGATCAGCGCGAGAATCGGGCCCTCTTCGAGCACCAACAGATTGCCGGGGTGCGGGTCGCCGTGAAACAGCCCGTCTTCGAAGAGCTGCTTGAAGGCCTCCTCGAGCAGAATCTCGGCGAGCCGCTGCTTGCCCGACTCGGTCAAGTTCGCCTTCGACAAGTTCGGAGCCGGGATGAACTCCATCGTCAGCACGACGCGGCTGGTCAGCTCGTCGTACACCTTGGGGATCTTGATCTTCGGGCGGTTCTGGTGCGTGCGGTAGAACGCCCGAATGTTCGCGGCTTCATTCAAGAAATCGAGCTCTTCGACGATCGCCTTCTCGAACTCTTCGATGATGCCGGTCGGGGTGTAGACGCCCACCTCTTCAATCACCGCTTCGAGCAGCCGCGCGACGTAGTGGAGCACCGAGAGGTCGGCGCGCATCTGCTCGGCGATGTCGGGGCGCTGCACTTTGACGACCACGTCGGCGCCCGCCATCGTCTTCGCCCGATGCACCTGGGCCATCGACGCGGCGGCGAGGGGCTCGACCTCGAACTCCGAGTAGATCTCTTCGAGCTCGCGGCCCAGGCCAGCGCGCACCTGTGCCTGTACCAAGTCGAACCCGAACGGGGGCACGTGATCTTGGAGCGCCGAGAGCTCTTCGATGAACTCGGCCGGCAGCATGTCACCGCGGGTCGACATCACCTGACCCAGCTTGACGAAGGTCGGGCCCAGGTCAGAGAGCATCAGCCGAAAGCGACGTGCGACGGTGTGGGTGCGAGTCTCCTGGTTTTCTTCGATCTTCGCGTCAGGCACCGACTTCTTGACGCCCGAGCGCTCGAGCAAATTGCTGAACCCATACCGGCCAGCGATCACCGCGATCTGGCGCAGTCGGTTCAGGTCTTGAAAGGCCTCGCGAATCACGGCGGCACCGTCTCATGCCTTGGCCGGGTCGGCAATCAGACGCAAGATGGCGTCGTGAGGTTCTTCGAGTTGGCTCCGTACTGCGTTCTGGGCTTCGCCGCCTGCGCGTTTCCGGCCTTGTTTTTCGTCACCGCGCCCTATGGCAGACACGTTCGCCCCGGCTGGGGGCCGATGCTCAATGCGCGCTTCGGCTGGGTGCTGATGGAGTCGCCCAGCGTCTTCGTCTTCGCCCTCATCTGGGTGCGAAACCCCGACTTTGGGCAACCGCTGGTGCTCGCGCTGGGCACGCTGTGGCTGCTGCATTACGTGCAACGCACCTTCATCTTCTCGTTGTTGATGAAGGGCCGCGGCAAGCAGCAACCCTGGCTCACGGCTGGGTTGGCGCTGCTCTTCAACCTGTTCAACGCACCAGGCAACGCGGCGGCGCTGCGGCAACGGCCGTTCGACCTCGCGTTCTTCATCGGCGCCAGCCTGTTTCTCGCCGGGTTCGCGGTGAACGTGCAGTCTGATTCGATTTTGCGCGCCCTGCGGGGCCCGGCAGACGAGGGCTACAAAATACCTCGCGGTGGGTTGTACGGGCTCATCACCTCGCCGAACTACTTCGGAGAGATCATCGAGTGGGTGGGTTTCGCGATCGCCGCGCAGACCCTGGCGGCATGGGCCTTCGCGATCTTCACGTTCGCGAACCTGGCGCCGAGGGCGGCGTCGCATCACCAGTGGTACCGAAAGACCTTTCCCGACTACCCGCAGACGCGAAAGGCATTGCTGCCGTTTCTGTGGAGCGCGGTGTTTCTCATCGCGACGGGGTCTCCCTAGGTGAGGCGATACGCGCGCCTGGTGGCGGTGACCTGCGCGGTCGGGTACGCGCTGCTCTGCGTCGGGCTCGTCACGCTCGAGAACAGCCTCGTCTACCCCGCGCCGAAGACACTTCGACCGGCGTCGAAGGCGATGGTCCTCCCCATCCCCGGGGGTACGTCGATGTTGTGGGTGCCCGGAGATGGCGTCGCACCAACGGTCGTCTTCTTTCACGGCAATGGCGAGCAGGTCTCCGATACCGAATGGCTCGCGGGCAACATTCACGATCTCGGCATTGGCTTCGCGGCCATCGAATACCCCGGCTACGCAGGCACCCCCGGAGTGCCCGGCGAACAGGCCATGCTCGAAGCTGGGGAGGCCGGCCTGCGGCACCTGACCGGCCCGATGTGCATCGCCCCCGAGCAGCTGGTGCTGTGTGGCCAGTCACTCGGCACGGGCATCGCGGTGCAGCTCGCCGCGCGCTCGTGGGGTCGAAAGCTGGTGTTGCTCACGCCGTACACCTCGCTGCCCGACGTGGGAGCCGACGAGTTCCCGTATCTCCCGGTGCGGCTGTTGATGAAAAACCGATTCGATTCGGCGAGTTGGGCGCCGAAAGTGCGGCAGCCGGTGATGATCATTCACGGCACCAACGACGTGGTCGTGGCCTTCGAGCAGGGCAAGGCGCTGAGCGCGATGTTCGCGCCTCCCGCGCAGTTCGTCGAGATACCCAGCGGCACCCACTTCGACCTGTGGGACAGGGAGTACGTCTACGCGCGGGTGGCTCAGTTCATCTTGAAGTGAAGCGCTACTTGCCCGGCCCGTCGCGCACGCCGATGGCGAGCTGACCCAAGCCGGCACCCTTGGCGAGCTCCATCACTTCGACCACCTTGCCGTGCGGTACGCCTTCATCGGCCTGCACCACCACCAGGGTGTCGGCGTTCTTGCCCTTCGCGTCGTCGAAGGCCTTCTTGAGCTCGTCAGCGCTGACCCGCGCCCCCGAGAGCATCAAGGTGCCGTCTTGCAGAATCGCGACTGACATGTCTGACGCCTGGGCCGCGACGTCGGCGTGACCACCCTGAGGCAAGTTCACCTTCAGGCCCGCCCGCGCGCCATTGCTGGTGTTCACGATGACGGAGCTGGTGACCATGAAAATGATCAGCAACACCAAGAAGATATCGGTCAACGGCGTGATGTTGATCTCGGCGAAGACGCCGTCGTCGCCGGTCGCCGGGTCGTCGCCCGGTACCTTGCCGAGCGCCATGGCTTACACGCCTCCAACAGAGACAGCAGCCGCGCTGGTTTCGCCCGCCGCAGTGACGCCCGGGGCGCCAGGGAGCATCGCCGGCAACTTGCCATTCGGGGCCGCCTCGCGCAGGAGCTCGACGAACTCCTCGGCGATGAGCTTCATCTCGACGTTCACCCGCGAGAGCCGGGCCTGAAAAATGTTGTACAGAATGACCGCTTCAACGGCGACCACGATGCCGACCGCCGTCGCGACCAGCGCTTCGGAGATGCCGGTCATCACCGCCGCCGAGCCACCGGTACCGCCTTCACCGACATCGAGGCCCAGGTCTCGAAACGAGCGCATGATGCCCGCCACGGTGCCGAACAAGCCGACGAACGGGGTGGTCGCGCCGATGGTGCCGAGAATCCACAAGCCGCGTTTCATTCGAAGGGCCAGCTGTTGCCGCTCACGATCGACCGCTGCATCGAGCGGAGGCCCGGTGGTCTTCACCGCGCGCTCGAACCCGGCTCGAAACAGGTCAGCGCTCAAGGCGGTCGACCGCTCGGCCGCTGATTTGGCCGCTGCGAGGTCTCCGCGAAGCAGGTGCTTGGCGATCTGCTCACCGAGCTCACGGGTCGACGAGCGCACGCCCCACAGCGCGATCAGCCGCTCGATGGCGACACCCAACGCGAGCACAGAAGCGAACAAAATGACCGCGGTCGTCAGGCCGCCGAGTCGGAGATAGTGGGCGAGTTCGTCGAAGCTCATCGCGTAAGGGGTCTCATAGCGGTATCAGTCGCCTGACGCCATGCTCCGACACCAACGGCTGTTGATCGTTCTTCTTCCCCTGGTTTTGACGGCTTGCCCCCGGCTCCCCATCGATTTCGGGAAAGATGGAGAAGCCCGCACCGCCGAGGAGGTGCTCAAGCGCGTCGAGCTCACCGAGTCGCAGGTCATCGGCCTCAAAGGCGATGCCCGCCTTTCGGTCGATTCGCCACAAGGCAAGGGTTCGGTCGCGCTCTTCGTGGGGGTTTTTCACCCCGCGTACATTCACATCGAGCAGCTCGATTTCTTCGGCAAGCCCCAGGGCGTGATGACGACCGATGGCACCAGCTTCGGGCTCTACGACGCGCAGGCCGGGCGGTTTCTGCATGGGCCGGCGACGGCTCCGAACCTTGGGCGATTTTTGCCGTTGGTGATACCACCCAAAGAGCTTGCCTCGTTGCTGCTGGGCCGGGCGCCGCGCATCGCGTACGAGTCAGCGACGATGTCGGTCGACGCCGAGCGCCGCGTGTATGTGCTGACCTTGACCCAAGGCACGGTGGTGCAGCACCTCGAGGTCGACCCGGTGTCAGCCAGGGTTCTCAAGAGCCACGTCGACGGGGTCAGCACCTACGACGTCACGTTCTCAGACGTGACCGCCTTCGGAGGCGTCTCGTACCCCAAGCGCGTGGTGATCGACTCGAAGGCGGCGCAGACCCATGTCGAGCTATTCTCCAAAGACATCGCGCTCAACGAAGCGCCTGACTTGACCCTCTACGAGATGACGCCCCCCGAGGGAGTGCCGGTCATCGAGGTCGACGAGCAAGGCGCGGCTCGTTGAAGCTGGCCCGGTACGTCGCACGGCGGGTGCTGCTGATGGTGCCGACTTTTTTCGGCATCACCGCGCTCACCTTCGCCATCGCGCACCTCGCTCCCGGCGACCCGCTGCATGTCGAGTCAGAGCTGGTCGGCACCGGCTCGCAAGCGCCTGGTGAGCTGGGCTTACCTCTGGTCGTTCAGTACGGGCGCTGGCTCGCGAACCTCGCGCGCCTCGATTTCGGCCGCTCGTACGCAGACCACCGCGCGGTCACCACCAAGATTCTCGAGGCCTTGCCCAACACCCTGGCCCTGGCGAGCCTCGCGTTGCTCTTTGCCTGGCTGCTCGCGGTGCCGGTCGGCACGTACCTGGCGGTTCGGCGCCGGGCCGCGGTGTCGTACGTGGTCTCTTCAGCGCTCTCGGTGGCTTCGGGAGTGCCCTCGTTCTGGGTCGCGGTGTTGCTGCTGCTGGTCTTCGCCAACCCGAGGGCGCTCGACTGGTTTCCGTTTCAAGGGGTCGGTACGCCCGCCCACTTCGTCTTGCCGGTGATTTGTCTGACCTACCCGACCTTGGCGTTCGCGACGCGGCAGGTGAGGGCGGCAATGCAGTCATCGTTGTCGGCGGAGTACATCAAGGCCGCGAGGGCGCGAGGCATACCCGAGGCGTTGATCATCTGGCGCCACGCGTTTCGAAATGCGCTGCTGCCGCTCGTCACGATTCTCGGCTTGCAGTTGCCGCACCTGATCAGCGGCAGCGTGGTGGTAGAGCGGGTCTTCGGCATACCCGGCATGGGGTCGCTGGCGATCGAGTCGGTGGGCCTTCGCGACTACCCGGTCGTGATGGCCATCGCCACGTTGACCGCGCTCACCACGATGCTCGCGATGTTGCTGGTTGATCTCGCCTACCTGGCCATCGACCCGCGGTTGCGCTCCGAGGTGGTCACGTGACGCGCGTCGCGGTGAGCACGTTGTTCGCGTTCGTGCTGCTGGCGCTCTTCGCCGACCTGTTGGCCTCTGATCTGCCGCTGGCGGTGAGGTACGAGGGCACCACCTACCTGCTGCCGTGCGTGACCCGGCCCCCGGCGCTGCGCGCGCAGACCCAGACGACCCTGGTCAGCTCGGCCGAGTGGCTGGTGCGCACGCCGATACCGTTCGGCCCGAACCAGCCCGCCGCGAGCGACGAGTGGAACCGGGCGACCCCGCCACCGTGGGCACCCGATGCGCACCACTGGCTTGGCACCGATGAGCTTGGGCGCGATGTGCTCGCGCGGCTGATCTGGGGTGCGCGGGTCAGTCTCTTCATCGCCCTCGTTACGGTGCTGCTGGCGGTGCTGGTCGGCCTGCTGATCGGCGCGACCGCGGGGTACGCAGGAGGCGTCGTCGACCTCGTGCTCTCTCGGGTCATCGAAGTGATGACCACGTTTCCCACCGTGTTTTTTCTAATCGCGTTGCTGGCCGTGCTTCGAACCCAGTCGTCGTGGCCGCTGGTGCTGGTGCTGGGCCTGACGCGCTGGCCCGAGGTGGCTCGGCTGGCGCGGGCGGAGGCGCTCAAGCTGAAGCACTTCGACTTCGTGCTGGCCGCGAGGGCGATGGGCGCGTCACCGCTTCACATCGTGCTGCGGCACATCATCCCCAACGCGCTGGGGCCGGTCATCGTCGCGGCGACCTTCGCGGTGGGCTCGACGTTGCTGCTCGAGACGGCGCTCTCGTTTCTCGGCCTGGGCGTCGCCCCGCCCACCGCCAGCTGGGGTGAGCTTTTGACCGAGGCCCATCGCACCTTGATTCACCCCGGGGCCTGGTGGCTCGCCGTCTTCCCCGGAGCGGCGATCGGCGGCGTGGTGCTCTGCGTGAACCGCGTCGGTGAATCGCTGCAGAGCGCGCTCACGCGTCGCTAGCGCAGCTTCACGACGACGCCGCGTCGCTTCAGTGGCTCGACCATCTCTGCGTTGAGCCTGTTCTGCCGCAAGTCGACGTCTCGCAGCGCCGGCAACGCCTCGAGCAACGAAACGCACCCCGGAGTCACTGCCGTCTTTTGCAGCCCCAGCACCTGCAGCGTCTTGGGCAGGTGCGCGACCGCGGCGTCGGTCACCTGAGTGCCAGTCAGAAAGAGCGAGTCGAGCCGCAAGGCCTCGAGCGCAATCACCCCTTCATCGCCCACCGCATTGAGCCCCAGATCGACGAATCGCAACGTCGGGCGGCTCGCCAGGGTCTTCACGCCCTCGTCGGTGACCAGCGTCTTGCCGATGTCGAGGCGCGCCAGCAGCGGCAGCTTCACCAGCTGCGCGACGCCGGCATTGCCAAGAGAGGTGTAGTTGAGCTTGAGCGTCGAAAGCCTCCGCGCATCGGTCGCGAGCCATTCGGCATCGTTGTCATCGAGTGGCAGCGCGCTCACATCGAGCACCTCGAGCTGCGCCAGCTGGGGCAACAGCTTGAGCTGCGCGATGGGCAGCCCTGAGGTCGACAGGCGCATCGAGCGCAGCACCTTGAGCGACGCCAGCTCGGCCAGCTTGGCACTCTGGAGCTTGGTGAACGACAGGTCGAGCTCGCGCAGCGACGTGAGCTTGCCCAGAGCGGGCATCGACGCGCCGGTCACCGCGCTCTTCTCGAGGTCGAGCTGACGCAGGCCGCTCAGCCCGGTGATCAACTTGACCCCTTCATCGCTGATCGAGGTTTGGGCGAGCTCGAGCTCCTCGAGGCCGCTGAGGCTGCCGATGGTGTTCATCGCCGCGTCGGTCACCTCGGTGTCGCTCAGGTCGAGCACCTGCAGCTTGAAGTGCGCGAACAGGCGCGCGACGGTCGCGTCTCCCACCGAGGTGCTGCGCAAAATCAACGCTCGAAGGCCCGCGGCTTGTTCGAGCCCGACCAACCCTTTGTCGGTGATCAGCGTGTTCGCGAGGTTGAGCGTGGTCAGCGCGGCCAGCTTTCGCAGATGCTTGATGCCGAGGTCATTGACCGAGGTGTTCGCGAGCGAGAGCGCTTCGAGTTGCTCCATCGATTCGAGGGCCGCCAACGAGGTCGCATCGACGCCCACCTGGGTCAGGTCGAGCACGATCAGCTTGTGCAGGGTGCCCAGCGCCGCCACTCCGGCAGGGTCGACCGACGTCGAGGCGAGCTCGAGGCGCTCGAGGTTGGTGAGCGCGGCCAGGGCCTGAACGCCAGCGCTGGTCACGTGGGTGCCACTGAGGCCCACCTCGGTCAGCGAATGCCAATTCGAGAGCTCACGCGCGGCCGCATCGCCAATCGCGGTTTCGCTCGCGTCGATGGAGCGCAACCGCAGTGGGCGCAGCACTCCAAGATCATCGACGGGCAGGCTGGCGTGGTCGACCACCAGCGACTCGAGCGATTGGCTCGCGGTCAACGCAGCGAGGGCTTCTTTGGTGAGCAGGGTGCTCGACAGGTCGAGCCACTGAAGGCCTTTGATCTGCGCCACCACCGCCAGGTCGGCGGCCGAGGTGCGCCTCGACCCGGCGATCGACAGCCCTGCCACGGAGCGGCCTGACAGCGTGCGCGCGATGGCCCGAGGGTCGGCGTTCAGGTCGACCGGGCGCACGAACCACGACTGCGTGGGCGTCACCTCACCCCATCTGCCCAATCGAACTGGCGCGCCAACAGTGCGTCGCGCGTAGACATCGAGCGCGATCGCAGGCTCAGTGGGCACCGGCGGGGCCGTCTGGCACGCGCAGAGCTGCAGCAAAATGAACGACCCGAGGCCCGAGATGCGCTGAATCATGAGCCTCTCTCCATAGGGTCGTTAGTCGAGCAAATTCAAGATGTTGCAGGCGATTGCCGCGAACGCCCCGAGGGAGACGGAATTCGACGTCTGGTGTGCAGCGGTTAGACTGCATGCCGTTCATGGCCTCAATTCGACTTGGCGATCTGCTGATCAAAGCGAAGGTGATCACCGACGGTCAGCTCAAGTCGGCGCTCGCAGAGCAGGCGAAGTGGGGCGGGCGGCTGGGCGAAATTCTGGTTCGCATGAACATCGTGACCGAAGACATGTTGGTCAAAGCGCTCTCGAAGCAGCTCAATCTCCCCGCCGTGAACCTCGATTCGATCGCCTCGATCCCTCCGCATGTTCGCGGCAAGATCGGCATCGACATCGCGCGAGATCTGGTGGCGCTCCCCCTGCAACTTCGCGACGACGGCCGCACGTTGGTGGTCGCGATGGCCGAACCGCAAAACGTCAGGCACCTCGATACGTTGCGAGCGGTCAGCCGCTGCAAGATCATGCCGCAGGTCGCCGGCCGGCAGTCGATCGCCCGGGCGTTCACCCGCTTCTACGATCAAGACGCCGAGATCTCAGACACCGAAGGCTCGTTCAAGATGGTCGACGCCCAGGGCCATACGGTGATCAAGTCGGGCCAGCAGGTCGAAGCTCGAAAGGCCGTGCCCAGCGCACCTCGCACGGCCCCGGCCGCACCGCGCACGATGTCAGCGGTCGAGATGCCGGCGATCGCCTTCGCGGGCAAGTCACCACTCGAGATGCTCAACGCAATCGAGGCGGCGCAGCGAAAAGAGGTCGCCGCGCTCAAAGCGATGGTCGAGATGCTGATCGAGAAAGGCGTGTTCACCCGCGAGGAATACCTCGCCAAGGTGAAGCGCTAACCGCGATGAAGAAGAAACTCGGTGAGATTCTCATCGCTTCGGGAGTGGTCGCCCAAGCAGACATCGATGAGGCGCTGAGCGATCAACGGGCTGGCGAGTCTGCGCGGCTGGGCGATCAGCTCATCGCCCTCGGCCGGCTGACCTCGTTTCAGCTGGCCAAGGCGCTCGCGACGCAACACGGGCTCCCCTACATGGGGCTCCCGGCGATCCCTCCGAGGGTCATGGCCGCGATACCCCTCGACTACCAGCGCACGCATCGACTGGTGCCGTTTCGCCTCGAAGGAGACACGGTCTGGGTCGCGGTGGCCGACCCCTCGAACACCGATGCGGTCGAGGAGCTCCGGTACTCGCTCAATCGCAGAGTGGTCGTGACCATCGCCCCGGGTGACGAAATCGACGCCGTGCATCAGGCCTACTCGAGCGCTGCGTCACCGGCGCAAGTGGCGGTGAAGAAGTTCGTCTCGCGGCCGACGCCAGCCCCGACCGCCGAGGAGCTGTTCGGGTCGATGAACCTCGACTCGCTCGATGACCCGGTGCCCGAGGCGCCCGCGGCGCCAGATGACCTTGGAAATGTCTCGGTTGAGGAAGACGTCAACTTCGATGACCCGCCAGATGAAGCCCCCGCGCCTCAGCGCGACCCCGGCCACGCGGAGGAGAGCATCGAAGTGAACGAGTCATTCGATGACGAGGTCTCTTTTCAGTCATCGCCGTCATCGCTCGAGTCGCTGGTGATCGAACCCAACGTGCCGGTGCTGCCCGACCGCGTCGCCGCCTCGCAGGCCAGACCGGCCCCGGTGGCACCTCCCAAGCCGCCGACGCCCTCGGGCCCGACCTTGCCCGATTGGCTCAAGAGCTCAGATTCGCAGCCCAAGGCGAAGGCTCCGGCGCTCGCTCCCCCGGCAGCCGCACCGCCGCCCGCGGCCGAGCCCGTTGAATGGTCGGGCAAGCTCGACGATGTGCCCCCCTCGCGGCTGATCGTGGCGACGGTGAAAGCACTGGTGACCAACGGCGTCATCAGCGAGCAGGCCATTCTCGATGTGTTGGCGAAGAAGTAAGTGCCCGCCGTGCTCGAGGTCGCCGAGCTGACTGCGAGCCTGGGCGAGGTGCGGCTGATCGACGGTGTTTCGTTCGAGCTGGCCCCGGGGAGGCTCCACGCGTTGGTGGGAGAATCGGGAAGCGGCAAATCGATGACGGCGTTGGCCCTGATGCGGCTGGCGCCCGAGGGCGTGGCCATCACGGGCCGCATCGCGCTCGAAGGGGTCGAGCTCACCGCGCTGCGCAACCGTGCGCTGCGACGCATTCGCGGGCGTTCGCTGGCCCTGATGCTTCAGGAGCCCCTGACCGCGCTCAACCCCGTGCTGACCCTCGAGACCCACCTGGTCGAGGCGGTCAGAGTGCACCACGGAGGCTCTGCGTCATCGGCCCGCGCGAAGAGCCTGGAGCTGCTGCACGAAGTGGGTCTGGCCGATGCCCAAGCCCGAATGCGCAGCTACCCGCATGAGCTCTCGGGCGGCATGCGCCAACGGGTCTTGCTTGCGGCGGCGCTCGCGGGGCAGCCCAAGGTGTTGATCGCAGACGAGCCAACCACCGCGCTCGATGCCTCGTTGCGCTCGGTGGTGGTGGCCTTGCTCAAGTCGCTGGCCGAGCGGCGGAGCTTGGCGGTGCTGTTGCTCACCCACGACCTGGCCATGGTTCGCGAGGCCTGTGACGAGGTCTCGGTGATGTACGCGGGGCGTATCGTCGAGCACGGCGAGGTCGCGCGGGTGCTCACGGCGCCCAGGCACCCGTACACCGTCGCTTTGTTGCGCGCTTCACCGATCGGCGCGGCCCGGGGCACACCGCTGCAGACGCTGGAGGGACACGTGCCACTCCCGACCGATTTCATCGAAGGGTGTCGTTTTCGGCCCCGCTGCGCGTTCGCCGACGAGGCGTGCCGGGCGAGGCCTCCGCTCGAGCACGGCGTGGCCTGCCATCACCCCCGGTAGCGCATGCGCGAGCTCCTCACAGCCACCGATGTGTCGGTGCACTTCGGTGGCAAAGACGCGGTTCGCAACGTGTCGCTCACGCTGTCATCGGGCGAGGTGCTGGGCATCGTGGGCGACTCGGGCGCGGGCAAATCGTCGCTGGCGAAGGCGCTGGTGGGCCTGGTGCCCCTCGCGTCGGGCCAGGTGTTGATCGAAGGCCAACCGGTGGCGCAGGCGCGGCGCCTGATTCAACCCGTCTTTCAAGATGCCTCGAGCGCGCTCGACCCCCACTGGAGCATCGGCCGCTCACTCGATGAGCCGATGGCGATTCACCACCTGCCCGGTCGAGCCGCGCGGGTCGCGGCGTTGCTCGAGTCGGTGCAGCTCTCGCCAAGCCTGTCGACCCGGCGCCCGCACGAGCTCTCGGCGGGCCAGCGCCAACGCGTCAACCTGGCACGCGCGCTCGCGCTCGAACCCAAGGTGCTGGTGCTCGATGAGCCGGTCAGCGCGCTCGATGTTTCGGTGCAGGCGCAGGTGCTCAACCTGTTGAACCAGCTCAAAGCCGAGCGACACCTGTCGCTGATCTTCATCTCCCACGACCTCGACGTGGTTCGTTACCTGGCTGACCGCATCAAGGTGATGCGAGCCGGTCAGTTCGTGGTGGAGTAGCGACCCGTGTTCTGGCTCAGCCACCACTTTCCCGAGGAGTACGCTCGCTGCTATTGCTTCGGCGCGCTCCACGTCTGTGCGCGATGCCTGGGCACCTACCCGGTGCTGCTGGCGATGCTGCTCTTTCAATTCGCGACCCACGCGCCGCTCTCGCACCCCCTCGACCTCCCGGTGGGCGTTGGGTTGGTGCTGCCGGCGACGCTCGACTGGGCCTATGGGCGTTTTGCACCGGGCGTGGGGTTCAATCTGTGGCGCAGCCTGACCGGTGTCTTGCTGGGCCTGGGGCTGGGCCGGAGCCTGTTCATTCACCTGCAGCAGCTCTTGCCGCCGGTGCTGTTGGGGCAAGCTGCGGTGGTGACTTTGGTAGGTGTGCCTGTCATTCTCGTAACTTACCGTCGCCGCCGAGACCTTTAATTCAGTTAGATCACCACGCGCCGTCGCGCGTTCGAGCCAGGCGACAGAATGGGGTTTTGGTTGGGTCCGCAGACTTCCGACGAGCAGCTGATGCTCGCCTACAAGTCGGGTGATGCCGGAGCGTTTTCGACGCTCGTGCAACGGCACCGTCAAACGGTCTTCAACTTCATCCTCCGCTATGTGCTCCATCGGCAACGGGCCGAGGACATTTTGCAGGAGACGTGGCTCAAAGTGATTCGAAACAGCGCTGGCTACTCACCCACGGCGAAGTTCACGACCTACCTGTTCACGGTCGCGAGAAACCTGTGCGTCGATGCCACGCGAAAAGAGGCCTTTCGAAAAACAGCGTCGCTCGACGCACCCTTGGGTGATGACACCGATCGATCGCTGGGCGATTTGGTGGGTGATGAAGGGGCGATGGCTCCCGACCGCGGGGCCGAAAGTTTGCGGGTCAGGCCGCTGATCGAACGGGCGCTGGAGTCGCTCCCGGAAGAACAGCGTGAAGTGTTCTTGCTTCGTGAATACCAAGGCATTGCTTTCAAGGAGATCGCCGAGGTGGTTGGCGTGAACGAGAACACGGCGAAGAGCAGAATGCGGTACGCGCTCGAAGGCTTGCGCAAGCGATTGAATGAAGCTGGCATCGAGGCCGATGCCGTCACCAGCAGCGACGGAAGGACAGTGGCTTAGCGACTATGAAACCGGGAGTGCACCAGTTCGAGGACAAGCTCCTCGATTTTGCGTACGGCGAGCTGCAACCGCATGAGGCGGAGGCGGTCGACGCGCATGTTCGTGGGTGCAGCAAGTGCTCGGAGTCGCTCTCGAACATCACCTCGGTGCGCTCGCAGATGCGGGCCCTGCCAGTCGAGCCCGCGCCGATGGCGGGCCTCGAATCGCTGCTCGCGTACGCCGACCAGCACGCCAAGAACAACGCGAAGCCGAAGCGCCTGGTGCCGCTGTGGCGAAAGCTGCTGATACCGCTCTCGACGGTGATGGCCCTGACCACGGTGGGTGTGGTCGCGATTCGAGCCAGCGAAATGGCGCCGCCCGACGTGTCGGGTGTGGCGTTCAAGAAACAGGAGCAGGCGCCGGCCCCCGTGGTGGTCGCGGTGGCGCCGAAAGAGAAAGAAGCGGCGGTCACTGAAGAGTTGGCGAAGCGCGAGCTGGCAGCGGCCGAAAAAGAGCAGTCGAAGGTGATCGACGCGGTCATGGGCCCCAAGGCGGCGACAGTGGTGCCGGCCACGCCAGCCCCGAAGACCGCCAATGGAGACGAGTTCGACGCCTATGCTTCGATGAACTCTGGCGCGGGCATCGACCGGAAAAAGAGCCGGGCCGATGCGCAGCCGTCGAAGATCGTCGAAGCCAAGCCGCAGCCTTCAGATGGTTTGTTCGGCCTGCGCGGCTCGAGCGCGGCGGTGCCGAAGGGTGGCGCGAGGTCGCTCAAAGATGCGCCGGCGAACAATGACAAGAAATCGTTGGAGGGCGAAGCGGTCGGGGGTCTCGCGCAAGGGTACGCTCAGGGCGAACCCGAGACGCCGATGGCCGAGCAATACTCCGCGAAGCCGCCTCCTTCTCCTTCGCCGGTGCTGAAGAAGCCGAGCATGAACCTGGGCACCAAGGGCGGCGGAGTCGCCTCACCCGGCACCGCCACGGGCAACAAGCTCGAATCGAAGCGAGATCGCGAAGAGGGCCTGGGGTTGGACACGGCGGCTGCCTCCGACGATGAGAGACAAGCGGTGCGCTCACGCGTCGGCAAGGTGTTCGAAGACCAGCTGTCGATGGCGCGCGCGGCCAATACCCGTGGCGATCGCCAGGCCGAAATCAAAGAGTGCCTGTCGATTCTCAGCTCCGGAGCGCAGGGGGCGCAGCGGGCCGAGTCGCTCAAGCGGGTCTGCGATGCCTATGACGCGATGGGCGAGCCCGACCAGGCGCAGCCTTACTGTGACGCCTTGGCTCAGGAGTTTGGCCAGACCACCGCCTCGAAGCAGATGGTGCAGCGCCGAAGCGCCGAACCCTCTGCCAGCAAGATGGCGAAGAAGAAGGCCGCGCCGACTCGGCAGACGTCAGACCAGCAGCCCGCCGAGCTCAATGCTCCGAAGCAAGCTGCTCCCGCCAGCAAGCGGTGATTTCGGGTGCTTGCTTCAGTACGATGTGGCCTGGTGTAGGCACGCGGGCTACATTGAGACACACCGCTCTCAATTCGCTAGCATCTTCGAGCGCTCCCTCGACGAAAACCGTTAAGTCGCGCGCTCGCTTTGGAGTCACTTATTCATGCTTAAGGGCAAGACCCCGCTTCTGGTAGCCGTCGCACTCGGCGTGTTCGCAGGCATCGTGGCCTGGTCTGCGTTGAAGAAGAAAGAGTCAGACGTTCGCAAAGGGTGGAACCTGGTGCCGGTGGTCGTGGCGGCGGTGGAGATCTCCGAGGGGTCTGTGGTGACCATGGAGATGATTTCACAGCGGCAGGTGCCCGAGCAGTTCGTCACCTCGTCGGTGATCAAGCCCGACAACGCGCCCTACGTGATCAACCAGAAGGTGTTGGTGGCGCTGCAGGCTGGCGACCCGTTGCTGTGGAGCCAGTTCGAGACGACGCGCGCGGCTGAGCGGCTCTCGACCAAGATTTTGAAGAAGGGCCGCGCGATTTCAATCGAGGCCAAGGGCGTGACGGCGGTGGGCGGTTGGGTGCGGCCCAACGATCACGTCGACGTGGTGGGCACCTTCAAAGACCCGAAGACCAACGAAGCGGTGGCGGTGACCCTGATGCAGAACATCATCGTGCTGGCGACCGGCAAGATCACCGGCACCACCAACGTGAACCTCCTGCCCGACAACGCGCGCACCTACGGCGACGTGACGTTGCAGGTGTACGCCGACGAGGTCGAGCTGTTGGTGCTGGCCCGTGAGCTCGGCTCGCTGACGCTGACGCTGCGTAATGAAGAAGACATCAGCAACATCGAAGATCGCAGCCACGTGACCATCGACACCCTGCTCTCGGGCGAGCGCGCGAAGAAGCTGCAGGAGATTCGGTTCAATACGATTCAGATCATTCGCGGCACCGGCTCGGACAACAAGAAGGAAGAGTAAGGCAATGCTCGAGGGTCTCGTCGCGCTGCTGATGACCGGCTTCGTGTTCTTCTTGAGCATCGTGGTGTTCGGCGTGCTCGCGAAGGCCTACGAGCAGTACCAGGAGCGCTACATCGTCAAGTCGATGAACGACTTGAGCGACATGTTCTTGTTCATCGACCCGCGGCAGATGCTGGCGCTCAACGTGGCCTCGATGTGTTTCTTGGGGCTGTTCGGCTACTTCGTGGTGAACCCCTTGGTCGCGGTGGGGCTGACCATCTTCGGCTTCTTCTTGCCGATGATGACGGTGAAGCACTACCGGGTACGGCGCATCAAGAAGTTCAACACCCAGCTGGTTGACGCGCTGCAGGCGATGTCGAACGCGCTCAAGGCGGGCCTGACTTTTCAGCAAGCGATGGAGCAGATCTCGAAAGACGCGCCGGTGCCGCTGAGCCAGGAGTTCGGCCTGTTCGTCAAGGAGCTCAAGCTGGGCGTGCAGCCCGACGAGGCGCTGCTGAACATGGCGAAGCGGGTGGGGTCAGACGATCTCGACCTGGTGGCGGTGTCGACCAACATCGCGCGGCAGCTGGGCGGCAACATGGCCGAGATGTACGAGACCCTATCGACCACCATTCGCGAGCGCTTTCGCCTCGAGGGCAAGATCGACGCGCTGACGGCGCAGGGCAAGTTGCAGGGGTGGGTGGTGTCGGCGATGCCGTTGATTCTTGGCATCGTGCTCAACTACATGCGGCCTGACCTGATGCAGCCGATGCTCGACCACATCTTCGGGTACATCCTCGTGGCGGTGATCATGGTGATGGAAGTGATGGGCGTGCTGATCATTCGGCGAATTACCAACATCGATATCTAAAGGCCTCGAAACCCAAGTGGAAGTGACGAACGTTCTGTTGGTGGTGTCAGCGGCTGGTGCGGCCGCGGCGATGGCCTTTTTGTCGATGGGCCTCTACACGACCTTGCTCGAGCAGTTCATCATCGAGGTGAAGAACGAGTCGGGCGGCGGTGCGTCGGGCGCGGGCAACGTGGTGGTCAAGCGGCTGGGCATCATCAACCGCAAGCTGATGTGGCCGGCGTACGAAGACCGAATTCGCAAGATCTTGATTCGCGGGGGTTCTCCGCAGGCGTACTCGCCTGAAGACATCATGGCGCTGCAGGAGATCGGGTTTCTGGTCGGCCTGATGTTCGGCCTGATCGCCGCGAATGCCTTCGAGCAGAACCTGGCCTGGGGCCTGGCGGGCGGGGTGTTGGGCGGCCTCTACCCGCTGATCTGGGCGAATGATCACGTCACCAAGCGTCACCTGGCGATCACCCGAGCGCTGCCCTTCAACTTGGACTTGCTGACTCTGTCGGTCGAAGCCGGGCTCGACTTCACCGCGGCGCTCGACACGGTGGTTCGCAAAGGCAAGGGCGGCCCGCTGCGTGACGAGCTGGGGTTGGTGCTCAAGCAGCTCAAGATGGGCAAGACCCGCGAAGAGGCGCTCAAGGCGATGATCGCAAGGGTCGACCTGCCGTCGCTGACTCAGTTCGTGACCGCGTTGATTCAGGCCGACAAGATGGGTACCAGCCTCGGCAAAGTGCTGCGCATTCAATCGACCCAGCTGCGAATCGAGCGAACGCAACGCGCCGAAAAGTTGGCCAACGAGGCGCCGGTCAAGATGTTGTTCCCCCTCATCGCGTGCATTTTTCCCACGGTGTTCATGATTCTGTTCGGGCCGATCGTGTTCGCGTTCATGTTCAACGGGGCGGGCGGGTAGCGCATGGCGAGCACGGGGAGCCCTCCATCGAAGCGAAGGCCGCCGGTGAAGCGGCGGGGGGCGGCGCCGGCGGCGTCAGGCTCGAGCCTGGTGTGTACCGTGGGCCCGGCCAAAGATCAGGAGTACCCATTGGTGGGTGACGAGATGGTCATCGGGCGATCTCCCGAGGCGACGATCTCGGTGGCAGACACCTCGATGTCTCGGCGGCATGCCACGCTGCGCAAGACCGACGATGGCTGGGCGGTGCTCGACCTGGGCTCGGGCAACGGCACGACCCTCAACGGCGCCGAGATCTTCGACGAGACGCAGCTTGCGAACAACGACGTGCTCGGCATGGGTGACAGTGAATTCACCTTCGTCAACACCTCTGCGACCGCGGCGGTGCTCGAGCCGATCGATGATGCGCCGAAGGAGCTGGCGCCTTCGCGGCGCGCTCCGGTGCGCACGGCGCGAAACAGCGACCTGCCTGCGCGTCGTGAGCGGCCAGCGCGGGTGGTTCGTCGCGGCACGGGCCCGGCAGCGAATGCTCCGAGCAGCCTGCGCAAGGTGCTGATTCGCTTTGGCGGAGTGCTGGCGATCGTGATGGCGATCGGGGTCGGGTGGAAGGCGATCGACAACAAGAAGAAGCTGCAGGTGACCAAGCAGAATCAGGTCGAAGCGCAACACCAGCAGGAGATGGACGCGCAATTTCAAGAGGCCAAGCGGCTCGCCCGTGACGGCAAGTGGGCCGAGGCCAAGCAGGTGCTGTTGCAGCTCCAAGAAGACGAGCCTGACTACGAAGCGCAATCGGTGAAGCAGTACATCGAGCGCGCCGACCTCGAGCTGCCGAATCAAGAGGCGTTGCACGCGGCGGCCGAAGCGATCAAAGCAGGCGAAGTGGGGGCGGCTTCGGTGGCGCTGGCCAAGGTGCAGAACACGCTGGGGCCGAGCGAGGCGCTGCGGGCGGCGCTGGTAGAGCAGCTCGAGGCGCGAATGGTGGCGAAGGCGGCCCAAGCGCGCGGGTTGTTGGCGCCGCCGGCCGAGATGACGAAGCTCGAGCAGGTCAAGGCGATCGCTGATGACCTGTTGATCGCCAAGCCTGAAGACCGCGAGGCGATCGAGCTCAAGCGGCAGGCCGAGGCGACGATGGCGCGGCTTCGCAACCCGAGTGTGGCGGCGGCCGTAGTCGAGACGCCCTGGGTCGAAGTGCACAATCGGTTTCGGTCGGGTGACGCGTCGGGAGCGCTCTCACTGGCCGAGGCCTGTGCCACCAAGCAGGCGCAGTGCCGCACGCTCGAGTCGGAGATCAAAGAGTTCAACACGAAGCTCAAGAGCCTCGAGCAGCTGCCAGATGGTGATCTGTTCGCCCTCTTCGAGCTCGACCGGAAGATCGCCGGTGGGCAATCGAGCGAGCTGTCGAAGCAGATTCGCACTCGGGTCGCGGCTTCATTTTACCTGAAGGCCTCGCAGGCGAAGACCACTGGCAACTGGGCCAAAGCCATCGACAACTCGCGCCGAGTGCTGCAGGCCGAGCCGACGCACCCGGGGGCGTTGAATTTGCTCTCGGAGGCGCGAAACCAGGCCAGAGACGTGTATTTGCGGGGCTATCAGCTGCGAGACAGCACGCCTGACGAGGCGGCGCGGTTGTTCAAGGAGGTGCTGTCGATGACCCCGAAGGACGACGAGTTTCACCAGAAGGCCGACGCCCGGTTGGCCGAGCTGCAGAACAAATGAAGCAGGGCGATTTGTTCGGTTCGGCTCCCGCTGCTGCGGTTCCCGAGGTCAAGGTCGAGCCAAAGGTCGAAGCGATGCCGGTGGTGGTCGAGGCGCCGGCGTTGCTGCCTTCGGAGCGGACGCCGCTGGATCCGCCCGCTCCCCCGCAACCGGCCTGGCGGCGCCCGGTGGTGGAGCGGAAGGTGGTCTCGGTCTCCGAGCTCACCGCGCAGGTCAAGGAGCTGCTCGAGCCGGCCCTGACGCGGGTGCTGGTGCGTGGCGAGGTCTCGGGTTTTCGCGGGCCGAACACGCGCGGGCACCTATATTTTTCGATCAAAGATCAGTTTGCCTCGATTGAGGTGCGCATCTGGCAGAGCACGGCGCGGCTGCTCAAGTTCGCGCTGCGAGACGGGTTGTCGGTGGTCGTCGAAGGGGCCATCAACGTCTACGAGCCGCAGGGCCGGTACAGCGTCATCGCGCAGCGAATCGAGCCCGAGGGCGTTGGGGCGCGGGCGCTTGCTTTCGAGGAGTTGAAGCAGAAGCTCTCAGCCGAGGGCCTGATTGGCGAGCGGCGCACCCGGCCCAGGCGACCGCTGCCGATGTTGCCGAAGCGAATCGGCGTGGTGACCAGTATCAGCGGCGCGGCGCTGCGCGATTTCTTGAAGGTGCTGCACCGGCGGCACCCCCGGCTGTCGGTGGTGGTGTGCGACGCGCGGGTGCAGGGTGAAGGCGCCGGGTACGAGGTCGCGAGAGCGATTCGGTGGTTTCAGCGAGTCGACGTCGACGTGCTGGTCGTGACCCGGGGTGGTGGGTCGGTCGACGATTTGTGGGCGTTCAATGAAGAGCCGATTGCCCGGGCGATTTTCGCGAGCCGGGTACCGGTGGTGTCGGCGGTGGGTCATGAGATCGACACGACCCTGGCTGATTTGGTCGCAGATGTTCGCGCGCCGACTCCGAGCGCGGCGGCCGAGGCAGTGGCACCGGTGCTGGCCGACCTGACGGTGGGGCTGGCGAATGCGCAGGCCCGGCTGCGGCGAGCCTTCGACCGCAGACTGCTGCACGAGCGAAACGCGCTGCGAGCCCTGGGCGCGAAGATGACCGACCCGCGCAGAACGCTGACCCAGTACCGGCTGCGGTTCAGCGACTCCGCCGAGCGAATGGCCCGTGTGCTGCGACGGTCGGTGCGCGCGAATCGAGAGCAGGTACGGGCACTTGCGGTGCGCTTGCAGCGGGCCAGGCCGCAAGATCAGCTGAAGGTTCGACGGGCCGAGCTCGAGTCGTTGTCGGCGCGGCTGCTGGCGGTGGTTCGCACCCAGCTGCGGGGAGAACGCGAGTCGTTCAACCGCAGCGTGATGGAGTTTCATCGGGCCTCTCCGTCGCCGGAGGTGCTGCGAGAGCGCCAGGCCCTCGGCCACCTGGCAGACCGGCTCAACGCGTGGCCTCGCCGGCAATTGGCTCGCGAACAGGAGCGGCTGAGATCGAGCGCGGGGCGGTTGGATGCGCTGAGCCCGCTGCGGGTGTTGGCGCGTGGGTATGCGCTGGTGCAATTGCCCGATGGGCGCGTGGTGCGCGCCGCGGGCGATGTACGGGTTGGCGATGCGGTCAAGATTACGGTGGCGGAGCGCGATGAGATTCAGGCGACCGTGTCGGGCGTGAAGCTTCGAGGCGGGTGACGGGTCCTGTCTTCGCTCAGGACGAACGGGGTTCGAGCCCGCCTCCTGGACGAACGGAGGTCTTCGAGTTCGCCGGTGCATCGTTCAGCGATTCATGAAAGATGAGCGCCGTTCATGAACATCGCGATCATCGGGGCTGGGCGAATTGGCAGCACGTTTGCTTTCTATTTCGCGCGCGGTGGCCACGAGGTCACGCTGATCGCCCGTGGTTCTCGACTCGAGGCGCTGCAGCGCGACGGTGCGATTGTCGCGATCAACGGCGACCGTGCACCGGTGAAGGCCACCGCTGGGCTCGACGCGACGACTGCCTACGATCTGGTGCTGGTGACGGTGCTCGCCCACCAGGCCGACGCCCTGCTGCCAGCGATCAAGGCCAGCCCTGCCAAGCACGTGATGTTCATGTTCAACACGTTCGAGAAGCTCGACCGGCTTCGAGACACCGTTGGCGCCACGCGCTTTGCCTTCGGGTTTCCGACGTTCACGGCGATCTTCATCGACGGCAAGTTGAAGAGCACGGTGGGCACTCCCGGGCAGAGCACGTTCGTGAGCAGCGAGCAGTGGGCCGCCGTCTTTCGCACAGCGGGTTTTCCCACCGTGGTCGAGCCCGACATGGAGGCCTTTCTGCGCAGCCACGCGGCCTTCGTGATTCCTTTGATGGCGCTCAGTTATCTGGCCTTCACACGTCGCGCGGGCATCACCTGGGCCGAGGCCGCACGTCACGCTCGGGCGCTCCGCGAAGCGTTCGATGTGGTTCGGCAAATGGGGCACGCCGTCACGCCGATGGTCGTGGCGTTGGTGAGTCGGCTGCCCGTCACCATGGTCGCGTCGATCATGTGGGCCTTCAGTCGGCTGCCCTACGCCAAAGAGCTCGGCTCGATGGGCCCCGGAGAAGTGCAGAGCTTGATCGACGGCATGACCGCGACGGCCCCTGGTGGCACGCGCGCCGTGCTCGCGATTCGGCCCTAAGGCGCCGCCAGCCGCGACGAGAACGCGAAGACGAGCCAAGCCAGCCAACCCCAGGCGAGAAATGCGGCGGTGGCCCCGAGCGCGATGCGATCACGGGGGTTCAGCACGCCCAGCTGCGCTCGTGGCGACTCGAGCACCAGCGCAGCGCCCATCAACAGCAGCGGCTCGAAGACGAACGAGTACCGAGGCTTGGAAATGGCGACCAGGCAGAGCACGGTCGCTGCGACGATGGTGCTGGCGAAGAGCAACCCCACGCCCGGAGCCCGGTGGCGAAAGACGAAGAGCCCGGCGAGGCCTGCGAAGAGCATCACCGACCACTCGGCATTCGCGGTCAGCAGGAGCCCCAGCGGGCCCGGAGCGAAAATGCCAGCGCGTCGCTCACCTCCGACCAGCTCGAGCACATCGGTCTTGGGGACGAAGACGCGGGCCAGACGCCCAGTAACCCGACGGGCAAACGTGGCCGGGTTCGCGCTGATCCACTCCAGCGCCTGACGTCGCTGCTCGAGGGCCGACGGCGGGGGCTGGGCGCTCCAGCCGGCGCGGCGAATATCGATTTGTTCTTGAGTGGCGGCGGGGCGAAACAGATCGAGGTCTTCGGCATACATTGGCCGGTTGCCGAGCCAGAGGTTGTACGAAGCGCTGTTCGCGACCTCGAGCACGCCCGAGGTGGCCCAGGTGTTCATCATCACCGGGGCAACGATCAGACACGAGATGGCGATGCTCAGCAGTGCGTGCGACCACCGAGCTCGAGCCGCGAGTGGCAGCACGACTCCCAGCGGCGCCAGGTTGGGCCGGGCCAGCACCAGCGCGCCCAGCAGAACGCCAACCCCGGCGTGTCGAAGCGCCACTGACCGTCGACTGGTGAGGGCCAGCAATGCCAGCAACAGCAGCAACAGCGCGGGCGTCTCCGAGGTCGTGAATTGTGCGTGCGAAATCGCGGGGAGATACAGCGCGTAGCCCACGCTCACGAGCATCGTGAAGCGCGATGCCTGTACGGGCCCGCTCGGCCAGACGACGGCGCCGACCCGCGCCGCCAGCAGCCGAAGCACCACGAGGGTACCGACGTCGAGGGCGACCCAGACCCCACGCGCTATCGCGTGCGACGGCCCGAACAGCCACCGCACCGCGGCGATGAGCCACCCGGTCAGCGGTGGCCAGAACACGTCTTGCTGACAATGCTCGACGAGCTGACGGGCCGCGCCGACGTAGCTGCCTTCGTCAGAGGCGAACCGGGCCTCGGGGAGAAGGGCCCAGATCACCATGCGAATCGCGACCGCGAGCCACACAGGCCAGAGTCTGGCGAGACGCGCCGTCACCAGGTCTTGGCGCTGGCAAGCACCGAGTCGAAGCTCAGGCCGTTGACCGGCATCACCGCGAGCCAGTTGATGGGCCCGACGACGGTGAGCACCAGCCCCGTGCCTCCGGTCACGTCGACGATGGCTTGCCCGGCGGTGTTGCCGGTGCCGATGTGGGCGACGATCGACACGGTCTTCACGTCGAGCGACGCGAGGCCTCCGCCAAAGGCGTTGTCACCCATCGAGGCGGCCAGGTGGTATCGGCCATCGGGTACCTGCAGGCGAAAGGTGCCATTCGAGGTCTGCACGAAGCTGGCGAGGCGAGGGTCATTCTTGCCGTCGCGATCTTCTCGAGTCGCGGCGTCTGGCACGGTCAGCCAGCCCCAGCCCCGGGCTGCGTCGAACCCCGAGTCATCGGCCACCGCCCAGCCGGTCACTCTCGCCGGGCCCGGCGGCTGAAAGTTCAACGTTTTCAACGTGCTGCGCGCGTCGCCGACGACGGTGAGCGAAGCCGAAGTGGTGACGGCTCCCAGCGTGGCGTGAACGGTCGTCGAGCCGGCGGCGACCGCGCTCAATGTCACGCCAGAAATCGAGGCAATCACCGGCAGATCTGAGGTCAAGGTCACCAAGCAGCTCACGTCGCGGGTGAAGACGTCGCCGTCGCGGTGGTACCGACCGGCCACGGTGAGGGGCCGGGCAGCCCCCACCACGGCGAGCTGGGTCTGAGCGGGCTCGATGCTGAGCGAATCGAGCACGAGCGCTCCGGAGAGCCCGACGACCTCCAGCTCGAGGCCCCCGACGACCCCGATGCGGGTCATCGAGTCGGTGTAGCTGGCCTGCAGCCTCGCGTGACCGGGTGTGAGCGCGTGCACGGTGCCGGCCGCGTCAACGGTGGCGATTGCCGGGTCGAGCGAGCTGAAGACCGTACCGGTGGTGACGTCGGTCGCGGTGTCGTCGCGGGAGACGACCTTCGCCGAGAGCGTGGTGCTCAGGTTTGCCTCGAGCCGCGACTTGGCGCTGGCCACCTCGAGCCGCTTGGGGTTCTTGGGCGGGGTCGAATCGAGGCGGTAGACGAAGACGTTCTCATCGACTCCGCTGACCTCGACGAAGAGGTTCATGCTCGGCACGTAGCGAAAGCGGCCGTAGGTACCGGTGCCATTTGGAGGCCCGGCGGTGACTGCGCCGACTGCGGCGCGCTTGGTCCACACGTTGGTGGTGAGGTCGAGGGTGTAGATGTCGCCGCCGCCCTTCCACGCGACGAGCTGATCGGTGACCGGGTCGTATTCGGCGCCGGGGTTGCCCGCGGCCTCGATGTCGGTGTCTCCCGTGGTCGCGAGGTGCACGTACATGGGTACGAATTTGCCGAGCGCATCGATAGACCAGGTCTCGGTGCCGCCATTCCCCAGGCCGATGTAGCGCTTGCGTTTGGGGTCGATGAGCCCCGTTCGGTAGTAGCCCGCGTTGTCGACACCGCCGCGCAACGACCACAGGCCGGTGGTGGGGTCCCACGCAGAGAGCGCTCCGCCGCCGGCGTGGTACCAGAGCGAACGCGTGGCGACGTCGTACGCGCAGTTGGCTCCGGTGCGAGAGCCCTTTTGGGGCTTGTCGGGGTAGGCGCTCCACCGGTTGGTGTCGAGGTTGAGGGTGTTCTGCGTCCACCCGTCCCACCCCACGGCCATGAAGCGGTCGAAGGGCAGCGGGAGGTACTCGAGGCCGTCGTAGGTATGCGTGGCGCAATTGACGCCAAGCTCGGGGGCGGGGCATTCACCCGTCACCGGGTTGGGTTCGGTCAAGCGCACCCAGGCCAGCGTTCGCAGGTCGAAGCCGTACACTTCGTTGCCGAAGTAGCCGTTGTGCCCGCCTCCGCTCACGTAGAGGCGGTCGCGCTGGGTATCGAACGCGCCGCTCGACCAGTCGTTCATGATGCCCGACAGCCCTTCGCCCTGGCCGAGCCACGCATAGTCGGCCGAGGTGAGGGCGGCCTTCGACCCGCGCAAATGCGAATTGGGTATCTCGTACCAGTGCCCGGGTTGAAGTGACTGCAACGGCCCAGCCGTCTCAGCAGGAATGGTGACGCTCACCTCGTTCGAGGGGGCGCTCTCGGCGCCGTCGTCTTTGAGCGCGGTGACCCGGTAGGTCCAGATTTCTCCTGGCACGGCGGGGCGGTGGGTGAACGTGGGAGCGGTGACCAGCGCGACCTGGGCTGCGCCGCGCATGACCCGATACTGAGTTGCCTCGGCCGGGCCCTGCCAGGTCAGAGTCACTTCGTACGAGGTGACGTTCGACGCAGTGAGGGTCGGTGCGCTCGGTTGAGTCAGCACCGTGAGGCCGCACGTCGGCACCTGGGGCCCGGCGTCGATGATGGGGTCGCCTGCGTCACCGGGGGCTCCCGCGTCGGTGCCACCAGGCCCGACCTGGCCGGTGCACGTGCACGCGCTGCCCCACGTCGCTAACGCCATCAGCAGCCAGGCCGAGAATTTCACGAGGGGCACTCTACTGACCCTGCTCCCGGAGCGGCAATTCGGTATAGAGGGCGCGTGGCGAAAGACAAACCGAGCTCAGGGCAGTACGGCGACGTGGTGACGCGGCTGCAGCAAATCGTCGAGGCCCTCGAGGCGGGCGAGCTGTCACTCGAAGAATCGCTCGAACGCTTCGGTGAGGGCGTCGGGCTGGTGAAACAAGGCGAGAAGCTGCTCAACGACGCCGAAAAGCGCATCGAACAGCTGCTGAGCGAAGAGGGGCGAACCGCGCCGCTCAAGGTGCCCGAGACGCCCGATGTGCCATCGCAGCCCCAGGCGCAGCGGCCGGCGATGGCGACCCCGCTGGCGACTCCTGCGGTGCGAAAGAGCGCCGCGCCGCCGGCTGATGACGATGATGTGCCGTTTTGAAATGAGGGTGAACGCACGTGCCTTTTGATTTGAAACCGTGGTTGGGCTCGCAGCAGACCCGCGTCGAGGCGCTGCTGGCCTCGCGAATGAGTGAAGTGGCCCGACGTGCGCCGGCGCGGTTGGCCGAGGCGATGAAGTATTCGCTGCTCGATGGTGGCAAGCGGCTGCGGCCGGTGCTGTGCCTGGCGTTCGCCGATGCGGTGTCGCGCGCGTCGAATGGCGGAGGCGCTCCGGCCGATGACGCGGCGTGTGCGCTCGAGTGCATTCATACCTATTCGCTGGTGCACGACGATCTGCCCGCGATGGACGACGACGATCTGCGCCGCGGCCGCCCGACCAACCACAAGGCGTTCGGCGAGGCGATGGCGATTCTGGCGGGTGATGCGCTGTTGACCGACGCGTTCACCATGCTGGCGACGGGGGCGCAGAAAGAGCAGGCCCTGCGTGGCCGGTTGGTGGCTGAGCTCGCGCGCGCGGCCGGAGCCGGCGGCATGGTGGGCGGGCAAGTGCTCGACATCGCCGAAGATCGACCGGCCGAGCTCGAGTATCTGCTCAAGCTGCACCGGGGCAAGACCGGCGCGTTGATCACCGCCGCATGCCGCATGGGTGCGATTGCAGGAGGCGGCGAGGCGCAGGCGATTGAAGCGGCGACGGTGTTCGGTGACTCCGTGGGCCTGGCGTTTCAAATCGCCGATGACCTGCTCGACGTGACTGCCTCGGCCGAGACGATGGGCAAGCCCACGGGCGCCGATGCGGCGGCGGGCCGTCACACCTTCCCCTCGGTGGTCGGGCTCGAGGCCTCGAAGACGATGGCGTGGGAATACGTTCGCCGCGCGCAGCAGGCCGTTGCCTCGTTCGATGGCGCTGACGGGCCGCTCGCCGCGTTGGCCGCCTACTCGGTGGAGCGCTCGAGTTGACTCTGCTGTCGCGCGTCGACTCGCCCAAAGCCTTGCGTGCGCTCGCTCCAAGCGAGCTGCCGGCTCTGTGCGAAGAATTGCGCGAAGAGATCATTCGCATCTGCGGCAAGGTCGGAGGCCACCTCGGCGCCTCGCTCGGCACCGTCGAGCTCACCGTGGCGCTGCACCGGGTCTTCAAGTCTCCCGTCGACCGCCTGGTGTGGGACGTGGGGCACCAAACCTACGCGCACAAGCTGCTCACCGGGCGCCGGGAGCGGATGGGGACGCTGCGGCAAGCACAGGGGATTGCTCCGTTTTTAGACCCGGCCGAGAGCGAGCACGACGCCTTCGGAGCGGGCCACGCGTGCACGGCCATCTCGGTCGCGCTGGGCATTCTCGAGGGCAAGCGGCACCAGCATCAGCCGGGGCAGGTGGTGGCCATCGTCGGCGATGGAGCGCTCACCGGTGGCCTGAGCTTCGAAGGGCTCAACAACGCTGGCCATTCGCAGATGCCGCTGAAGATCGTGGTCAACGACAACGGCATGAGCATCTCGGCGAACGTTGGAGCGATGCCCGCGATGCTGCGGCAGGGTGCGCGGCCGTTCTTCGAGTCGCTGGGCTTCGTGTTCTTGGGGCCGGTCGACGGGCACGACTTGCCGAAGCTCGAGCTGGCGCTGCGCGAGCTGCAGGCGTGCGGCAAACCGGCGGTCGTGCAGGTGATGACCAAGAAGGGGCATGGCTTCGAGCACGCCGAGGCCGACCTGCAGACCCGTGGGCACGCGATGGGGCCCTACGAGCTGCGCGACGGCAAGCTCGTGCGCTCCCGCGGTGGGCAGCTGACCTTCAGCGATGCCTGGGCGGCAGCGCTCGAGCGGCGAATGGCGGTCGATTCGCGCGTGGTGGTGGTGACTCCGGCGATGCTCGAGGGCTCGTCGCTGACGGGGCTGAAGGCGCGATTTTCAGACCGGGTGTACGACGTGGGCATCGCCGAGCAGCATGCGGTGACGTTCGCGGCGGGGCTGGCGCACGCGGGGCTTCGGCCAGTGGTGTGCATCTATTCGACTTTTTTGCAGCGGGCCTATGACCAGGTCATTCACGACGTGGCGTTGCCGAAGCTGCCAGTGATCATCGCGATCGATCGCGCGGGGCTGGTCGGTGCCGATGGAGCCACGCATCAGGGCATCTTCGATGTCGCTTCGCTGCGCACGGTGCCGAACCTCGAAGTGGCGGGGGCGACGTTCGGCGAAGATCTCGACGGGTTGCTCGCGCATGGGCTCGACTCGGGCACTCCGCTGGCCCTGCGTTTCCCCCGGGGGACGTTGCCGGTGCGACCCGCGGGCGTACCTCACGTGACGGGCACGTCGGCCCGGTGGCTCAAGCGGGCGCCTGGTGCGCAGCTGACCTTCATCGCCTTGGGGCCCCTCGCGCTGGCGGCGTTGAGCGCGGCGGAGTCGAACCCGACGTGGTCGGTGCTCGACGCGAGGTTCGTGGCGCCGCTCGATGAGGTGGCGGTGGCTGAAGCAGGCCGAAGTGGTGCCATCGTCACGGTTGAAGAAGGCAGTGAGCGGGGTGGGCTCGGCGCGGCGGTGCTCGAGGCGCTGGCTCGACTGAAGTTGACGCCGCGGGTGAAGGTGGTGGCGCTGCCTGCAGACCACTTCGTGCGGCATGGCGACGCTCGGGTTCAACGCGCGGAGCTGGGGCTCGACGTGGCCGGGCTGACCCGCGCGGCGCATGAGGTGCTGGCGCGGTGAAGAAGAAGCGGCTCGACGTGCTGGTGGTCGAGCGCGGCCTGGCCGAGAGCACGGCCCGGGCGCAGTCGCTGATTCTCGCGGGCCTGGTGATCGTCGACGACCAACGGGTCGACAAGCCAGGCACCCAGGTGTCGGGTGAGGCCGAGCTGCGGCTCAAGGGCGAGGTGATGCCGTACGTCTCGCGCGGGGGGCTCAAGCTCAAGGCTGCGCTCGAGGCGTTCTCACTCGCGGTGACGGGGGCGGTGTGCGCTGACATCGGCGCGAGCACCGGCGGCTTCACCGATTGCCTGCTGCAGTCAGGTGCGGTGCGGGTGCATGCGATCGACGTCGGGTACGGGTTGCTGCACGAGAAGCTGCGCGTCGACCCACGGGTGATTTCGCATGAACGGGTCAATGCTCGCAGTTTGAGCGATGAAGACCTGCCCGAGCCGGTCGACGTGATCGTGATCGACGTGAGCTTCATCTCGTTGACGGTGGTGTTGCCCGCCGTGCTGCCGAAGCTGAAGGGCGGCGGCGTGTTGATTGCGCTGGTCAAGCCGCAGTTCGAGGTCGCCGCGTCGAAAATCGACGAG
>JANLPS010000342.1:0-20709 GCA_031367385.1 Archangium sp. | reverse complement strand
CGTCGTCACGCAGGGCTCGCAGAGCTATGAGCTGACCAACGGAGCGGTCGTCATCGCGGCGATCACCTCGTGCACCAACACCTCGAACCCGTCAGTGCTGATGGCCGCGGGGCTGGTGGCGAAGAAGGCCGTCGAGATGGGTCTCGACACCAAGCCGTGGGTCAAGACCTCGCTCGCGCCGGGCAGCCAGGTGGTGACCGAGTACCTGACCCAAGCTGGGTTGATGCCGTACCTCGAGGCGCTGGGCTTTCACCTGGTTGGCTACGGCTGCACCACGTGCATCGGCAACTCCGGGCCGTTGCCTGAGGCGGTCTCGAAAGCCATCGAGACCTCGGGGCTGGCGGCCGCGGCGGTCATCTCGGGCAATCGAAACTTCGAGGGCCGGGTGCACCCGCAGGTGCGAATGAACTTCTTGGCGTCTCCGCCGCTGGTGGTGGCCTACGCCCTCGCCGGCCACACCAATTGGGACCCCGCGACCGAGGCGATTGGCTTCGACCGCTCGGGCAAGGCGGTGTTCTTGAAAGACGTCTGGCCGACCCCTGAAGAGCTCGCGGTGGCGATGCAGCAGGTCAAGCCCGAGCAGTTCAAGAAGCGCTACGCCGATGTACTCAAGGGTGACACCCAGTGGCAGGCGCTCAAGGTCTCGACCGGCGCCACCTTCAAGTGGGACCCGAAGTCGACCTACGTGCGAAAGCCTCCGTTCTTCGACGGCATGCCGGTGACTCCCGCGCCGCTCAAAGACATCGCCGGTGCGCGGGTGCTCGCGCTGCTGGGTGACTCGATTACGACCGACCACATCTCGCCCGCCGGAGACATCGACAAGAAGGGCCCCGCCTCGAAGTACCTGGGCGAGCAGGGCGTCAAGCCCGAAGACTTCAACAGCTTCGGCGCGCGGCGCGGCAACCACGAGGTGATGATGCGAGGCACCTTCGCCAACATTCGGCTCAAGAACTTGTTGGTGCCCGGTGTCGAAGGCGGCGTGACCAAGCACATGCCCAGCGGCGAGCAGATGTTCATCTACGACGCGGCGATGCGGTACCAGGCCGAGGGCCGGCAGTTGGTGGTGCTGGCCGGCGCCGAGTACGGCACCGGCTCGTCACGCGACTGGGCCGCGAAGGGCACGATGTTGCTCGGCGTTCGCGCGGTCATCACCAAGAGCTTCGAGCGCATTCACCGCTCGAACTTGATCGGCATGGGTGTGCTGCCTTGCCAATTCGAGCACGGCCAAGACGCCGCGACGCTGGGCTTGAACGGCAAAGAGACCTACAGCATCGAGGGCATCGCGTTGGGGCTGGCGCCGGGCAAGAAGCTCACCGTGACCGCCACGGCCGACGACGGCACCTCCAAGGTGTTCACCGTGATCGCGCGCATCGATACGCCCAACGAGCTCGACTACTACCGGCACGGCGGCATCTTGCAGTACGTGCTGCGTCAGCTCGCGAAGGCGTAAGCCAAGGCAGCCGTCATGAGCCCGGGGCAACGGCTGTTCGCTTGAACGCCAACGCCACGTTCAAGAGGGTCAAGAGCGTGAGCCCAAGCGCGCCGCCGATGAGCACCGGCGCTGGTGAGAGGGCTGCAGCCAGCGCGACCAGCGCAGACACGCTCGCCACTTGCGTGGCGGAGAGCAGGAGCACGGTTCGTCGCTCGTACCGCAGCTGACCTTCGACCGAGCTGGGGTGGGTCGCCATGCGACGAAACAGCCAGATGTTTTGAAGGTGTCTGGCGATGATGACGGTTCGAGTGAAGAGCAGAACGCCGAGCAACCCGTCTTGGCCCGCTTTGCCGTCGGGTACTTTGGCGGCCAAGGCGTTTGCGGCGGCGATGAGCGCGGCGACTCCGAAGAGGGTGACGACGAATCGCGCCGAGAGCCAGCGACGGCCATCGACGTCTTTTTGAAACAGCGGGTTGAGCTCGTAGCTGCCCGAAATGATGATGACTCGGTCAGCGCGACGGCGACGCTCTGTCTCGCCCCACAGCGTCATGAAGTAGTCGAGCGAGTGAAGCACCACCCAAATCAACGCCCCGCCAATGGGGGTGCGCAGAGCGTCCATTCCTCAGGGCGTACTGCACTGCGCCAGCCCCGACAATCGGGAGAATGAAGGTGCTGCTCAGAGCGCGGTGTTTCTTGCCCGGAGTCTGGCATAAGCGCACGCCATGTTGTCGCTCGTCGGGCCGGCGGTCGTGTACCTGCTCGTTCTCACCCTTCACCTCGTGGTGCCCGCGCGCTGGGTCGACGGCTACGTGCACGGAGCCGATGGCCGCCCGCTGCGGTACCGGCTCAACGGGCTTCGGGTGTTCGTCATCACGCTCGCACTGTGGGCCGGCTTCTGCTGGGCCGGCCTCGTGCCGTGGGATTTTTTCTACCTGCACCGCTGGGAGATGGTCATTGGTGCCTGTGCGCTCGGGCTGCTCGCGTCGGCGCTCGTCGTGCTCACTGCTCCGCCCGTGAAGGGGCTGCTGCCCGACCTCTTTCTGGGCCGGCATGAGAACCCGCAGTACTTCGCCAACCGGGTCGACGCGAAGATGTACCTGTACCTGGCGGGCGCGACGATGCTCGAGCTCAACGTGCTCTCGTTCGCGGCGTACCATTGGCAAACCCACCCCGATGACCCCTCGCCGGGCGTGGCGCTGTATGCCGGGCTCTTCACGTTTTTTCTGACCGAGTACCTCTTCTTCGAAGAGGTGCATCTGTACACCTACGACTTCGTCGCCGAGCGGGTCGGCTTCAAGCTGACCTGGGGGTGCCTGGTTTTTTACCCGTTCTTCTACCCGGTGGGTCTGTGGGCTCTGGCCGGGGCGCCCAACCCGCATACGCCTGGGCTGGTGCTGGGGCTGGTGGCGGCGCTCTTCTTCTCGGGGTGGGTGCTCTCGCGCGGCGCGAACCTGCAGAAGTATTGGTTCAAGCGCGATGCTCAGAGAAAGGCGTTCGGCGTGCTCGAGCCGAAATTTCTCGTGGGCCCGGGCAATCGGCGGGTGCTGATCAGCGGGTTCTGGGGCCTGTCGCGGCACATCAACTACCTGGGCGAAATTCTGATGGCCTCGGGGTTGGCGCTGAGCCTGGGCTGGCCCGGGTCGGTGTGGCCGTGGCTCTACCCGCTGTACTACGTGCTGCTGTTGCTGCCCCGTCAACGCGACGACGACACCCGGTGTGCGGCCAAGTACGGGCCGATGTGGGTCGAGTACCAGCAGCGGGTGCCGTACCGCGTGATTCCCTGGGTGTACTGAGCGGCGCGGTGGACTACATCTCTCGACTCAGTGTCATCTCCTAAAACTCTCGGGTTGTGGTCAGGCGTCGGGCTGGTCGTCGCCAACATGGTCGGCGCGGGAGTGTTTCTCTCGACCGGGTTCATGGCGCAGAGCATGACGCCCGGCACGATTCTCATCGCGTGGGTGGTGGGCGCGGTGCTCGCGCTGGCCGGCGCAAGGGCCTATGCCGAGGTGGCCCGTCTGGTGCCCGCAGGCGGCGGGGAGTACCGCTACCTCTCGACCCTCTGGCACCCCGCGCTGGGCTACGTGGCCGGGTGGGCGTCGCTGCTGGTCGGGTTCTCGGCACCCATTGCGCTCGACGCGTTGGCGGCTGGCGCGTTCGCGCGCTCGGTCTGGCCCGGCGTCGAGCCTCGCGTGTTTGCCGCGGCGATGGTGGTGGTGCTGACCGCGGTGCACGCGTTTGGCATTCACTTCTCGGCGCGGGTGCAGAACGCGTTGGTCGCGGTGAAGGTGATTCTGTTGGTGGGCTTCGTCGGCGTCGGCCTGGCCGTCGGGTCGATTGCCTTTCCCACGTGGCAGCCGCCTGACTTGAGCGGCATGACCGCCTCGGGGTTCGCGGGCAGCCTGTTCTTCATCGCCTTCGCCTTCTCAGGGTGGAACGCGGCGATCTACGCGTCAGACGAATTCAAGAACCCGACCCGCGATGTGCCACGCGCGATGCTGTTGGGGTGCCTGTCGGTGGGCGCGCTGTACCTGGTCGTGAACTACATCTTCGTCGCGAACCTCACGCCGGCCGAGGGCACGGTGGTGTTCGGCTACAACGACTTTGCCTCGCTCAAAGGAGGCTCAGACTCGGTCACGCTGGGCCAGGCGGTGATGGCGCACCTGCTCGGGCCCTCGGCCGCGAAGGCGATGAGCTTGATGATGTTGCTGCTCTTCATTTCGGCGATGAGCGCGATGACCTTGGTCGGCCCGCGGGTCTACGCCGCGATGGCCCGCGATGGGTTCTTGCCGAAGTGGCTTGCGGGCGCCCAGGGCAAGGCTCCCCGAGGCGCGGTCGCCTTGCAGGGCGCGCTGGCGCTGGTGGTGCTGTTCACTCACGAGCTGCGCACCGTGCTCTCGAACGTCGGCGCGATTTTGGTGCTCTTCGCCGCGCTCACCGTCTCTGGGTTGTTCGTGCAGGCGCGCCGGGCGAAGACGGCCCAAGAGAAGCCGGCCGTGCTGAGCCTGGTGGCCGCGGGCGTGTACGTGCTGTCGGCGGTGCTGATGTTGTACTTCGGCTTTCGCGACAACCCGTCGCTGCTCGGGTGGGTCGGCGTGGTCTCGGTCGTCGCGCTGGTCGCCTGGGCGTTGACGCGCTCGATGCAGCGAAAGGCGCTGGCCGCTCAACGGGCTGCTCCATGAGCAAGATGGGTCGCTACGAGCTGCTCGAGAAGCTCGGCGAAGGCGGCATGGGCGCGGTCTGGCTCGGCCGGCTGAGCGGCGAGGGCGGTTTTCAGAAGCTGTGCATCATCAAGACGGTGCTCCCGGCGATCGCCAAAGATCAGCAGTTCGTCTCGCGGTTCTTGCACGAGGGCCGGGTGCTCACCCAGCTGCAGCACTCCAACATCGCGCAGGTCTTCGACATGGGCCGCGAGGGCGACACGCTGTATCTCGCGCTCGAGTACGTGCCGGGGGTCGACCTCTCGAACCTCTCGCAGCACTTGAGAAATCAGCAGCAGACCTTTCCGTTGCCGGTGGCGGTGTATTTGATTCAGCAGGTCGCCGAGGGGCTCGGGTTCGCGCATCGCAAGGCGGCCAATGATGGGTCACCGTTGGCGATCGTTCACCGAGATGTGTCGCCGCAGAACGTGATGATCTCGTTCGAAGGCGAGGTGAAGGTCATCGACTTCGGCATCGCCAAATCAGAGGGCCGCAGCCACGCGACCGCCAACGCCAGCGTGATGGGCAAGCTTGGGTACATGGCGCCTGAGCAGGCGCGCGGTGAGCCGGTCGATGCGCGCGCTGATCAGTACGCGTGCGGCGTGCTCCTGTGGGAGCTGCTCACCAGCGCTTCGTTCGTGCCGCGCGGCACGATGACCGAGATGGTGGTGGCGATGGCGAACCCCGCGATTCGGCCGCTGAGCCCGCTGCGGCCCGAGGTGCCGGCCTCGCTCGAGGCGGTGGTGCTCAAGGCCTTGGCGCCGATGCGTGAGGCCCGGTACGAGACCACCGACGATCTCGCCGCCGCCCTGACCCAGGAGCTGCTCAACCTCGGCGGCTTGCCCACCAAGCGGCAGGTCGGTGAATGGGTTCGCGCGAATTGCCCGGCTGATTTTCAGGCCAATCAGGCGCTGCTGACCCGGGTCTCGTCGACCAAAGAGACCGTGGCCGATGACGCAGGCACGTTCATTCGCACGCCGTCGATTGACCGGCCGGTGGCTCCGCCGGAGTCGACCGCCGAGCTCGCGAAGCTGGCCGGTGCGGGCTCGAAGCTGCCGATGATCGTCGCGATGGGGTTGGGGCTCGCGGTGTTGGTGGGCGCGCTGATCTTTCTGGCCGTGGCGCGGCCCTCTCGCGCGGTGGGAGGTGCGGTGAGCAAGCGCGTCGCCGCCCGGCACTCGGTCGAGGTGTTCGAGGACGGCGAGAAGACCTTCATTCGCGCGGGCACCGACAGCGGGCTCGAGGTGGGTGAATCGGTCGCGCTGGTGGGGCCTGATGATGGCGAGGCGACGCGGGCGGTGCTCGGCCAAGCCACCGTGCTCGAGGTGTTCGAAGACATGGCCCGCGTGCATCTGGGTGACGTGAAGCAGCGGCCGCTCTTCGCGGTGGTGAGACCGGGGCGAGCGGGGGGCAGGGCGCGGCCGGGCGCAGAAGGGTCGGCGCAGGGCGTGCCGAGCGGAGCGTCGCCGCAAGGAGGCTCGGCCGCAGCGGGGGAAGGGTCGCAGGGAGGGACGCAGCCTTCGGGAGGGGCGTCGTCGCACGGAGGCACGACGGCGGCTGGAGAAGGTTCGCAGGGAGGAGGAGCGTCGCCGCAAGGAGGCACAACCGCCGCTGGAGAAGGGTCGCCGCCGGCGCTGAAGATCGTCGGCCGAATGTCACCGCCCCCGAACGCGCAATTCATCTTCACCAGCCGCGAGGCCTACGCGCTGACCGCATGCTCGGTGACGGTTGCGAATCATCGAGTCGCGCACGTACCGGCAGCCCGGTGGTCACCCGGCACCAGTGTTGAGCTCGCCGGCAATCACTTCAAAGCCTCGCCTGGCTCACCCGAGGTCGCGCACCGCACCGCGCACGTCGTATGCGCCGAGGGTGAGGCAACGGTGCACTTTCAGTGAGCGCCAACACCCTCTTCACAGTTCACCGAGCGTGCCCCTTGACGAGCACGCTGACTCCGCGCTCGGTGACGATCGCGAGTCGATGGGTCGTACAGCGGCGGTGGTCGAGCGGCACCAGCGACGAACTCACCCGGCATCAGTTCAAGCGCTCCGCTGATACTCTCGAGCTTGCGCAGCACTCAGCGCAAGCGGTCTTCGCCCAGCATCAGCTGACGGTGCACTTTCAGTGAGCGATGACGACGGCGACGACTCGCCTCGACGTGGTGGCGGTGGCCGCGGCCGCAAGCGCCCTCGAAAAATCACGCCGAAGTACCTCGAGAACGCGGCCGTGTATTACCTGCAGCGGTATTCGTCGACCATCGCCGGGCTGCGCCAGGCGTTGATTCGCAAGATCGACCGGTCGGTGCGCGAACACGGCGGCACGCGCTCAGAGCATCTGCCGGCGGTCGAAGAGGTGCTGCAGAAGCTCGAGCGAAATGGGCTGCTGAATGATCAGTCGTTCACGCTGCACAAGGCCGACTCGTTGAGGGCCGCTGGTCGGAGCACCCGGGTCATCGCGCTGAAGCTGCGTCAAAAAGGAGTGCCCACGGCGCTCGCGAACACCCACATCGCTCGAGTGAAGGCAGAGATCCCCGACAACGACGCTGCGCGAATGCACGCCCGCAAGAAAAAACTCGGGCCATTTCGGCGAGTGGCTGACCCGGCGACCAGAAAAGAATTTCGACAGAAAGACTTGGCGGCGATGGCGCGCGCGGGCTTCAGCTACGACGTCGCGAAGCGAATCGTCGACGGGTCGGCTGACGATGAGGGTCAGGCCTGAAGCGTGCGGTCGGTGTAGCGACGCGAAAAGTGAATCCACCTGCGGGCGTCGATTTCGACGAACCACTCCGCGTTGGGAATGAAGGGGAAACGCCCGGCGGTGAATTGCTCGAGCAGCTCCGCGGCCTCCATGGGTGAGAGGTGCGGCCCCCGAAACGAGATGCGCAAATTCGTTTCGAGTGTGGGCATCACGTCGACCGTCGCACACACCTGCACCGACCCCACCTGACACACGTTGTCGATGGTGACCCGCCGGAGCGGCAGCCCCCACGAGTGTGGGTCGAGTGCTTTTCCGAGCAGGCTGGTGCTCGCCTCCGCCATCGTTTGAGCCACTGGAACGACCGAGCGCATCGTTTCCTTTCGCGCGTTGATTGACTCATCGGACCCTACGGCGACGAGCGAAACAAGGCGGGCCCCCGCTTGACGCGGTCGATTTCACCGGCCCTCGGTGATCAACTTGCGAAAATTCGAGCGAAGTGTTTGTCGCCCAAAGCTCAGCCCGTCAGCACGACCAGATCATCGCGATGCACGGCTTCGTCGAGACCGCGATACCCGAGGGTGGCCTCGATCTGCGACGTCTTCATGCCGGCGATTTTTCGCAGCTCGTCTGCCGGGTAGGCGACCAGGCCGCGCGCGAAAGTCGCTCCATCGGGAGCGATCAGGTCGACCGGGTCGCCATGCGCGAAATTGCCCTCGACCCCGGTGATGCCAGAGGGCAGCAGGCTCTTTTTTCGCTCGAGCACCGCGATGCGTGCACCAGCATCGACGCGCAATGCGCCACGTGGCTTGAGGGCATGGGCGATCCACGCGGCGCGGGCATCACGGCGATCTCCCAGCGGCTCGAACAGCGTGCCGACCTCATCGCCTGCGAAGACCCGGGTCAAGGTACCGGCCTGTTGACCCGCGGCGATCACGCAGCGAATGCCGAGCTCTGAGACCTTGGCGGCGGCGCGCAGCTTGGTCGCCATGCCTCCGGTGCCGACGGCGCTGCCTGAGCCACCCGCAGACGCGAGCATGGCCTTGGTGACCTCGGTGACCGTGTTGATCAATCGTGCGTCGGCGTGTTGCCGGGGGTCAGCGTCGTACAGGCCCTCGACGTCAGAGAGCACCACCAGCGCATCGGCGCTGACCAAGCCCGCCACCAGGCCCGCCAGCGTGTCGTTGTCGCCGAACTTGATCTCGTCGACTGATACCGTGTCGTTCTCATTGATGACGGGTATCACCCTCTCGCTGATCAACCGCTCGAGCGTGTGCCGCGCGTTGAGGTACCTGCGCCGGTCTTGAACGTCAGAATGGGTCAGCAACACCTGCGCGACGACACGCGGGTCGAGCGCCTCTTCCCACGCGCGCATGAGCCGGCTCTGGCCGACCGCCGCGCACGCCTGCTTGCCGGGTATGTCTTTGGGTTTCGCGCTCAAGCCCAGGCGCTCGACGCCAAGGGCAATGGCGCCAGACGAGACGATGATCAGCTCTCGGCTCTTCGCCACCCAGAGGAGCTCCTGGGCGAGGCGCTCGAAGTGCGCGCGGTGAAATTTGCCGGTGGCGTTGGTGAGGGCGTTGGTGCCGATTTTGACCACCACGCGCTGAGCGGCGGCGATCGCGTCACGGCCCGATTTTCGTCGTGGTGTCACCGGCGCACCTTGCCATGAACGAAAGTTTCACGGCTGCGCGATGTCACTTTGAAAGTTCCCTGTTTGTCACTTCGGAAGTGACGTTCTTGTAACCCTTCATGTAACCACAGGGGTCGCACCAGTTGATCGGTCACAGCCTCGACGAACCAGGTTTTTAGGGGTCGAGCGGGTCGCGCCCGTCGAGCTGCAATGAGAGCGGTGTCACCGAAAACGAGGTGTCGTTCGCCGTGACGCGTTTGAGATTCAGGTAGGGCAGGTACCCCAGCTCTTCGTTGCAACGACGGTCGAGTGCCAGGTTGTGGTTGGCGAAGTAGGCGCTTTGAATGGGGTCGCTGGTCACCAGCACCGGTTGACTTTCGGGCACCCCGGCCCGAAGCAAGTGACGCGAGACGTTGCGCAGATTCGTCGTGGTGTGCCGAGCGTGAGGGTCGATGAGAATCGCCGACTCGGGTACGCCTTTTTCGGCCATCAGGTATTTCTTCATTTCGAGGGCTTCAGAATAGGGCGTTCGGTCTGGGTGCACGTGACCACCCGACAGAAAAATAAATGGCGCGAGCCTGTCGAAAAAACGCGACGCGGCGAGGTTGCATCGCTCTCGCCCAATTGGGTTGAGCGGGTCGGCATTCTCGGGGCCCTGGCCTGGCACCAGAATCACAGCGTATTGATATTGAGCCCAGACGATGCCCGAGACGCGCGCGAGGGCCGCTGCGTTGTGCCCGAGTGCCAACGGCTCATAGCGCGCCGCTTCATCTCGCCCTTGCGCCGTTAACCCGCCCAACACGACGTGCAACAGGGGTTCGTAAAACGCCAGCGGCTCGGGGTGCCTTTCGACCACCTGGGCGAGAATCGTGTGCAGTGTCGCTCCGTCGAGCGGCGCTGCGTACCCGTCGTAGGCGTGACGCAGCGCCACCGCGGTATCGAGCCAGGCGCGGTAAATCAGACCGTCATCTGTGCCAGTGGCGTGCAAAATGAACGCACCCGAAGGCCTCATGTGGTTCGCGGCCAGGGTCGCCAACTCACACCCAGCCAATGCGCGGGGTAACCCCACCGCGATGGCTGTCGTCTCGTCTTCACTCAAGACCACCGCGTTGGTGAGGCAGGCGAGGTCGGTACCACAATTGGCCACACCAGCTCGCAGGGCGGCATCGTGTTTCTTCGAGATGGCCTGGAGCGTGGCGTCAGCAGCGAAGGCCGCTTTGAGTCGAGGTGAAGAATCGAAGAGCGTCAGCAGGTAGAAGGCCTTGTCTTGAACCCGAGAGGCGCTCGCAAGAGGCCGGTAGCCGGCCGAGAAGCTCCCCGCATCGGCGTCGAGCACCACGCAGGTGCTGCCTGCATCGTTGGCCGGCCCTTCGCCAGCATCGTATTTGCGCCCTGCGTCATCGTTCGAAACACCCGCGTCGCCACTGGGAGTACCGGCGTCAATGTTCACGCCCGCCTGGGGCTCAGCCTCGATGCCATGCAGCACCTTCGGGTCGCTGCAGGCCACACAGGGCGCTAGCCCGCCCAGGCTCACCGCCAACAGCAAGCGCCAGAGTATGGGGTGCGTGCCGAGCGGTCTTGAGTCTTCGAAGTCCACGGTCCGGCTTCTACACGGCTCGGCCTCGCAGTGCGAATGTGACCCAACTCGCACAGCGATGGAGAACTCCAGTGCTTCCCGTTGACGCGGTAGGCTTGTATTTAACAAACCGTGAGAGAGCCCCAAGGCCAGAACAAGTCATTTCGAGCTGCACTCCAAAGGGTGCTCGATGGCGAACGTGTCGTTCTGGCATCGACTTGTGCCGTGCCAGCGTCGCTTTCAGTGTGGAGGTCAGCGACGGCGGCGCCACGCGTTTGACGCTCGAACAGCTCGCCAAAGAGCTGCCACCGGTTGACGCCACCAAGTTCGTTGCCGCAGGTGAGCTGCCGGCTCTGCCGACCCGCGCTGGGCGTGCGAGCATCGAAAACGAGAGGCTTGCCGACGAAGAACAAAAGCCGCTGGTGAAGCCTGGCTCCCCTTCACAGTCAGCATGGATGCGAATAAGAAGATGGCGGCCGACGTGCTCGAGCGGTTGAAAGTTCGTCAAAACATCGAAGCCATGACGGCGAAAATCGCGACTCGGTAGCGGGGTGGCGTCTGCACGAATGAAAAGTCGAGCTCGCTTCTGTGGCCTCATCGTCTTGGCGGCCTGTGGTTCTGCGCCATTGTCGACCGCCAATTCTCAGACGGGCCGCGACGCAGGGCCGAAGGCGAGCGTCGACGCGGGTGGCGTCAGGGCCGATGCCGGTGTGAAGCTCAGTGCCGACGCGGGCGCTGCGTCAGACGCGGGCGCGCTCGAAGTGACCGTGCTCGACCAAGGAGTCATTGAGTACAACAAAGAGCCCGTGCAATGGCGGGCGCTCCGTCTGGTCTGGCCGGGTCACGCGCCAACCTATGCGCATTGGTTTCCTCCCGCGACCGACGGTGGCACCCGCCCCGCTGTGATGCTCACGATGCCCTACGCAGGCATCAATTTTACGGGCGAAGAGGTCGATCGCCGATGGGCGGCGCAAGGTGACGGCGCATGGCCCGACGTTGATGGCCCGAATGCGGGGTCGGCACCGCCACTCATTCGGTACGGGGCGTATACCCTCGACCAAGCCGTGGCCGAGGCGTGGGTTTGGCACGTTCACAATTTCGGTGTGCTTTTCGCCTACGGCCGCTTCTACGCCGGAGGCGACATCGAAAACGACCGAGACGACATGGTGGCGGCGATGAAATTCTTGGCGACGAGCGCAAGTGTCGATCGCGAACACATCGGTGTCATGGGTGGATCATGGGGCGGCTTCGAGGCGCTCTATGGAGGTGCTTACGCGCCGTTGGGTGTGAAGCCGGCTGCCATCGTTGCAACCGCCGCGCTGTCTGATTTTGCCGATGAGTATGCGTTCATCACCATCGAGTTGCCCAGCCGATACACTACGATCGACGCACGCGAGGCGTCGCGACGCTTCTTCGAACCGTATCTGCGCCGCATGGTGCACAGCGGCGGCGCGCCTCGCGATTTCTCGGGGTTTACCGGTGCTGATGTGGCGTCGAGGCTCACCTCCCCGACCTTTCTCATTCACGAAGATTGGGACACCCTGGTCAACCCACGGCAGTCTGAATTCTTGGCGAACGCGGCTCCACGGTATGTCGAGCTGATGTCAGTGCAACACGCGTCGCCGCCCCCCTCATGGGACGCTGAAGACGTGGCGAATTCGCACGGCCCGCTGCTCGCGAGCTACGCGCTCTCGGGAGCCCTGCCGCTCACATCGGTGTTCATTCTCAAGCGGCTGGTCGCCCCATCAGACGGCATCATCGTGCCGTTCGACAAACCGAGCTTTCACCAGACGCTTGAGTTGTTTCACGCTCGAGAGCTTGAAGGCGTCGAGCCCAGAGTGCTCGCGGAGCGCTTGTTCGAAATGACGGACCCACGCGTTCGCGCATACAATCTGCCAACGGGTGTCGTTTCTTCGGGGGCCGAGGTGGTCGCAGACGAGCTCAACCTGGTTTGGGGTACGAGCTACACAGCACAGACAGTGCGCGCCGCGCTCGACGGTGGTTTCCCCTGAAATCGTCTTCAAGAAGCCGCGCCGAGGCATCGTACCGAGTCAAGAATGGCTCGGTGTATCTCAACAGGGTCAAGGTTGGCTCGCTGAGCGCCAACGGCGAATTTCGAGTCACCAGCCCCGAGGGGCGAATTCATTCTGGCAACATCAGAAGTCTCATTCGCGCCGACGTGCAGCGACAAGTCGCGGGTGGCTTGTCTGGCCCGACGGGCCGCCTGAGGGTGGGCCACTACGCGTGCGAGGTTCGAGGTGGCGCGGTCTGGTTGACCGGGCAGAGAATCGGCCAAGTGGGTTTGTTCGGAGACTATGAGCTCGAGATTGAAGGCTGCCGGCTCACTGGCAATCTCAACCGCACCCCTGGAGCGGTTTGGTTGTTCGGGCGCATCGAGGGCGGCAGCTCGGCGCGAATTGAGCTCTCAGGTGCCGGGCGCGCGTTCACCGCCATCGATGGGGTGATTTATGAAGCTGGCGAAGAGATCGGTTGGCTGTTGTCAGATGGTCGTTTTCGCGCCGTGACGCTCGAGGGCGACCACCTCGAAGGCACACTCAAGAACCTCGACGCGGCGAAATACCTGCGTTTGAGCGAGGCCTGACGAACCTCGGGGCCTGATTCGGTCTCAAATCGAGCCGAACATCATTCGCGCGCTCAGCCCGATGGCGGTGTCGTCGAGCAACCGAACGATGGTGGGCCCAATCAACATCACCTCGAGCGCGGCAAGCGCGATCCACGGGCCGAAGGGCAGTGCGGTGGTACCGGGCACCCACTCCGGCGGCGCACCCGTCTCGGGCTCGTCGGGCAAATCGTCGGGTATCGATTGCAAAAACAACGTCCACGGCAGCAGCACCAGCCGCCTCAAAGGCGAGAGGCCCGGCCGCAGAAAATCAGGCGTGAAGGTCGGCGCAGGCTCCTCAAGCGCGACGGGCGCGGCGGCTGCCTCACCCTCGGCAACCGGTTGGGGTGGAGGCGCCGGCGGCTGATCAGGCCCCGCCTTGCCTCGGGTCACGATGTTGAAGATGCCGAACACCGCCCCTTGTGCCGACGAGAGAAACAAAATGCCGAGCAGTGACCTCCACCCGAGAAAGGCGCCGACCATCGCGAGCAGGTACTTGTCGCCCGCGCCCAGGGCCTCTTTCTTGAAGCCGAGCCAGCCCATCCACTCCAGCGCGCGGTAGAGCATGAAGCAGCCGATGGCCGCGATGACCGAGGTCTTCACCGCGCCCGCGCCGAGCGGTATCGCCAGCAGCACGCCGAACAGAATGCCCGGCAGGGTGAGCTCGAACGGCAGAATCCACAGCTCGGCGTCGATGAACGAGAGCGGCACCAGCAGGGTGACGAAGGTGAGCGCACCGACCAGCTCCCAGGCCCAGCCGAAGCGGGCCAGACAGGCCAAGAACAAGATGCCCGTGAGCAGCTCGACGACCATGTAGCGGGCTGAGATCGGCGTCTTGCACGTGCTGCACTTGCCGCCCAGCACCAGCCACGAAAAGACCGGCACGTTCTCGTACCAGGGCAATTGGTGGCCGCAGTTGTTGCAGCGCGACCGCGGGCTGACGACGCTCAAGCCCCGGGGGAGCCGATAGATGACGACGTTGAGAAAGCTGCCGATCGACAAGCCCATGAAGAAGAGCCAGACGGCCGCGATGCGTTCGATGATGACGGTCGAGTCCAAACATAGGCAGTGTCGTCTGTCTTCACCGCAGATGGAACCTTTCGTCACCGCCCCATCTGAATGTCCCCTTTGCCTGAGGCCATCGACCCTGCCGACTTGGTGGGTGCGGCGCCGATGACCAACTCAGTCGTGGTCGTCTTCGGTCATGAACCGCACGGCATCTTCGAGATGCTCGTCGGCGTCGATTCGCAGCGGCTTGCTTGAAGTTCTTCTTAGAATGAAGAGCCCGGTTTGAGACAATTTGTGCGGCTCGAAAAGGTTGACGAGCTCGAAGTCGTTGGCGTGCGTTGATGCCTGCATCGCTTTGAACCGCGCGAGCAACTGGGCCGTAAACGCGGTGGTGCCCAGCGCCTGCGCCACAAACAGCCCGCCGTCTGGGCTTACCAGGTCCCAGAACTCCTCGAAAAAGTCTCGACCGGAGTCGCTCAAGCCGGGCGAGATGGCGCCATCTGAGAAGAAGAGGTCGAACTGCCGCTCTCGTGGGCTCATCAGGGTTCGAATCTCGAAAATATCGCGGTGGTGAACCGTGGTGACTCGCCGCAAGTCGAGGGCGTCGAGCACCCCTTCGACCAGGCTTGCGGTCGAAACCTCGGCAGACTCCGACAAGTTGTCGAAGGCGACGAGTCGGGGCTCGTACCGCTGCTGGTAGTGCGCTGGTGCCGCATACGCAGGCGCCCGGTGCAGCCACTCATAGTAGGCACCGGTGCCGATGACGCCCCCATCGCGCTCAGCAGCAAGGAGGGTCGGCTCGGTCTTTTGACTGAGCAGCTGATGGTCTTGAGCGAAGTCTGCCTCATTGTCGACCAGCGCTTGGGCAAGAAATGGCGTGGTGTACCCCATGCCGACTTCGAGAATGCGGCGTGGCCTGGTCAGACGAACCAGATGATAGAGCAGAGGGGCGACGGTTTCGGTGCCCATCAGCGCATTTCGCAGCGGCAACACGGCCTGCATGAATCGCTCGTTCACCCGAGGCTCTTGTCGCCGGAGTTGGAGGCAGATTCGTCTGCAGCTTCTGCGAGGTCGATCATTCGAATCGGGGCTTTGAGCAGTTCTTGAGGCACTGTGATTGATCGCATCAACGGCACCTTGCGCCGAATGTGAAACCGGGTGGCTTCGTAGAAGTGCCAGGCCCCGACGATACCCCCGTACCACGAGGTCTCGATCACGCCGCGCATGCCCCAGGCGCCTTCAAAGTCGAACCCGTCGACAATCGAGACCCAACCGGCAGGGGTTTCGCAGAAGGCTGGGTACCGGCAGTTCAGCAGCGCGTCGCCGAACCGGCTGAACGAATAGAGCGGCTCACGGGGCGTGAACGCATGGGCACCTTCACCGAATTTCTCTTTCCACCATTGATGAAGCTGGTCGCGCGGTGTGTTCGGCCCGCTCACTTGGGCTTGCGTCGCAAATCGGCCGTCCCACGCTGCCTCAAACTCGAGCACCGCGCTCGCTTCAAGAAATTGAACGTTGGTTGATTTGCGGCGAAACCCGGTCTTCGTGAGCACTCGGTCAAACGTCTTGAGCTTGAGATGCTTTTCGGGCCACGCACTCCCAACCGTACCCGTCAAGCGAGCCGCTGGAGCGCCACGGACGGTCGGGTGCCGCACGTAGTTGCCGCTGTTTTGATTGAGCCGACGCTGCTGGCCATACGCAGGGTTGTGAACGGCAATGTACCCGTCGACGATGTGGGGCACTTCGCTGAGCTTGCGCAGCTCGAGCTGAAACCCCGTCCACAGTGGAGTGACGCAGCCGACCTCCCCGAGAACGACCGCGGGGGCCGGCCCAAACTGAAGCGCGTCGAGCTCGATCACGAGCGGTGAGAATTCTGAATCGTCGGTGATTGAGTATTCTTTGATCACCAGACGCGCGTGGCGATTGAACGCGCGCGAGACCAACAGCGAGACGCCCGGTCTCGGCCGAATCAGCATTCCCGTCCACACGAGGAGGCTGGTTCGCTGCACGACGACCGGCCCCTCTTTGAAGAGACGATGCCAGTGACCTCCGCGAGGGAGCAGGCCGCGTTCGACGACGGCAGCCATCGCATCGACACCGGCCTGCCAGCTCTCGCCGGTTGGGTCTGCCACGTTCACCGAGAGACCGCGTCGCCGACTCACGGTGAAGCCTGTTGAAAAGACGATCTGGCCGCCGGCTTCGGTGCCCTCCATCACAGGCCGACAGAAGCGGGCGGCGCGCAGGGGGAGTGACCCATCGAGCGTGGCGGAGCGCTTGATGAGGTGAGCCCAGCGCGGGGCCGCAACGACGACATCCATCGACTCCGGAGGCAGCAGCACCGAACCCGCAGATGCTTCCGAGGTCACAGCCATTGCGCCGTTCCTGACGTGGTGAAAAGCGGCGTCATTGTTGTCTCCGACGGCGGGCAAAGTAAAGTATCGCGATGGACGACGGTCGAACGTTCGGCGACTTTGTCCTCAAGCAGCGACTCGGCGAGGGAGGCGGCGGCGAGGTGTATCTGGCCCGGCAATTGACGCTCGGGCGAGAAGCCGTCGTCAAGATCATGCCGAGCGGCTCGCAATCGAGCTCATCGGCCGCAGACCGATTCTTGAGAGAGGCCCGGCTCGCATCACAGATCGATCACCCCTTCGCCGCACACATCTACGGCTTCGGCATTCAACCCGATGGCCAGCTGTGGATCGCAATGGAGCTGGTGCGAGGGACGTCGCTCGACACCATCATCAAAGAGCAAGGGCCGGTGGCGCCCGCCCGCTTCGTGCCCTTCTTCGAGCGCCTGTGCGAAGTGATGAATGCAGTGCACGAGCAGGGCATCGTGCACCGCGACATCAAGCCCGCGAATGTCATGGTCATCGCGCGATCTGGCCGGTGGCTCCCGAAGCTCCTCGATCTCGGCATTGCGCGCCGCACTTCTGACACGACCAAAGTGAGCGAAGGTTTCGTGCCGAGCGAGCACTCAGACAGCAACGCGGTCGACCTGCTGAAAACGGCTTCAGACAAGACCCTGAGTGAAACCTGGGCGTCGCAGCTGGTCGACTCCGAGACCATGAATCTCACGCAAGAGGGTGCGGTCATCGGCACGCCTCACTTCATGGCCCCGGAGCAATGGGCCGACGCGTCGGCGGCCGACCTGCGGGCCGACCTGTATTCTCTTTCTCTGCTCGCCTACCAGGCGCTCACCGGCTCGCTGCCTTTCGCGGCAAAGTCAATTCGTCAGCTGGCCCGCGCCCACGCCAGCTCCCCGCTCCCGGCCCTGCCAGAGACGTTGCCATTGGCGCTGTACGACGTGCTCGCGAAGGGTGCGGCCAAGCGGCGCGAAGACCGCTACGCCACCGCGCTCGAGCTGTCGGCTGCGGTTCGCGCGGCGACGGCGGTCGGCATCGACACTGCGTCGTTGCCCGAGCTCAATGACGCGCTCCGTGAGAATGCCTTGACCTCGGCCCCCCAACCGATCGCAGAGGCGGTCGGCCTGATCGAGGTCGCACGCACGGTGAAGAAGCTGGCAGCCGCGGTCATGACGTTTCGGGCTGTCGTGGCGCGGTTCTTGGGGGCGGTCGCGCTTTCGGCTCGAGTTCGCGTCGGTTCGGGCTCTCACCAAGACACCCCCGAGGTGGTCGAGCTCACGAACCGCCTGGCGGCAGGCTCGTTGGCCGATCTTGAATGGTTTGCTCTGGCGCGCGCGCTGTGCCGGCCCTTCGCGTTTCGACGCGCCGCCTACCCCGTGCCCGAGCTGGTGACTTTTTTCTTCGACGGCGAGACCGATGCCGTCGAGGGGGTGGGGTGGCAGGCCCTCACCGGGCTCGAAGCGCTTGCCCCGATTGACCCATCGGCCTCTGCAGCGGAGGGTCACGAATACGCAAGCAAGCTCATGAACGCGGTCGAGCGTGTGTTGAGCGCACTCACGTTCGTCTATGACTACCAATTGGTCGTTCAGAGATCGGGGCCGGAGCGATGGATGGGCGCGCGTCGACCTCAGCGCCTCGCCCTGGCGGGCCCTGTCAGTGGCGCGCTGCCGGCTGGAGTGCCCTGTTTGGTCGACTCGGTCGGGGTGCCGGTCCTGGTGCTCGCTCCGATGATGCAGCTCATCTCACCCAGCGGGGGCATGCCCGACGAGCTCTTTTTGCTCGACGGCGCAGATCGCCACGGCGCGCGACTGGTCGCCCTGCCCGGCCCCTTCGAGCGGCACAGCGAAGCCGTGTGGTCGGCGCTCCCGCCCCATTTGGTCAACACGGGGCAGGCGCAAGGGGTCGGCGATGACGACCACCCACCGTACAAAGGCCTGGCGACCTTCACCGCCGACGATGCCGACAACTATTTCGGTCGAGAGAATGAAGCGGAGTCGTTCGCCAATCGATTGCGATTGGCGCACCTCCTCGCGGTCGTGGGGCCGTCGGGCTCGGGCAAGTCCTCTTTCATTCTCGCAGGTGTACTCCCCCTCTTGCCGAAGGGGTGGCGGGCGGTGGTCATGCGGCCTGGCGCCGCGCCGCTCGCGAGCCTCGCCGCCAAGTTCGGTCTCACCGTCGACCAACTGACCCCGGCCCGATTGGCTGCCACCATCGACCCCGGGGGCACGGTGGTGTTGGTCGTCGACCAATTCGAAGAGCTGGTGACGCTCTGTCGCGAGGCAGACGTGCGCGAGCGCTTTGCCGCGTTCGTGGCGACGTTGGCCGAGGCGACCGCGGGTCGGGTGCGGGTGGTGCTCACGCTCCGCGACGACTTTCTGATCAAAGTGCAGCAACTCGCGGCATTCAAAGATCGCCTCTCGTCGGCACTGCAGTTGCTAGGCACGCCCGCAAAGGCCGAGCTCTTGAGGGTGGTCACCGAGCCCGCCCGGCGCGTCGGGTACGGGTTCGACGACGACCAGCTCGCCCAGAGAATGGTCGATCAGGTGTCAGACTACCCAGGCGCGCTGGCACTGCTCTCGTTCACCGTCTCGCAGCTGTGGAGCCTCCGCGATCGGCAACTCAAGCAGATGCGGGCCAAGACCTATGCGGCCCTCGGTGGGGTCGGCGGTGCGCTCGCGAACCACGCCGAACAAACGCTCGCTCAGATGGCGCCGGCCGAGGCGGCTCTGGTGCGTGAAGCGTTTCGGCACCTGGTGACCTCGCAGTCAACGCGTGCGGTCTTGAGCCGCCAAGAGATGCTCGATGTCTTGGGGCACTCCAGCGCCGCCCAACTGGTGATTGACCGGTTGGTGAATGCGAGGCTCCTGGTCACTTCAGAGAACGAGCTGGGTGACGACAACATCGAAATCATTCACGAAGCGCTGATCGTTTCGTGGCCGCGCCTGGTCGGGTGGATGCGCGAGGACGCCGAGACCGCGCGACTGCGTGATCAACTGCGCGCGACCGCGAAACAATGGGCAGACCGCAATCGCCCAGCGGGCATGCTCTGGCGCAAAGAAACCCTCGCCGAGTACAGGGTCTGGCGCACTCGGTTTGCCGGTCGCCTGACCCAGCTCGAAGAAGAATTCGCGCAGGCTTCGCTGCGAGACGAAGCGCGCGCGCGCGGCGTTCGTCGAGCGCTGCTTGGCGCCGCCTTCGTTGTGCTGGCGGTTGGGCTCGTCATCGTTTTTCGCGCGTACCAGCGGGCCGATGCATCGGCTGCCGAGGCGAAGGGCCGATTCGCGGCGATGCGCGTCGAGCAGGCCCGGCTCGCCGCGATCGACGAGCGACCGTTCGAGACGCTCCTCTTCGCCGCCGAGGCGCGTGGGCTCGGAGGCGCGGGTTCGGTGCTCGACTCCCTCGAGCATCGTGCAGAGGCCAAGCTCGGAGGCCAGCTCGGGTGGAAGAATTTCGGTGAAGCCATGGCCTTGACGCCTTCTCCAACGGGCGACCGGTTGGCGGCCTTGAGCGTGTCCGGCACGCTCCGGCTCTTGAGTGTGCCGGGGCTTTCGACCCTGGTTGAGGTCGCCTCGACCGGCACCAGCGATGTCACGTTCTCGTTCTTGCCCGATGGTCGAGCTGGGGTTTTGTGCCGCGGCAACGAAGTCATTCTGGTGCACGAAGAAGGGCCGCTCGGGGTGCTCGGCACAACCCCCAAACCGCTTCGCGGTTGCAGCGTGAACGCGAAGGGCGATGTCGTCGCAGCCCTCGAGCTGGGAGGGCGCTTACACCTGTGGCACCTCGGCGCCGACGCAGTCTTCGAGAACGAGCGGCTCATCGAGCTGGGGGTCGACGTGCCGCAGTTGGTTTTTTCACCTGATGGGCAAAAGCTGGTTGGGTACCAAGGGCCACGCGCAGCGGTCGTCGCCGGGGCGATTTTCGCGCCGCTGATCGACGTGGCGGCCGCTCGCGTCATCTCCAACCTCGAGATTGGCATTGACCGAGCGAATGCGGTCGCGTTCTCGCCCGATGGCGAACGGGTTCTCCTCGGCGGCCATGACGGGGTGGGCCGGGTCTATTCAACCAAAGACGGCAAGCGCCTCGGCACGCTTCTGGGGCATTCGTCGCGAGTCAACGACGTTCGCTTCGCCGCGAACGGCACCACCATGCTCACCGCGGGCAACGACCGAACCGTTCGCGTGTGGGACGG
>JANLPS010000334.1:0-4459 GCA_031367385.1 Archangium sp. | reverse complement strand
ACCGAGCTTTGAGCCTCTGCGCTTACTGAGTCGGCACTTTGAAGTCGGCGAGCTCACGGGCAACCGCGCCGAGGCCGGTGAGCGGCACGCGAATGGTCACCATGGTTTTCGTCACCGTCGCCTTGGCCTCCTTGACCCCTGAAGCCTTCACCGCGGCGTTCACCGCCTTCGCCGCGGGAGACTGCTTGACGGACTTCTCCGAGTGACCGGTAGCCTGTGACACGGCAAGCACCAGGTCGGCATACGCGATGTCGCCCAGTGACTTGGTGTGGGTCTTTCCGTCGCGCTTGAATTGAACTTTCAGCGTGGCGAAATCGATCGCGCCTCGGTCCTTGATCGGCGTCTTGTCGCGGGCTTCGACGTAGGCGATCGCGAAGCTGAGGCGCGCAACCGAATACGTCGAGACCTCTTGGCTGGTTGCGAGCTTGGCGACGCGAATGTTTCGAAGCGCTGACTGCTGAGTCTCTTCGAGCTTCGCGGTGAAGAACGCCTGGTCGGTCGCGAAGCCACCCGCCAGGTACATTGGAGGGTCGTGCTCGATGATCGCAGCGACGGTTTCGTATTTTCGGTGCCAGGCCGCGGCTCCGTCGCGCTTGGCTTCGTCAAGTTGACCGATGGCCTGTGCGTAGAGCTTCTTGAGCGCAGCGTCGATCTTCACCACAACGGCATCGGGGTCTTTGATTTCTTGCGTCATGATCTCCTCTTTCGTGTTGCCGGCCTCCCAAGAAACTTGGGACCCTGCTTTCACGCGCGGAGCGGTCTGTTCGGTTCATTCGCGATGACGATTTTTCGAAAATGAATCGTCACCCAACGGCGCAATCGATTCGAGCCTGCGGCGTACGCGGCCGCCCTCGAATGCCGGCTCGCAAACATCAGTTTGTAGAATCTGAAACTGTCAGTTTGTAATTTCTGAAACTGACAGTTTGTAAAATCTGAAACTGATGTTGGCCCACAGATCGCACCCCTGCGATGCCCCCGTTCGCACCGACGTGAGCGAGCGCCTCCAAGCCCTGACTTGCTGACGAATGAACGCTGCGATGTTTTCAGGCGGCACGGACGTTTGTGAATTGACGCGCCGCCGTGACAGTATGCGCCGCCCCCGATCGTGCTGCGACGGCCATTCGAAGCGCGAACAGAACGACCATGTCTCTGCACCTCGGTTCACTGCTGGTCGTCACGTTGGCGCTGGGCCAGGGCTCGCAAGATGCGGGCGTCGACCCCGACGCTGGCCTGCCGCTGAAGGTCACGCCGATCATCGCGCCTGCCTACACCCCCGAGCTTGGGTTCATCGGCTCGGTGGGTGCGGCGCTGACCTGGGACGGGAGCCCAGGAAATGCGCAAACGCCTCGTTCCTCACTCACCGCGGTGGCCAGCTACACCACCCTGGGTGCCTTCTTGTCGCAAGTGCGACTGAACACTTTCTGGCTCGACGATCGCGTACCTCACCGACACGCTCACCGACGAGGCGATCAACTTCGTCGATGCGCACCGGGCCGAGAACTTTTTTCTCTATGTTGCTTACCCGAACCCACACACGCCGTTTCAGGCGAAGCGTGCGCTGTTCGATCGCTTCGCCGACGAGCCCGACAAGAATCGTCGAGTGTACAAAGCGTTGATCGCGAGCCTCGACGAATCGGTTGGGCGACTGATGGAAGCGCTCGAAGCGCGCGGCCTCGCTGACGATACGCTGGTGGTGTTTCTGTCAGACAACGGTGGGGCGCTGTACACGCGCGCGGCTGATAATCGGCCGTTGCAAGGCGGCAAATTCACCTTCTTCGAGGGAGGCATTCGGGTGCCGATGGTGATGCGCTGGCCGAAGGGGTTGCCTGAGGGGGCGGTGTACACGCCGGTGGTGTCGTCACTCGATGTGTTCGCCACCGTGGCGGCGGCGGTTGATGCGCAGGCTCCGCAGTCGCTTGATGGGGTCGACCTGGCTCCGGCGCTGAAGGGCGAGCGGGCAGCCGAGCCGCACGAGGCGCTGTTCTGGCGCGCCGAGTACTCGTCTGCAGTACGCGCCGGGCCGTGGAAGTTGGTGCGAGATACGCAGCATGGCAACACGGCGTTGTTCGACCTGGCCGCTGACCCGGCCGAAGCACACGATGTGTCAGGCAGTCACCCCGAGCAGGCGAAAGCGCTCGCTGAGGCCTACCAACGCTGGGAAGCCCAGACTCGCCCGCCGCTCTGGCCGCACGTGATGGAATACCGCTTCGTGTCTGATGACGGCCGCGAATTCTGGTACCCGATGTAGGGTCTTCAAGCTGGGGGCTCGACCGCCTGTCCCCTGTTCTCAGTGCGAACCCGCAGATCGCACCCCTGCGATGCCCCCGTTCGCACCGACGCCGGCGAGTGCCTCGAAGCCCCCCATTTCAGGAACCTGCCGAGGCGGCCCCTCACGTGCATCACGCTGCGCACCAATGCGCTCCTCTTCGTTCGCCGTCGTGTTGACCCTGTTCTTCTCAGCCTGTGAAGGCGCCGTCGGCAGCATGACCGACACCGACGCTGGGCAACCCATCGCCCACCTCGATGCCGGGCCAACCGACAGCGGTGCAGTGACACCGCCTGACGCAGGCACCCCCGAAGCCCCACGCGACGCGGGAGTGATGCCTCCGCGCGATGCGGGCACCTCAGCCCCTCGCGATGCCGGCACGCACGGAACCGACGCAGGCACCCCAGGCACCGGCAGCGACGCCGGAGAAGAGACCATGCCCACCTGGCGCAAGGGCCTCGCCGTCGGCGCCTGGCACCAGATACCGAGCACGGCCATGTCGAGCGCACCCATTGCCGTCAAGACCTACCCGAGCCTCGGTGGCACCGGCCCCAACGCGAAGGTCGTCGCCTGGTGCGGCTACTCAATCGACACCCGCGACTCATCGATCTACTCGGCTGCGAATGGTGGCCACGGCGACTACGCCGGCAACGAGGTCGATCGGCTGCGGTTGAGTGACAACGTGCCCGCGTGGTCTGAGCCCCGAGCCTCGAGCGCGGTGGCCGACGTCGTGACGAGCGCCTCGTACTACAGCGACGGCCGGCCCACCTCACGCCACTCGTACTACGGAGAGACCTTCAATGAGCCCCGCAACCTCGCGATGACCCTCGGCGGAGCGCGGTACGGCAACGGCTACATGACCGAGACGTTCGACGGGTTCGACCTGGGCGCCAACGACTGGGCCGCCGCGGGCACCTACCCCGACGCGCCTGCCGCCTTCAGTGGCATGCAGGGCGGCTCGATGACGGCGAACCGGCTGACAGGAGACGTCTACACCTTCTCAACCTACGCCGTGAACGTGTGGACCAGCGCAACCAACACCTGGGCCAAGAAGCTCGACACCAACGCCTACGGGCAGTCGGCGGCGTCGGCCTACGATCTCAAGCGCAATCGCATCTTGCTGGTCGGCAACTCCGAGCACGCCGTGTACGACGTGGCGGCCAACACGTTGACGCCGGTGACCTTGAGCGGGCCGAATGCGGGCGACCTCAATGACGTCGACAACGGCATGGTCTACGACCCGAACCTCGACGCCTATCTGATTCGCACCGCGGCGTCGGGCGGCACGCTCTACCGGGTCGACGCCAGCACCTTCACCGTCGACACCCTCGCGACCACCGCTGGAGCCTCGATACCCGCCACCGCCAACGGCGTGTGGACCCGTTTTCTCTATGCGCCTGGGCTCAAGGGAGTCATCTACGTGCCCGCCTATGACGCCAACGTTTGGTTTCTTCGAACCTGGTGAGAGCGCTCGGGGCCGACTCGACATACGGTAGCCCCAGACATGCGTGCGCGATGGGTCTCGGTCCTGCTGGTGATGTCGGGGTGCTCGCTCCTCGTGTCGCTCGATGGGTACGAGGCGCGCGACGCGGGCGGAGTGCCGGTGTACTCAGGCGTGCGGTGCGGCGCAGGCACCTGCAACCCCAAGAGTGAGCTGTGCTGCATGCCGCTGCGACCCGAGATCGACGCAGGCGAATGCGACAGCGCGGCTCAGACCTGTGTAGGCCACGACTCGATCGAGTGCGCCTCGGCGGTCGACTGCGATCACGGCAAGCTGCCCGGCTCGGTCTGCTGTTACGTGCACAGCGGCGCGGAGCTCGCGCGATGCGTGGCCGCCGCTGACTGCACGTCTGGCGTGCTCTTCTGCGATGATTCGATCGGCGCGCACTGCGAGGCGGGCCACCCATGCACGCCGTCGAGCGTCTTTCGAGGCCTCTCGAGCTGTCAGTAGGGCGCTGCGAACCGCCAGATCGCACCTGCACCCAAAGACCGCGATCGGCCGAATCACCCCCCGCGGCCTAACTCGCGAGAACCAGGCTGATTTCGAGGCGGTTCAGGGCGTGCACAGAGACCGCGCATGCCCGACCATTCTCCAGCGATTCGCCTCTCGATCGTGCCGTGCCTCGTCCTCCTCGCCTGCTTGGCCGCGGCCTGCGGGGGCATCGTGGGAGACCCCTCGACGTCACCCGACGC
>JANLPS010000327.1:0-63301 GCA_031367385.1 Archangium sp. | reverse complement strand
TCGTGCCGCCTACCGCACCGCAGGCGCAGAGCGATTCTACGGGGCGATTCATTGGGCCGGGAGGCACGGGCCCAAGGTCAAAAAGCTCCCAATGTTTAAGAAACGCCGTGCGTCAAACCGCTGAAATCGATCGTGCACCCGGCCTACATGGGCCGTGCGCTAGGGTTCAACGCCATGGAATTGCCCGCCTTTGTCGAGCTGAAGCGCCCCAAGTGGTCGTCGCTCGAGTCACTGCTCGACCGCGCTGAGCGGGGCGGGTTGAAGACCTTGACCCTGGAGCAGGCCAGCGCGCTCTCACGGCTCTACCGGGGCGCGTCGTCAGATCTGTTGTGGGTGCGCGCGCGCGGTGCCAACGCCGACGTGAGCGAATACCTGAACGACCTCGTCGGCCGGGCCTACGCGTTGACCTACCCGGGCAAGCGCGTTCGCTGGTCGGCGGTGAAGCAATTTCTGCTGCACACCTTCCCCGAGACGATGTGGCGCGAGTGGCGAATGTTCGTCGCGTCGATGCTGCTGTTTCTGGGCGGGTTCGGCTTCGGGTGGGTCGGTATGTTGGTCGACCCGCAGGCGGCGCCGTACCTGGTGCCGGGAGACCACCAGCAGCTCGACCCGATCAAGCGTGCCGAGCGTGAAGCCAAATCAGAGGGTGCCCAAGCGACCGACCAAGCCGCCTTCGCCAGCTTCTTGTTCACCCACAACATCAGCGTCGCCTTCTTCGCCTTTGCGCTCGGGCTCACCGTCGGCATCGGCACGGCGATCTTGATGTTCGCCAACGGCGTGATGCTGGGCTCGCTGGCGTGGGTCTACGCCTCGAAGGGGTTGATGGGCTGGTTCTGGGCGTGGATTTTACCGCACGGCATACCCGAGATTACGGCGATCGCGATCGCTGGGGCGGCGGGGCTGATTCTGGCCCGAGGCATCGTGGCGCCCAACGGGTTGTCGCGCGAGGTGGCGGTTCGCGCAGAAGGCGTCACCGCGTTGACGCTGCTGATGGGCACGCTTGCGTTGTTCGTGCTGGCCGGGTGCATCGAAGGCACGATCTCGCAGATTCACCCGCCGACGCTGTCGGTTGCCTTCAAGTTGGGCTTCGCGCTGGTGGTTGGCCTGGCGGTCTACGCGTATTTATTCTCGGCAGGGCTGCGAGTGCGACGTGAGCGAAGCCCGACGGTGACCGCACCGACGTAGCGTCAAGCGTTTGTGATGAGCCGATAGGCGGCATAACCGACCACGGCCACCCCAATGAGGGCCCGGGTTATCAGGGTCGACCGCGCATCGGCTTTCGCAAGCGCAGCTGCCTTTTTGCTCCGCCCCAGGGCCTGCTCGAGACCCTCGAAGAATGCGCGCTGGGTCGAGACGAACTTGGAGCCGCGGTTGTTGGCGTATTGGGCCATCGCGCCATCGGTCAGCTCAATCATCAGGGTCTTGCCGGTGAACACCCCCGCTATGTCGCTCTTTTCAAGTGAGCGAGTGCGATGGTTTTCAAGCAGGGGTTCGAGCACACCCAACCCCGTTTCGACCAGAATCAACCGCTGCTCGGTGAGCACTGCGAAAGCGGCCTTGGCCGTGGCGGCTTGAACGAACGAGCCGACCCCGGTGCGAGCTTCGAGCTTCGAGCTTCGGGTAGAGGTACGCGCTCGAGACGAACGTCTCGCCAGGGCGAAGGAGCGGCCGAACCGTTTCATTGATGAAGCCGTCGGCCTTCGTGGTGGTGTTCATGGCTGCGACGTCAGTTGCCGGCGCCCACTGCAGCCGCGATGACGTAGAGCACGCCCGAGCACATGCCAAGCGAGCTGATCACGATGCCGATGATCGCGAGCTCTTTGCCCTTTTGGAGGCCGTTCGACTTGTTGATCTGCTGCAGCCCGATGATGCCGGTGATCAACCCCGCGGGGGAGCAGCAGAACGACGAGATGATCGAGGCGATGGCCAGCTGGTTGTAGCTCGCGTTCGCAGACGCCTGCATCGCCATCGGCTGGCTCTGAACCGGAGCTGAAAAGGGTGACTGGGCCGGCATCACCGCCGGCGCTTCGACCACGGGAGCCACACTGGCGCGCTCGGCGGGCACATCGAAGGTAGCGGTGCAGGCCCGACAGACGACCCGCCCACCGGCGAAGCCATCGTTTTCGCTGCCGCAGTTGGGGCAAAACACTTTCATTGAAGAGGCTCCTGGCTACAGCGTGCCGCGAGATTTGATCTCGAGATACTTGTTCACGGCCGCGAGTGACAGCTTGTTCGCTTCGACATCGATGACGGTGACGCCGTTTTGCCCAATTTTTCGCTTGAACCCCTCGCGCTCGAGCAGCAGCTCGCTGGCCACGCTGTGTTGCCAGGCGGTCTCGGCGTCGGGCGGAGGCGTCGAGAGCAGGTTCGTCAGCGCGGTGTCTTTGACGGTCAGGCACACCGGCACGTGTCGCTTGGCCAGGCGGCGCATCGGGTCGACCATCGTCGCGGCTTGATCTTCGTCGATGAAATCGGTGAACACGCACAGCAGGCTTCGGCGCAGCAGCCGCGCGTTGAGCTCTTTGAACAGGGCCAGGTAGTCGACGTAGGTCAAGTTGGGTTTGGCCGTGTAGAGCGTGTCGACCAGCTTGCGGTACTGCAGCCGGCCCGGAGCGGGCGCCAGGTACGACTTGATGCCGTCGGCGAAGACCACCAGGCCGACGCGGTCTCCGTTGCGCACGGCGACGAAGGCGAGAAACAAGGCGGCGTTCACCGCGTGGTCGAGGCGGGTCAGCCCATCGACTCGCGCGGCCATCGAGCGACCGGCATCGACCCCGATCAACACCGTCTGCGAGCGCTCAGATTCCATCACGCGCGCCACGGGGCGGCCCCGCCGGGCGGTCGCCTTCCAATCGACGTCGCGCACCGAGTCGCCCTGGGTGTAGTCGCGCAGGCGGGCGAATTCAGAGCCCGAGCCGTCTTTGCGAAGTTGCCGCAGCCCCAAATTCACCAGGTCGAGCGCGGCATCAGAGAGCAGCAGCCGGCTGGCTCCACGCATGTCGGGTGAGACCGAGACCGACACCGCGGCGGGCACGAGCCGCTGATGCGAGACCAGGCCCAGTGGGCCATGCACCCGCAGGTGAATGTCTCCGAATTCGAACCGGCCTCGGGTGCCAGGCGTGGCGCGGTACTGAACGTGCGCCCGGGTTTTGGCCGCGATGGTGAGCGCGAGCTGGTCTGGCTGGGCCACGAACGTGTCGGGTGAATCGTCTTTGAGCTCGAGGCGTACCGCGTTGCCGGTCGGGTTGATGACCTGCACTTCGATGCGGTTGGCGACTCCGATTTGCAGCCGCGGAGGCAGCTTTCGCGACAGCTCGAGCTTGACCCTCCGAGCGAGAAAGAAATCGACCCCCGCGAGCAGCAGCGCCGCGAGGTCGAGCACGGCGACCAGAGGCCACACGCCGTCGATGAAGCCGCCCGCAATGGTCGGCAACGCCAACAGGCACAGCAAGCCCCACAATCGCGGCGAAGGCACCATGTGGCTTACCGGGGTACCTCGATGGAGCTGACGACCTCGGTGAGCACGTCGTGGGTGGTGGCGCCGTCGAGCTCGGCGTCGGGTGAGAGCAACAGGCGGTGCTTCAACACCGGGCCGGCGAGCTGGCGAATGTCGTCGGGCGTGACGAAGGGGCGACCGCGCAGGGCGGCGAGGGCCTTCGCGGCGAGCAGCAGGTGCACCGCGGCGCGGGGGCCGGCACCGAGGCGAATGCGTGGAGAGCGGCGGGTCGCGGAGACCAGCTTGCGAAGGTACGTCAGCACGTCGGGCTCGACGTCGACCGAGGCCATCGCCCTGCGCGCTTCGAGCACCTGCTCGGGAGTGACCGAGGCCTTGAGCTGGGCGCGGTCGAGGTCTCCGCTGTCGAAGCCTTGGTGCACGTTGGCCAAGATCTGCTCTTCTTCGGCGTCGGTCGGGTACCCGATGTCGATCTTGAACAAGAATCGATCGAGCTGCGCCTCGGGCAGCGGGTAGGTGCCCTCTGACTCGACCGGGTTCTGCGTCGCGAACACGGTGAAGATCTGGCTCAGCGAGAGGTGCCGCCCCTCGAGCGACACGCTGCGCTCTTGCATCGCCTCGAGCAGCGCCGACTGGGTCTTCGCCGGGGCGCGGTTGATCTCATCGGCCAGCAGCAGGTCGGTGAAGATCGGCCCGCGCACGAGCACGAACGACTGCGTCTTCGCGTCGAACACGCTGGTGCCCAGAATGTCGGCGGGCATCAGGTCAGGCGTGAATTGAATGCGCTTGAACTCGGCGCCGATGCTCTTGGCGAGCGCGCGGGCCATCAGCGTCTTGGCCACGCCCGGCACGCCTTCGAGGAGCACATGACCTCCGGCGATCAGCCCGCACAGCATCAGCTCGAGCGCGTCGTCTTGCCCGACCACCGCCTTGCGTACCTGAGCGAGCGAGGCCTCGCGCAGGCGATTGGCCAACGTCACGGCGAGCTGGGGGGCTTCGTCAGTCATCGTTTGGGTCCTTTTACGGTGAATGCAGCAGATGTCGGGTGTTCGCAGCGAGCCTGGCGACGGTCTCGAGTTGGCCGTCGGAGCTGACCTGGCTTGCGGCCGCTGCGACCTCGCGCAAAGCGGCCGAGAGCTGGGTTCGACCGCGGCCCTCGAGTGCGACGCTGACGTCGGTGGGGCTCGTGTGGCTGGCGACTCCGGCGCGGGTGGCGCACTCAGCGCAGAGCTGGCGGAGAATGGTGCTGGCCGCGTGGTTGAAGTGACGGCCTTCGCGGTAGAGGCGGCTGGTCGCATAGAGAGCGTCGGTGGCGCCGATGCGCAAGGTGGCGGCGGGCTCTCGTGGCCGGCCAAAGCGGCGAAGCGAGGCGGCCCAGAGAATGACGCCGAGGAGCAATTGCGCCGCGGCGATGTGCAGGCCCGAGCGCGCGGCGAATTCACCCAGCGAGCGCTGCCCGGTGAACCCATGGTGAAATTCGTCGAAGCCGACCGAGTGGGTGCCCAAGCCCCGAAGCAAGGAGCGCCAGAATTGCGCGTTGTCGGCCCGCCCGAGCGCCGAGTTCATCGCGAGCTCCGGGGCGCCGATGATGATCACCTTGCCTTGACCGTAGGGCACCATCGCAATCACCACGTCGCCGGTGGGCTCATCAATCAGCAACGGCACCGCGTCGGCGGGCAACCCGAGCGAGGTCTCGACTTCTGCCTCGAGCCGCTCGACGCCGAGGGTGTACGGAGTCGGCTGCGCGGGCACCAGCGTGCGAAGGCCCGGGCTCTCGGTCTGGCGCAACAGGTCGACGCCGAGCGCGTCTAACAGCGGGTTCTGCTCGGTTCGCCACGGCGCGTAGATGACGGTGCCACCTTCGCGCAGATGTTCGAGCAACGCCTCTCGCTCGTCGTGCGACACATTGGGCGTCTGCAGCGTGTGAAGCCCGCGCTCGTCGAGGTCAGTCTGCTCGTCGTCGGTCAAGTCGGGCGCTCCGGCGTCGCGCGAGAACAACGACGCCTTGAACAGGTGCACCGTGTCATCATCGAAGCGGGTGCCGAGCAGCACCAAGGTCTGTTTCGCGGGCACGTCTTCGATCACCCGCTGCCAGCGACTCACTTCTCCCGACGGCTCGAGCAGCAGGTAGAGCGCCCGCGCGCCATTGGGCCCGGAGCGGTACGTCGACAGGCGATCGGCGAAGCTGCCCCGGCGCGCGCCCGAGATGATGAAGCTGCCGAGCACGCCGAGCAACACCAGGGCTCCGACCAACACCAGCGGCAGACGGTCACGCACGGGTCGCGCTCGAGTCAGGCGCGGCGTCGCTCAGGTACGGGCCGGTGAGGTCACGAAAGGTCGCATACGCGGTGGAGTCGACCCAGAGGTGCCCGTACCAGGCGAAGTCGAAGCGGCGGGTCAGCTCTCGAAAGGCGCCCAGCAGCGCGGCGGTGCCTTTGAGCTCGCGCAGGTATTCCCAGTTGCTGCGAGTGGAGTCGTAGGTGATGCGGCCCTCGGCGTGCAGCCGGGCGAGCAGGGCCAGGTAGAGGTGTCGAATGGCTTCGCGAAATTCGCCGCGTGCAGCGAGCTCATCGGCAAGGCTCGCCCAGGTGCGTGCGGGCCTCGAGAGCGCGCTCATCGGGTCGCCGTCGGTTGCCGCTTCGACGCTCGAGGTTTCGACTTCGGCCTCGAGGGGTTTGTCGCGTTTGGTGAAGCGAAGAATCAGAAAAATGCCGACGCCGATGACCAGGGCGAGCGCGAGCAACATCACCAGGCTGGCCACCACCATCGGCCCGCCGAGAAGCGTGTTGGGCTTTCGCGATGTGGGCTCGGGAGCGCTGTCGACGACCCGTGCGAGCCACTTGAGAAACGAGACCCACAGGTCGTGAAAGAAACCGCCGGATTTGTCTTCGGTGGCCTCTGCTTCGTCAGCCGCAGGAGGCGCGACCTGAAACTCGGGCCTGGAGAGGATGGTCTGCGCTTCAGCGCGGCTGTCGGCGGCGTTGAGCTCACCCTGGAGCTTCTGCGCCGCATGGAGCTGCTGCAACCCGGTCTTCAACTCGAGCAGCGCGCCTTCACAGTCTTCGTCGTCGTAGGCCCTGCGCTCGAGGCGGGCGACGAAGCGGGTGGCGACGTTGCGCTGCTTTTCATCGAGCGAGTCGACGTCGTCGAGTGACGCGCGGTCGGGCTTGGCCGGTGCTCGGCATTGCTTGCCGAGGCGTTCGATTCGGCTGCGCAGAGGCGATGGTGCGGCGAGCGCCGGAGCGGCAACGAATATCACCAACGCCGCGACGATGATCGTCGGTTTCTTGCGCACCGGCAGCTGCTCGATGGCTGCGACCAGATCGAGCCCCTCTTGGCGAACCCTGCCATCGATGAGAAACAGCGCTGCGGTCGCGGCTCGAAGGGGTTCGAAGAGCGTAAAGGTAATCAGCGCGAGAACCGTCAGCCAGACCGGGTTGGTCAAGACCACGAAGTGCTGGGCGTACGTGAGGTCGAAGCCGGCCAGGCTGGTGATGAGGTACAGCGTGCCGGACACCGCGAGGTGCAGGTTGATCGCGAGCACCAATTGCACCGCGCCGCACAGCCGCACGAGCCCCGGGGTTGGCCGCGAGGGGCCGAGCAGCGTGGCGGCGGTCGAGAGCAGCTTGAAAGGGTGCCCCTGACCACGCATCGTCACGGCGTACGCGACGGCGTGGGCTCCGAAGAAGAAGAAGCCGAGGCCGCCGGTGAAGGCGATGACACAGAGGCTGGTGAACAGCATGAGCGCGCAGGTGGTGACGAGGCTGGGGGCTCTTTTCAAGGCCGCTCGCCACGAGGCCCAGGTGTTGGGCTCGCTCAAGCCGACGACCTGCTGCTCGGCGAAGTGACAGGCGGCTCCTTGGCTGAGGGCGCGAAAGATCCACGCGGCGGTCCACCAGGCGGCGGGGGCCACAATCGACCCGTGGCGTTCGACCCGCTCTGCGAGGGCGAGACCGGCGGCGATGACGGCTGCTCCGCTGGGCAGGGTGAGGGCCCAGAGCCCACTGCTGGTGGTGACGAGGCGCACCGCAGCATCGAAGATCGACACGGCACCCCGGGGCCTGAGCTCGACGGCGTCGACGGCCATGTCAGTGGGCCAAGACCTTGGCGGCGAAGGCGAAGGCCGCGTAGAGCGCTCCGGCCGAGAGCAGCGCGAGGGTCACCGAGGCGAAAGACCACTCGTTGCGAACCGCGACGCGGCGAATCGCGTCGAGCCGCTTGCCCAGGCACGAGGAGCACCGGTTGATGCCCTCGAACTGGGTGGTGCACTCGACGCAAATGACGTTGCGGCACTCGACACAGATGCCGAGCCCGGCCCGGTCAGGGTGCGAATAGCATCGTCCGGAGCCGAGACTCATGGGCGGCGCATGGTAGCTGTTTTCACTCCTGGTGGGGCGCGCTCAAAGCTCTTCGAGGAACTCGTCGTTGTAGGTGTAGCGGTTGAGGCGCTTGATCATCGCCTCCATCGCTTCGACGGGCTTCACCGAGAACAGCATCTGCCGAAGCTTCTTCACCTTTTCGTACTCTTTGAGGCTGAAGAGCTTCTCTTCTTTGCGAGTACCTGACTGCGCGATGTTGATCGCGGGCCAGATGCGCTTCTCGGCGAGCAAGCGGTCGAGGGTGACCTCGGAGTTCCCGGTGCCCTTGAACTCCTCGAAGATCACCTCGTCCATCCGGCTGCCGGTGTCGATCAGCGCCGTGCCGACGATGGTGAGCGTGCCGGCCTCTTCGGTCGCGCGCGCCGAGCCGAACAAGCGCTTGGGCTTCTCGAGCGCCCGTGAATCGACGCCACCCGACATGGTGCGGCCCGATGATTCGACCTCCTTGTTGTACGAGCGCGCGAGGCGGGTGATCGAGTCGAGCAAAATGACCACGTCTTTGCCGCACTCAACCATGCGCCGGGCCCGTTCGAGCGCCAGCTCAGCCAACCGCAAGTGGGTCGCGGTCTTGTGATCTGAGCTCGAGGCGAACACATCGGCCTTGATGTTGCGCTTCATGTCGGTGACTTCTTCGGGCCGCTCGTCGATCAGCACCACCATCAAGTGTATTTCTGGGTGGTTGCTGATGATCGCCTGCGCCATGCGCTGCAGCATGATGGTCTTGCCGGTCTTCGGAGGCGCCGTAATCAACGCGCGCTGCCCTTTGCCCAGCGGGGCGATCAAATCGAGCACCCGGGTGACCATCTCTTTGTGACCATGCTCGAGCTTGATGCGCTCGACCGGGTCGATGGAGGTCAGGTCTTGAAAGTGCGGCAGCCGGGTCGCGAGGTCGACCGGCATGCCCTCGACGGTATCGACGCTGACGACGGTGCCCTTCATGCCCCGCATCTGCGCCTTGGCGGTGATGAACTGCCCCGCGCGAAGCCGCAGCTTCTGCACCAGATTCTTGGGTATTTCGGCGTCTTCGGGCCGTGGCAACAGGTTGTGCTTGATCGAGCGAAGCGCCGCGTTCTGGCCCTTCACGTCGAGGTCGAGCACGCCTTCGACGACCTGCACCGGTACCTGCACCGGCTGCCCGGTCACCTGCGCGTGCCGCTGTTGCTGCTGCTGAACGACGGTCGCCTGCTGCTGCTGCTGGCGCTGCTTGTACTGCTCGAGCTCGACCGCGGTCAGAAACACGTTCACGACCTGGCCGTCGGGCTGAATCACCTTGCGGTAGGCCTGCCCGTCTTCGGCGAAGAAAATCGGGCTGCCCTTGCGACGACGGCGTCGGCGGCGCTTGCGACCCTGGCCACCTTGACCGGGAGCGCTGGGCTGCCCGGGCGTGCCACCAGGCCCGGCCTGTTGCCCGGGGCCAGCGCCACCGTCATCGGGGCCATCATCGGGGCCGTCGTCGCCACCATCATCGCCGTCGTCGCCGCCATCATTGCCAGGCGGCTGCGGGGCTACCGGCGTCTTCGGGTCATTCGGGTCAGGCTCGCTCATACGCACATCACCCACCGCTTTTGGTGGGCGTCCTTCGTTCACGGTGGGGCAGGTTACCGGCCGCGGGGTGGAGCCTCTTGCAAAGCGTCACCTAACCGCGCGTACCCTGAGCCTCGCCGGGGCCACTGCGGCCCGAACGACGAGACGCCGAAGGGCCTATCAGGCTTCGATGGCGTCGGCCACCCGAATCAGGGCCCGCCACAGGGTCTCGGCCCGGTTGGGCTCGGCCAGCAACCCCGGCATGGTGGCTTCGACCCCATCGGGCATGACTCGAAAGGCCTGGCATTCGCGGGCCACCGAGTCGGCGATGCGCTGGGCGGCCTCGGGCAAGGGCTCGGGCGCGGAGACATCTGAGGCGAGCACCACCCGCGCGAACGGACCTTCGAGGGCTCCGGTGGGGCCCGGGCGGTGAACCAGCTCGACCGCGCGTTCGCGAAAGCGGACCTCCCGAATCGAGAGCGAACCGACCTCCAGCCTGCCGTTCAAGCGGGTCGCCGCCTCGCGCCAGACCCCCAGGTGTGACTCGAGGGCCTTCGGCGGAGGCACGCGCTCGATGGCCTCGGCCATCACCTTCACCGTGTTGAGCAGCGCCCGAACGAAGGTCTCGAGCTGCTCGCCGTCATACCCATTGCCGGGCCTCGAGAGCTCCGCTCCGGTGTCGTCGAGGGAGACCCGTGGGTACCGGCTCAGCTCGCCACGCACGGCCTCGGTCAGCAACGCCTGGGGCTGCTCGGGCGCACGGCCGTGCACGATGAACCGCTCGTCGGGCATCACCCCTGGGTCTCGAAGGGCGGCCAGCCATTTTCGCTCGACCACTCGCAGGCCGATGCCCAGCGATGGCCATGAGAGCCGCACCACGGTGTGAAAGACCTCGAAGAGCTGTACGCGAATCTCGAATGAAATCACGCCGATCGAACCTTGCAGTCGCTCTCGCAGGGGGTCGAAGCGCAGGCCGGTGCGTTGGGCGACCTCGGCCCAGAGCCGGTCGCGGCGTTCATTGCCCAGCGCCATCAGCCCCGTCGGCGGAGGCCCCGAATCAAGCTGGGTCAGCGGCGTGCCGAGCACGAAGGGCACCGTGGTCAGCACGTGGTCTCCCGATCGGCGTATCGCCCGCGCTTCGACCCGCCACGAGACCTCTGCGTCTTGGCTGTGAAAGCTCGGCGTCCACGTCTTTGGGAGCACGTCTTCGAAGGAGTACGTCGTACCCTCCTCGGGGGCGTCGACCCATGCGAGTGGCCTGCGCACCAGAATCGAGTCGACGATGCGCAGCTTGCTTCGGTACACGCCGCAGATCACCAGCTCGAGCGCGGTGATCGACTGGTAGCGCGCGTTCTGAAGTGAAATCGCCCCGCGCAGCTGCCCTCCCAGCTCGAGTTGCACGCTGTCGAGCGCGACCTCGACGTTGAGCTCGGTGCCGCGGGGGCCTCGGGGCAGGCTGGCGAAGAGCTCGGGGTAGGCTTCGAGTTGTTTGGGAGCGACTCCGAGCTTCACCTCGAGCTGTGCGGAGTACTTTGCGAGCCACCCGAGGTCGACCGCGACGGTGAGCCCATACGTCACCGAGATCGCCGCGCTGCGAACGCTCGGCGACACGGTTGGAGGCACCTGAAAACGGGCCTGAAAGAAAATCGGCTGCCCGGCCTTCAACGTTCGGGCGCCCAAGGCCGAGGTGAGCTCGATGAGAACGCGCCCCTGCTGCGCACGGATTTCGCTGCTCTTCTCGAGCGTCGATTCGACCCCGGTGAAGTACAGCGAAGCGCCCTTGAGCTCGGCGTCGACCAGGCTCTCGATGGCGACCTCGACCTCGAGCTCGTCACCCACCACGGGGTTCGTGGGTACACACGAGAGGCTGATCAGCGGGCTCGGCGGCACGGGCCCGCCAAGCCTAGACCGCTCATCTCAGCTCGAGGGAGTACTCCATGCGCGCTTGCACCCCGGGCTTGTTGAGCAACCAGGCGTCGGGGCCCAACCGCTCGAGCAAGGTGTCGAGGCCCAGGGGCAATTGGCTCGAGGGCAGCGGCAGCTCGAGCAGCACCTTGGGTGCTGTCGCCGACAGCACCGTCGACATCAGGCCCGGGTTGGCGGTGTAGAAGTTGAGCGCGAGCTCTCGGTCATCGGCGGCGAACCCGGCCTTCACCTTCGCGGCTGAGATCGCGTCCATCAGGCCGCCCATCTTGTCGACCAGGCCTTTGCCTTTGGCGTCTTCTCCACTCCAGACGCGGCCTCTGGCAACGGCATCGACGGCGGCTTTGTCGAGCTTTCGGCTGGCGGCGACCTCGGTGATGAAGGTGTCATAAAACTCATCGACCCAGCTCTGCGCGGCGAGGCGCTGCTCGTCTGTCCACGGGTCGAAGAGGTCGGTGATGCCGGCGTTCTTGCCGCGGTTGATGCTCTCTTGAAACACGCCCAGGCCATTGGCGAAGTTGCGCACCGCGGGTTTCGCGAAGAAGACCCCGATGCTGCCCGTCAGCGTGGTGGGAGAAGCCCAGATCTCATCGGCCCCCATCGCCACGTAGTACCCGCCCGAGGCCGCGACGTCGCCCATCGAGGCCACCACCGGCTTCTTCTTCTTCGCCTCGATGACGGCGCGGTACATCAGGTCTGAGGCCAGGCCGTCTCCGCCGCCCGAGTCGACGCGGAGCACGATCGCCGCGACGTTTTCATCATTCGCCGCCTCGGTGATCGCCTCGATGAAGCTCTGGGCGCCAGCGGTCAGCCCGATGCCCAGCGGTGAGTTCTGATTCTTGCCGCCCGAGATGTTGCCCAAGACCGGCACGATGGCGATCTCTCGTTTGGTGCCCCAGCGGGTGGTGCGGGTGTCGAAGGGCCGATAGCCCTGCTCGACGAGCGCTCCGGGCACCAGGTTCTTGACCACCTCGTCGAACTGCGGCGGCGTGAGCACGTCGTCAATGAGCCCCAGCTGCTTGACCCTTCGAATCGGCTTGAGGCCCTCGTCGAGAAAGGCCTGCCAGCGCTCGGCGTCGATTTTTCGCTGCGAGGTGACCCGCTCGAGCACCGTCTTCTGGGTGGTGTCGAGGTAGGCGTTCACGGCTTCGCGCTGTTCATCGCTCATGTCGCGGCGCGTGAATTGGTCGGGGAAATTCTTGTACTTGCCGACCCTCGCGACGTCGACGGTGATGCCGAGCAGCTCGGCGGTGCCGCCGAAGAAGATGGTGCTCGAGCGAAGCCCGTCGACCATGAACATCGCCTCTGGAGCGGCATAAATCGCGTCGCAGGCCGAGGTCATCACGTACTCGGCGTCTCCGACCGAGAGGGCGTAGGCGACGACCTTCTTGCCGTTTGCGCGCAGCCGCACGATGGCCGAGCGCACTTCATCGGCCCGCGCGAAGCCCACGCTGGCGCCTTCGACCTTGAGCACCACCGCGGCGAGGTCGGGGTCGTCGGCGGCGCGATCGAGAAAGCGAATGAACTTGAGGTAGCGGTCTTCGGCCACCACGCCGAGCAGCGAGCCGAGGGTCGAGGTCGCGGAGCCGCCGATGTCTCCCAGGCTGACGACGGCGATTTTCTTCGCGGGTACCAGGGTGCCGTACTTGTCAGCCGAGAAGCGGCCCATGAACTGAAAATTGGCCTGATTCGCGGTGAATGAGACGCCCTGCGTGTACCCGAAGTGCTCGAAGTCGAGGGCCAGCGCCACTTGCCCAAACGCCGGAGCGCCCGCCGCGAACGCGTGGCTAAACCCGCCAATGACGTGGATGCCACGCACCGGCTCGATGTTGGCGGTGTACTGCAGCCGGCTCAGCAGGGGAGAGAGGCGCTCGTTGATGATCCAGTCGACGCCAAGGGAGAGGCGCTCTCCGAAAGGGCGCAGGCCGAAGCCGACCGTGTATTCGCGGGTGAAGCCGACGAAGACGTTGGCGGGCGTGTTGAGGTTGCGAATCATCGCGCCGAACGAGAGCCACCGGGCAGGCATCGACTGCAGGCCGAGATCGGCGCTGACCAGGCCGTTGAGCCCGGTGTTGAGGCCGAAGAAGTCGACGGTGGGGCTGTAGAACCAGTTGAGGGTGGTGCCGATTGAGAGTGCGCGTGGCCCGACTGAAAACCCGAGCGACGATTTGGCGCCCTGAAACCCGGTGGTCGGGCGAAGCCACTCGAAGCCGATGCCGACGCCCACCATGTCGGTGATCGATGACCCGAGCCAGAGGCCGGTGTTCTGCATTGAACGGGTGTTGCTGTGCTCGTGAAGCAGCACGGCGCTGAATTGGCCGACGCGCCCGAGACCAGCAGGGTTGTAGACCAGTGAGGTGGCCTCGTCGGTGAACGCGACCGAGTTGGGCATCAGGGTGGTGCCGCGAGAAAGGTCGTTCGTCGAGACCTGTGCGGTCTGCGCCAACACCGTCGAGCCAAAGAGCACCGCGAGCAACCCGAGTCGCATCATGGGTCGACGATCTAACCCAGCTGCGGAGGGCCAGCTCAAATAACCAAAGTCACCAGTCTTCGGTGCCCTGCACGCCCTCGAGCGGGTCGCCCTTTTTCTTCTTCTTGTCTTTCGCCGTCGTCCGGCCGCCGCGGTCCTCGGCGTTCCAATCTTCTGAGCCACTTTTGTGGTCGAGTGGGTCAGACGAGCGAGTGACCTTGTCATCGCCACCCTCGGCGCTGTTCACCAACTGCGTCACCATGCGGCCGATTTCGCCCTTGAGCTGACCGTATTCATCATCATGAAACGTGGCCCGCTTCGCGCCCAGCCGCCGCCCGGTCTTGAGCTCGTAGTACCCAAGCGTGAGCTCGCTGGCGCCTTCGTTGTCACGCAGCACCGCGATGATCGCCCGGTCGAGGTTGAGTGATTTACCCGCCGCCGCCAGCGCCGCTCCGCCCTTCTCTTTGACGCCTTCTGCGCCCAGCTTGTCGAGCTGCGCGTCGTAAGCCTTGAACGCTGACGTGGCGATCAGCTCGAGTGATACGTCTTGATCTTCAGGCCCGATTTCGACCATCGCTCCAGCCTGCTTGAAGCCCGGGCGCTCGACCCGAATCATCGTCTTGCCAGTCGGCAGGGTCGACAGCGATGCCGGCGTGAAGCCCTGAAAGTCTCCGTTCACGTACACCCTGGCGCCAGCGGGGCGGCTCTTCACCACCAGGGAGCCGCGCAGCTGGGCGTTGCGGCTGCCAGCGACCTGAGCCTTGAGCGAGAGAAACTCAGCGGGAAAACGTTTGCGATCGAGGTCGGGGCCACCCAGCGCGAGCAGGTCGAGAATGACGAACTTGGCCTCTTCGGTGTCTCCGCGGCCGAGCATGGTCGCGCCCAACATCGCCACCGCGTCGCAGAGCTTGCCGCAGCTCTTCATCACCGCCACGGCCTTTGCGTAGTCTTTCAAGGTCGCGCGCAGCTTCTTCTCGGCCTCTTCGCCCGAGCGCGCCTCGAACAGGCTCTTGGCCTCGGCGTGAAGCGCTTCGGCGCGCTTGAACGCCGCCGCGGCCTCGTCATCGGGAGCGACCCCGAAGAGGTCATCGGTCGTCTTCACCTGCAGCGACGAAAATTCCTTCAGCGTCTCGTCGACGAAGCCCTCGAGCTTGAGCGTCATCGGCTCCGACGCCTTGTCGACCGGCACGACCAGCGTCGCGATGCGGTGATCTCCCGCGGCCAGCGCCTGCGCCGCAACCACCATCGAGATCAACGCGAGCCGCATGCCGTACCTTCTTTGCCTGACTAGAACGTGCCGAGCGCCGGGTTGTAGGTGTTCGCGTTCGATGACGCGGCGACGGCGATGCCAGCCGCGGCGCCTCCGACGACGACCACGCCAATCGCCGTCCAGAACCACCACTTCTTGGTGATGGGCTCGCTCGCGCCGTCTGCCTCGACCGTCGCGACCGTGTCGTTGCCACTGCCCGCGCTGCTCACCGAGTTGTCGAGCGGTGAGGGGTTGGCGATGAACTTCTTCACCTGCTCAGCGGCGCTCGCGTACTTACCCGCGGTCAGGCTCACGTCTTTGAGCCGGTTGCCCTTGGCGGCGTCCCACACCTCGAGCTTGCCTGAGCCACTGTTGTCGACCTCGGCCACCACCAGAAATCGAGACTTCATCGCATCGGCCACCGAGACCGCGGCGTTGGGCACCTGCTTGCCTCCGAAGTTGCCCGGCAGCACGTCGTTCATCTTCGACTTCTGCGCGGCATAGGCAGCGACCGGCTTGAGCTCGGCCTTCGCTTCGCTCTCACCAGTCGTCACGTCGACCAACACGCCGGCGATTTCGTAGCCGGGGTGCATGAACGTCACCAGATGCCGCCCCGGCACGACCGCCACCGGCTTCGTAATCGGCGTCTGCCCCAGCTTCTTGGTGCCGAACGAGACCTCGGCGCCGCCGGGCACCGAGTTGAAGGTCAGCTCGGCCTTGGGCTTCTTGTCGAGGTCGGCGACGGCCTTCTCGAATTCTTTCTTCACGTCGGGCCCGAAGAACTTCGGGTCGAGATCGTAGCTCGGGTCGAGCACCGCGGCGCGGGTCAGCTCTTCGGCCGCTTTCTTCTTGCCCGCCTTGCCACCCTGCAGCGCGATGGTGCCCAAGAACAGGTGCAGCTGGGTCAGCGTCTTGGTGTCGGCCGCGCCCGGGTTCTGCTCGAGAAAGGTCAACGCCTCTTGAAACTTCTTGCCCGCCACGTCGGTGTCGAGGTTGTCGAAGGCCTCGAGCCCCTCCTTGACCAGCTTCGTCGCGGTCGCAGGGGGCGCCGGAGTAGGGAAGAGCGCAGGCACATCAGCCACCGGCACCTGCGCCTCGCTCAGCGCCTGGCCGAGCTGCGCCTGGGCCTTGTCAGCCGCGGCCTGCGCGATGCTGACATCGCCGACGCCTTCTTTCGCGACGGTGAAGACAGCCGCGCGGTTCGCCAGATTCGTTTGCGCCGGGGCGGCTCCTGCGGGAGCGGCCAACACCACAAGCATGAGAGTGAGCACGGTGAGACCCTAGCTGAGCCAAACGCAAACGCACGCCTCACGATTCTCAGGTGCGAGCTGGGCGCACATCACGCACGTTCTGAATACTTGTCACGCGCACTCTGGCTGCTAGTTTCCGCCGGCGACACAAGCCTGTAGCACTCCACTCCGACCGCGCAACACATGGGAACTGCGATGGAAAAAGGGCGGTTGACTGAACAAATGAGCATTTTCGACATCGAGCCCGACAGCGGTGGCAAGAAGGGTCGCGGCGGCGGCAAAGGTGGCGGCGGAGGCGGCAAATCGCCCTCTGGCGGCGGCGGCAACCACAACGAACGCCCGATCAATTTAGCGACCGAAGCACGTCGCCGGTACATCAACTACGCGCTCTCGGTCATCACAGCGCGCGCGTTGCCTGACGTGCGCGACGGCCTCAAGCCGGTGCAGCGGCGCATTCTGTTCGGCATGTGGCAAGACGGCGTCACCCACGACGCCAAGTTTCGCAAGTGCGCCAACGTGGTCGGCACCATCATGGGCCAGTACCACCCGCATGGTGACTCTTCGATTTACGACGCGCTGGTTCGCCTGGCTCAAGACTTTTCGCTGCGCTACCCGCTGATCGAAGGCCACGGTAACTTCGGCTCGCTCGACGGCGATTCACCCGCGGCGATGCGTTACACCGAGTGCCGGCTCGAGGGCCTGGGCGAAGAATTGCTCGAAGAGCTCGGCAGCCAGACCGTCGCCTACCGCCCGAACTTCGACTCGACCCGCCAAGAGCCGATCGTGCTGCCGGCGCGCATCCCCCAGCTGTTGATGAACGGCACCACCGGCATCGCGGTCGGCATGGCGACCAACATTCCTCCGCACAACGCGGGTGAGATTCTCGACGCCTGCATCGAGCTCGTCAAAGACCCGAAGCTCGAGACCAAAGACTTGATGAAGTGGGTCAAGGGCCCCGATTTTCCCACCGGCGGGCAGCTGCTCAACTCGAAGAAAGAAATTCGCGACATCTACGAGACAGGTCGCGGTGGTTTGCGCCTGCGCGCGGAGTGGAAGCTCGAAGAACGCGCCAAGGGCAACCCGCACATCATCGTCACTTCGGTGCCGTACGCGACCAACAAGTCGACGCTGGTCTCGCGCATCGGCGACATCGTGCGTGAGCGGCAGCTGGCACCCCTGGTCGACGTGCGCGACGAGTCGACCAAAGAAGTGCGCGTGGTGTTGGAGATCAAGAAGGAGGCCGACCCCGAGCTGGTGATGGCCTACCTCTACAAGCACACGCAGCTCGCCTCGAGTTTCAACGTCAACATGACGTGCCTGGTGCCGACCGATAACCCCGAGGTCGGTACTCCGAAGCAGCTGGGCCTCAAGGAGATGCTGCAATACTTCTTGCGGTTTCGCTTCGAGGTCGTGACCAAGCGCTTTCAGTTCGAGCAGGGTCAGATCAAGGCGCGCCTGCACATCTTGGAGGGCTTCGAGAAGGTCTACGACGCCCTCGACGAGATGATCAAAATCATTCGCAAGTCTGACGGCAAGCAAGACGCCGCGGGCAAGCTCATCGCGCGCTTCAAGCTGAGCGCCGAGCAGGTCGAAGCCATTCTCGAGATGAAGCTGTACAAGCTCGCTCGCCTCGAGATTCTGGTCATTCAGAAAGAGCTCAAAGAGAAGCGCGCCGAGGCACGGCGGTTGGCCGACCTGCTCAAGAGCGACCGCGCCCGCTGGGCCGTCGTCAAAGAAGAGCTCATCGAAATTCGCAAGAAGTACGACGACAAGCGCCGCACCAAGATCGGCGGAGGTGGAGACGAGGTCGAATACAACGCCGACGCCTTCATCAGCGACGAAGACTGCCAGGTCGTCATCACCCGCGACGGCTGGGTCAAGCGCGTTCGCGAGCTCAAAGACCCGACCTCGACCCGCATGCGCGAGGGCGATGAGATCATGGCCGTGCTCTCGGGCTCGCTCAAGGCGAACCTGGTGTTCTTCTCGAGCGCCGGCACCGCGTACGTCACCCGCTACAACGACGTGCCCGCCTCGACTGGCTACGGCGACCCGGTGCAGAAGCTGTTCAAGTTCGACGACGGTGAGCGCGTGGTCGGCGCGCTGTCACTCGACGCCCGCTTGCCGATACCCGAGCGCATGATCGCGGTGTCGAAGAAGGGCTTCGGCCTGCGCTTCGCGCTCGAGCCGCACAAAGAAGCCTCGACCCGCTCGGGGCGAAGGTTCGCGCGCCCGCCCGCTGGCGACGAGATCATCGGCACCATGCCCTGCTCAGATCGCGACCTGCTCGCGGTCGTCTCGAAGAAGACCTTCGCCCTGGTCTGCAAAGCGAATGAGATCAACGAGCTGTCGGGCCCGGGCAAGGGTGTGACGGTGATCAAGCTCGCGCCTGATGACGAGGTCGTGGCCTTCTTGTCGACCACCAAGAAAGACCAAGAAATCGTGCTGGAGACGGCGAAGGGCAAAGCGCTCAAGCTCACGCCCGGCCGCTACGAGGTGACCAGCCGGGCCGGCAAGGGCCGCGAGATGTCGAAGAAAGACAGCGTCAAGTCGGTGCAGAAGCCGTTGGAGATCGTCTCGATCCCCGAGGCTGAGAAGAAGGAGCGGTAAATGGCTGCGAAGAAGAATTACGACGCGAGTCAGATTCAAGTGCTCGAGGGCCTCGAGCCGGTTCGCAAGCGACCAGCCATGTACATCGGCGGCACCGACGCCACCGGCTACCACCACCTCTTGTGGGAAATCGTCGACAACTCGGTCGACGAGGTCATCAACGGCCACGCCTCGCGCATCGAGGTCACCCTGCACAAGGGCGGCAGCTCGGTCACCGTGTACGACGACGGTCGCGGCATACCCGTCGACATCATGCCGAAGTACAAGAAGCCGGCGCTCGAGGTCATTCTCACCGTGCTGCACTCAGGCGGTAAGTTCGAGAAAGAGAACTACGTGCACTCTGGCGGCTTGCACGGCGTCGGCAGCTCGGTGGTCAACGCGCTCTCGAGCGAGATGATCGTTCACGTCAAGCGCGACGGCAAGTTGTACGAGCAGAAGTTCAGCCAGGGCAAGGCGACCTCGAAGCTCAAAGTGCTCGCCAACGCCCGCGGCACCGGTACCACCATCACCTTCACGCCCGACACCGAGATCTTCGGCAACAAACAGAAGTTCAACGCCGAAGAGATTCGCGAGCGCCTCGAGTCGAAGAGCTACCTGCACAAGGGCATGGAGGTCGTCTTCACCGACGAGACCCAGTCGCCCAAGGTCTCAAGCACCTTCAAGCACGACGGCGGCATCGCCGAGTACATCACCAAGGTCATCACCGACCGTGGCAAGTCGATCGTGCCGATGGGCGCGACCCCGTTCTACAAGCAGCACGAGAACGGCATTCGCCTCGAAGTCACCCTCGCGTGGACGGAGTCGACCGAGGAGTACGTCAAGAGCTACGTCAACGGCATACCCACCAAGAACGGGGGCACGCACGAGGCGGGCCTCAAGTCGGGCGTGGTCAAAGCGGTACGCAACTACATCGAGACCCACGGCCTCGAGCCCAAGGGCGTCACCCTCACCGCCGATGACATTCGCGAAGGCGTGACCTGTATTCTGAGCACCTACGTGGTCGAGCCCCAGTTTCAGGGCCAGACCAAAGAGCGCCTCAACAACGCCGAGGTGCAGGGCCAGGTCGACAGCGTGGTCAGGCCCGCGCTCGAGAAGTGGCTCAACGACAACAAGTCGATCGCCGAGTCGGTCATCGCCCGCATCATCTTGGCGGCCCGGGCCCGTGAAGCGTCTCGCGCGGCGTCGGCGGCGGTGATTCGCAAGTCACCGGTTCGACACCTGAATCTGCCGGGCAAGTTGGCCGATTGTTCGTCGAATGACCCCAACGTCAGCGAGCTGTTCATCGTCGAAGGCGATTCAGCAGGCGGCTCGGCGAAGCAGGGCCGCGACCGTCGCACCCAGGCGATTCTGCCGTTGCGCGGCAAGGTGCTCAACGCCGAGCAGGCGTCGACTGACAAGGTCGCCGGCAACAAAGAGCTCCAAGACATCGCCAGTGCGCTCGGCTGTGGCATCGGGCTCGACACCGACCCGACCAAGCTCCGCTACGGCAAGATCTTCTTGCTGATGGACGCAGACTCAGACGGTCAGCACATCTCGACCTTGCTGCTCACCTTCTTCTACCGGCAGATGAAGAAGCTGATTCAGGGTGGGCACATCTTCATCGCGCAGCCTCCGCTGTACCGGGTCGATATCGGCAAAGAGACCTACTGGGCGCTCGACGATGAAGAGAAAGATCAGATCATCAAAGAGAAGACCAAGGGCAACGCCAAGCCGAACGTGATGCGCTTCAAGGGCCTCGGTGAGATGACCGCCGACGACCTCAAGGCCACCACGCTCGACCCCGCGCGTCGCATCTCGCTCAAGGTGATGATCGACAACGAGCTCGAGACCGATCGCACCATCAACGATCTGCTCGGCAAAGACGTCGCCGCCCGCTTTCAGTTCATCATGGAGCGCGCCGGAGACGTTCAGCAGCTCGACGTCTAAGTCTTCGACGCCGTCAGGTCAGAGCGCAGCACCGAGTAGGTCATCAGGTCGTGGGAGGTGCCCGCGCGAAACTGGGCCCCTGCGGCGGGCAGTGCACCCATGCGCGATATGGCCAGTCGGCTGCTTCGTTTCTGCGACGGAGATTACCCATGCTCAAACGTTTTGCGCTCGCTGCTCTGCTCGTTGGGTCGTCATGCGGCCTGATCAGGCCTTCGCAGCGGGTAGAATCGCGCGCCCAGACGACCCCGCTTGGTGCGCCTCAAAGCACGGGCGAGGAGACTGCCACCACGCTCACGGCCGGCCGCCCGCCGACGGTTGACGTTGGCTCGACGACCTCGGGTGTCACAGTCGGTAAAGAGTTCATCAACAACGTTCCATTCCTGCGGCCGACGGCGAGTGGGGTCCGTTCATTTGAATCGTTGGCGGCCGCTGCTCCGCCGTTCGAAGAGCTGGCCGAGCTGCCGACTGGGCAGGGCCCAGCTCCCACCAATGCGTGGACGTTGACCGCGAATGATCACCTCTCGACGTTCGCGGCCGACGTCGACACCGCGTCGTACACCCTGGCTCGCGCTCAGCTGCTTCGCGGAGCGCTCCCTTCACCTCAATTGGTGCGCGTCGAAGAGTGGCTCAACTATTTCAAGTACAGCTACCCGCAACCAGCCAAGAGAACCCCGCTCGGCGTCACGATGGATGCAGCGCCTTCGCCATTCAACGCCGGCCGCGTGCTGTTGCGCGTCGGAGTTCAGGGCCGCACACTCGACCTCTCCGAGCGCAAGCCCGCGCATCTCACTTTTCTGGTCGACGTGAGCGGTTCGATGGCCTCACCGGAGCGATTGCCGCTGGCCAAGCGGGCACTCCGCATGCTCGTTGACCAACTGCACGACGGTGACACCGTTGCGCTCGTGACTTACGCGGGAGCCGTGCGTCTGGTGCTCCCGCACACGAGCCTGGGCCACAAGGCGCAGATTCACGCAGCGATTGAAGATCTCACGGCCAACGGCAGCACGGCCATGGGCTCTGGCATCGAGCTGGCGTACCAACAAGCCGTCAAGGTGCTCGACTCGAAGTCGATTTCGCGGGTGCTGATTTTGTCTGACGGTGACGCGAACGTCGGGGCCACGTCGCACGAGCAGCTCCTCCAGCTCATTCAGGGTCACGTGAAAGAAGGAGTCACCGTCACTACGGTCGGTTTCGGCATGGGCAACTACCGCTCAGAGCTGATGGAGCAGTTCGCCGACAAAGGGAATGGCAATCATTTCTACGTCGACTCACTCCTTGCCGCGAAACGCATCTTCGTCGAGGAGCTCGGCTCGACGCTCGAGGTCATCGCGCAAGACGTGAAGCTCCAAGTTGACTTCGACCCCGCGCAGGTCGCTGGCTACCGCCTTATCGGCTACGAGAACCGCGACCTTGCCGACCTCGATTTTAGAAATGACAAGGTCGACGCGGGTGAAGTGGGGTCGGGTCATCGAGTCACGGCCCTGTACGAGCTCGAGCTCAAAGCAGGGGCAGGCGATGGCCTCGCAACCGTTCGCCTCCGCGCCAAAGCGCCGCGCGGGTGGGCGGCCGACGAGAAATCGTTCGTCTTTTCGAGGGCAAACCTCGCCGCTGCCTTCGCTGAAGCTTCCTCCGACTTCCGCTTCGCCACTTCGGTGATGGGAGCGGCCGAGATCTTCCGTCGTTCGCCCGAAGCCGCGGGCTGGAGCTACGAGCTCGTGCGCCAAATCGCCGCCGGAGCGACCCGGCCGGGTGACGCCGAGCGCACCGAGTTTCTTTCTTTGCTCGAGCAAGCCAAGGCGCTCGGCGGTCGGGTCTCGATGCGTTGAGCAGCAAGGCCTCAAGTCGGCGCAGAAGCCGTCAGGTCAGAGCGCAGCACCGAGTAGGTCATCAGGTCGTGGTAGGTGCCCGCGCGAAACTGGGCCCCTCGCGCCATGCCCTCGCGGGTGAAGCCGGCCCGCTCGACCGCCTTCTGCGCCGCGACGTTGCGCACATCGGTCTGGCATTCGATTCGGTTCACCGCGAAGTGGTCGAACAGGTACCGGCACAAGGCGCCAATCGCCAAGGGGCCAACGCCTCGCGCGCGGTGGGTCGGCAGCAGCACCATGCCGACGTTGAAGGCCTTCGAAGGCTCATTCGGCCCGTAGCGAACCGTGTTCCAGCTGACCACGCCCGCCAGCACCCCGTCGGCGAGGGCGGCAAGGCGCCCGGTCTCGTGGTTCTCGGGCAGAAACCCGTCGATCTCGAAGCGCTGCCGCATCGTGCCGGGCCCTTTGAAGCCGAAGTCATCGAACACCGCTGGCGGCTCGTCACGCTCGCGGCTCGAGAGCGGCCCCAAGTCGGCTTCAATCAGCGGGCGCAGCGTGACCTTCATGGCGCGGTCACTGCCGCAGGCGACGACCAGGCCCCGGGCCCCGCCGCGTTCACCGGCTCGATGGAATACGTGTAGACCGTGCCCGTGGTGAGGCCGCTGTCGTCCCACATCGTGGCGCTCGCGCCCAGGTCGGCCACTTTGCCGAAGGTGCTGGTGTCGAGCCTTCGGTAGACGCGGTAGCTCGTCGCGCCCGAGACCGCGTACCAGGTGACGTGCGCGGTGCCCGCCCCAGTGCCGGCCGCGGCATAAGCTGTCGTGGCCGCGGGGAAGCTGGCGTCTCCCACGACGGGGAGCTCGGGCGAGGGCACCCCAACGCCCACCGCGTTTGCCGCGACCACCACCGCCCACGACCCAGTGCCGTTGGTGACCGAGATTCGGCAGGTCGTGTCGTATTCACCATACGAAGTACAGCCGCCTGAGTACGGGCCCGAGGCGCTGGGGGCCGTGTAGACGGTGTACGAGGTGGCTCCGGGCACGCGCGACCAGAACACCTGCGAGCTCGCGTTGCCGTTCTGCACCGTCACGTCATTCGGGGCCGTCGGCAACCGGTCATCGACCAACCGCATCGGAGTCGGTGACCAGGCGCTGGCCCCTGCGCCGTTGAGCGCCTCGACCGCGTACCTGAATTGCTCCCCGTTGATGACCGCGTAATCGGTCAAGCGTGGCGAGCCCAGGTCGATCAACCGAGCCCAGTCACTGGTCGACGAGCGGCGGTACACGCGGTACCCCGTCGCTCCGGAGATCGGCGACCACACCAGGTACATCGCGTTGTTCCCGGGCACCAACTGCGGGGCCGGCGTCGCGGGCAGGGCGCTGCTGGCCGTGCCGACCACGGGCTCTGCGTAGTCGCTGTTCTGCCCATTGCTGATGCCGATCACGGTCACCGCGACAGGGGTGCCGTTGGTCGCCGAGAGGGTCAGCCGAGTCTCGTTCGCTTCGAGCGTGTAGCCGCGGTAGGTGAACGGGCCTCCCACGTCGGGTGCGCTGTAGACCTGGTACTGGGTGACCCCCGCGACGGGCAGCCAGCTGACCAAGAGCTCTCCGTTGCCCGGGCTCACCTTCAGGCCCCCTGGCGTGCTCGGAGCCTCTGCATACGCAGCGAACCAGCCCGTCATCGACCACCGGCCGGGCACGCTGGCCGAAGAAATGGCCTGCATCGCGTATTGGTACTGCACTCGGTTGACGAGCTTCTCGAAGAAATACGGCTTGGCCGAGCTGCCCACCTGAGCCCAATCACTCGTGCGTGAACGCCGAAAGAGCTTGTAGGTCGCCGCGCCACTGACCAGCGGAGCAGTCACGGTGAGCTCGCCGTTGCCGGTATGAACTGTTGGCTGCGTGTCAGCGGGCACCGAGGGGTTGGCGGTGACCGGCATCTCGTCGGTGAACGCGCTCTGACCCTCGGGCGAGCGCGCGTACATGCTGAGCACGTAGCTGGTGCCGTTCACCAACGGCATGAAGCAGCGCGTCTCGTACGGCTCGCTGGTGTAGCAATTGGTCACTGGCGCGGCGATCGACTTCCCGGGGTCGAAGCCGGCCTGCACGACGTACTGGGTCGCCCCGGCGATGGGGAGCCAGCTCACCATCACCCCGTCTAAGTACGGCGTCAGGGCGATGATCTGAGGCCGCAACGGCCGCTGCGCCGAGGGCGTGACGTAGCTGGTCACGTCCCATGGGCTCAGTTGTGGCCCGACGCTGTTGATCGCCTGCACGGCATACTTGTAGGCGACGCCGTTGGTCAGGCCGGTATCTGTCCACGCGTTGCCGGTGGTGCTGCCGAGCATCGACCAGTCGGTGGTGTAGGTCTTTCGGTACACCCGGTAGTCCGTGGCCTTGACCACGACCGGCCACGAGACGTTGAGCACGCTGTTGCCTCCGGTCACTGACACCGAAGGCCTCGGTATGCCCGCGGTGGGGCCGAGGGCGGTCGCCATCGCCGGCACTTCAGCGCTGAACGCGCTCGCGGTGGTGCCGTTGTTCGCGCGCACCACGATGAAGATGGGCGTCTCGTTGGTGGCGCTGAGCGTGCATCTGGTTTCCAGCGGCTCGGCCCCGCGGCAGCCGAAGGTGGTGTACGGCCCTCCTGACGAGGTCGAGAGGTAGACGTCATAGAACGCCGCGTTGGCCACCGGTGCCCAACTGACTTGCACTGCCGCGTTCGACGACTGGGCGGCCAGCGACGTCGGCACTGCCGGAGTCGCCGACGAGTTCGCCGCCATGGTCACTTCATTCGAGTACTGCCCCTGCACCGACCCGTTGTCGGCGCGCACCACGTAGTAATAGATGGTGCCAGGCACCGCGGTGTTGTCGTTGTAAGTGGTGTTGATCTGCGTGTACGGGCCGCCCCGATCGGTCGAGCGGAGCAGAATATTCGACGTCGCCCCGCCATAGTTCGACCAGTTGACCGTCACCGCGCCCACTTGCGGCGAAGGCTGATTCACCACCGAGGGCTGCGGGGCGAGCGTGGCCAGCGGGGTCACGTTGGTCTCGGCGAGATCTCCGATGACGTCGCCGGTGACCGCGCCCACCCAGTACCGGTAGTTCGTGCCGTTGGTCAGGGTTTGATCGAGCGTGGTGCCCGAGGTCACCCAGGCGACTTGCGCCGGCAACGACGTCGGCGCGTCAGCGCGGTAGACCACATACCCGCTCGCTCCGGTCACCGCGGCCCAGCTCATTCGAGCCCACGCGTAGCCGGGCGTCGCGGTGAAGGTCGCCGGAGCGGGCGCCGAGGTCGAGCGGGGCGTCGCCGAGGCTTCGACTGAGAACGGGCTTCGGGTCGTGCCGCTCGCGTTGGTCACCTCGGTCTGCACCACGTAGAACACGCTGGCATCGGCGGTACGCCCGGTGTCGAGGTACGACGTGTTCGTGTACCCGGTCACCACTGGCGTAAAGGGCCCGGCGGGCGAAGTCGCGCGCAGGAGCGTGTACCCCGTCGCAGCGCCGACTTGGTACCAGGTCAGCAGCACTTCGGTCTGCCCCGGCCACGCCGTCAACGTCGAGGGTATCGGGGGCTTCGAGGGCGAGGTGATCACCTGCACTTCATTCGACGGGGCCGTCACCCCGAGCTGCGTCTGCGCGGTCACCGTATAGAAGTAGGGCGTGCCAGTCGGCGCATTGGAGTCGGTGTAGCTGGGGCCCGTGCTGGTGCTGAGCACGCTGGCAGGGCCACCCGCGGTGGTCGCCCGGGCGATGGCGTATTGGGTCGCGCCTGGCACCGGGTCCCACTGCAGGGTGGTGACGTAGTTGCCGACGATCGCGCTCAGATTCGCGGGTGCCGCCGACCCGGTGGTGAACTCCCAGCTCTTGCCGCTGGTCAACGCGAGCCCCGAGGCGTCTTTGAGCCCGGTCGAGATGGTCACCAGGTACGGCGCGCCCGCAGTGAGCGCAGCGCTCGGCGTGACGGTGACGGTGTCTCCAGCGGCCTTCACGGTCGTGGTCACCACGCCGGCGTCGCCCACCAGCGTGATGGTGCTGTTGGTCGCGGTCTTGCCATCGAGCAGCTTGGTCGCGCGAATGACGATCGGCGCGCTCGGCGCCACCCCGGTTTGGTCGGGTTCAGGCCGCGTCGCTGCGATCGCTGGAGGCTGCGTGCTCGCTGAGGCGCTCGGCGTCGCGGTCGCCACCGCTGATTCCGCGCTCTCTCCGAAGGCGTTGATCGCCGTCACCACGTACGCGTAGGTGGTGGCGTTGGTGAGCCCCTGGTGAAAGTAGGGGCTCGAGACGTTGGGCAGCGCAGCCCCCGAGCTCTTGCTCACCGTCGTGCCTGCAGCCCAATAGATTCGATAGCCGGTGGCGCCGGCCGAGGCAGACCAGGAGAGGGTCACCGCGGTGTTGGCCGCGGTCGCGCTCACGTTCGCCGGTGCCGCGGGAGCTGTGCCCCCTGGGCCGGCGTCGGCTTTTCCACCATCAGCGGTGCCTGCACCGGCGTCTTGGCCCGGCATGGTGCCCGCATCGCCGCCGGTGTTGCCACCATCGCTCTGCGTCCCGCCTCCACCACCGGTGCCTCCACCAGAGCCGCCGCCAGTCCCTCCACCAGAGCCACCGCCAGTCCCTCCACCACCCCCTGAACCTCCACCGCTGCCCCCGCCGACCCCTCCGCCCTGACCCGTCACCACGCCGGGCCCGAGCACGAGGTCGGGCAGGGTGGTCACGCCGCCTGTCAGCAACAGATTGAGCAAGCGTGCGTTGCTCGAACCGGCCTTCGACGCGGTGACTGAATAGATGCCGACGGTGACATCGGCGAAGTCGAACGTTCCATCCGCTCCAGTGGTCGCGGTGCGGTTGGCCGAAGGCATGCTCGTGTTCTCGATCACGATGCTCGCCCCAACGGCGATGGTGCCTTCAGCGGTCACGACCCTGCCCTTGAGCTCGGCCGGAGGGCTCACCACCGTCTCGGGCAGCAGCTTCACCGTGCGCAGCGTCAGCTCTTGCCCGCTCGAGATGGTCACGTTGTCGATGCCTTTCGGCGAATACCCCGCGCGAAAGAACGCCAGGCTGATGGTGCCTTCGGGCAACTCGGCCAACACGAAGCTCCCGTCGTCGGCGGTGGTCGTGGTGTACGGCCCCACCGGCACGAACACCGTCGTGCCTCCATGACCGCTCGGCGTCAACACATCGTCGCGCAGCACCAGCCCGCGCACGGTCGCGTTCTCCGAGAGCACCACATCGCCCAACGCGATCTGCTTGTCGGCTCCGGCCTTCAAGGCTTGCAGCGAGAGCAGCTTCTGCAGCTCGGGCTTGCCGTCTTCATTCAGGTCGACCCGAAAGAGCACCTGCCCCGCGTCGCTGGTGATGCCCGTTATGAGGAAAAAACCGTTGCTGTCGCTCTTGGTCGAGAGGCCCGTACCGAGCACTTCAATCGACGCATTCTTCACCGCGACCACCCCAGGCCGCCCCGGGAGCGACGTCACCACTCGCCCTGAAATCGACCCCGGTTTGGGGGGCCCTGGCACCGGTGGCAGGGTGGTGTCGAAACAACCAGACATCACTGTCGCGAGGGCGCACAGCGTCAAAAGGCGCGGGGTGGGGGGTCGCCACATGTCAAAACCTCGAGCAAAATCGAGCTGCTAGGAAAAAACGCCTGCCTGAGCCGCCTCGTCTGTGTGGACTTCATGCATCAAGCCGGATAGTCGTTGTTTCAGATTCTTACGATTGGAGACCGTTATGCAGCCGCCCCGGAATAAGCGACAGCGCGAACTGGCGCGCCTCGATCATCGAAGAGAAAAAGAAGCGAAGCGCGAAGAACGTAAAAAGACCAAAGACGACTTGCCAAAATCAGCTGACGGTGTCGACCCCGACATCGCCCACATCGTCCCCGGCCCGCAACCGCTGCCTGAAGAGACTTAAGTCAAACCGCTCAGGGGCCCGGTGCAAAACGCCGGGTCTCCGAAGCTGGTCGCCGTACCGCCGAACCCCTGCAGCATCGAGACGAGCAGGTTGTTGTGGTTCAGGCCGCTGTATTTGACGAACCGCCCCATTCTCCACCCCGCTGCGTGACCTGCCACGACGAACGGCATGTTCTCGTGTGAGTGCGTCGAGCCGAGCGACACGTCAGAACCCCAGAACATCAGCGAATTTTGAATCATCGAGCTGCCGTCGGCCTCGCGAGCCATCTCGAGCTTGCCCAGAATCGACGCGAACTGCTGCGCCTGCCACGTATCTCGCACCGCCACCTGCGGGTCGGCGAGGTGCGTCAGGTTGTGAACGTCTGAGGTGATGTTCAAGAAGGGCAGCGCGATGTGGTTCTTCGCGTCGCTGAACATGAAGGTCGCCACGCGGGTCAGGTCGCATTGAAACGCCAGCACCATCAGCTCGATCTGCAGCCGAGCCACCTCGGGCATCGCCGCTTCGGTCTCGAAGTCGATCGCTCCCGGCTGGCTCGGCGTCGTGCAGGTGCCCGGAGGCAGCGCCGTCAACCGCGTCTCGAGCTCGCGAACCTTCGTGAAGTGCGCGTCGAGGCGCTTCTTCTCGGCCGTGCCCACCCGGGTCTTGAGCTCCGTGATCTGACCGAGCACCGCGTCGAGCACCGAGCCGCGGCGACGGCGAATCTTTTCGACCTCGTCGACCGGAGTGCCCGCATCGCTGAACAGATTTCGAAAGGTGACGCGCGGGTCGTTCTGCGGCAGCAGCGGTTGATCAGCGCCCGCGTAGCTGACACAGCCGCTCACATCGCGCTCTTTGGCGTTGATGCCCAGCTGCAGGCTTGGCACCCGGGTCTGGCCGACCATCGAGACCAGCTTCTGATCAATCGAGATGCTGCTGCCCCAACCGGCCTTGGTGCCGTCGTTGCCGACGAAGTTACCGGTGTTGATCTTCGAGCCGGTGAGCACCGCGCCGATGCCGCGTTGGTGCTGTTCGCCCGCGCCGCTGACCGCCACCTTCATGTCGAGGCCCGCGAGCCACAGGCAATGCTGACGGTAGGGCGCCAACGACTGGTGAATGGGCCCCAACGTGAAGTCGCTCTCACTCGCGCCAGCGGTGGGGAACCACTGCGGCACGTACACGCCGTTGGGCTGGTAGCAGAAGACGAAGCGCTTCGGGGCTGGGCCGGGGTCGGCGTGCGCGAGCAAGGGCAGGGCGACCGCGAGGCCTCCCGACGCGCGCAACACCATGCGGCGGCTCAAGCTTCGGCGGGTCATGGTTGGGTCTCCACCGGTCGGGTGCGAAACGAATCGGAGCCGACGATCGACAGCAGCAGCGCATCGAAGTTGCCGCCCGCCTTCACGAACTGCGTCTGCACCTGCTGCACGCTGCAGGCATCGCCGTCGCCCAGGCCGCGGCCCATCGCGAAGCGCAGCCACTCTTTCGAGACGCAGTCATGCACCTGGGTGCTCTTGGCGAGCTTGGCCATCAGCTGGGTCGCGCCGTCGAACGGCCCGGGCAACGCTGCTTCGCTCGCGTAGACAATCGAGCCCGTGGCGTCGACCGCCTTGCCGTTGTCAGTCTCGCGAAACGCGCCGATGCCGTCGAAGTGCTCGAAGCCGAAGCCGATTGGGTCGATGAACCCGTGGCAGCCTTTGCACGAGGTCTCTTTGGTGTGCTGCGCGAATCGCTCGCGAGTGGTCGTACCGGTGTTCGGAGCGGGCGGGGTGGTGTTCACGCTCGGTGGAGGCGGCGGAGGTGTCTGGCACAACAACTTGTCGAGCACGAACACGCCACGGCGAATCGGTGATGACTGATCAGGCGCTCCCAGGCGGGCGAGAAACCCCGGCTGGGTCAAGAGCCCGCTGCGCTGTTCGATCGGCATCATCACCTTGGTGAACATCGCCCCCGAGCTCGACGGCGCGTACATCGACATCGTGTCGTTCACGAACAGGGCGTTCGAGGTGAGCAGCGCGGGCAACGTGCCGTCATGGGCGAGCACATCTTCGATGAACAGACCGATTGAGCTGCGCCAGGCCTGCGCGAGCGCGGGCGAAAATTGAGGGTACGCCGCGGTCGATTTCTCGAGCCCCGAGATGTCATCGAGGCGCAGCCACAGATTGAAGAAGCGGCCCTTGCCATCGATCGCCTTCGGGTCGGCGAGCATTCGCTTCGCCTGCGCCTGCAGCACGTCGGGGTCGGCCAACATGCCCGCTTCGGCCACGGTCAGCAGCTCGTCGTCGGGCGCCGAGGCCCAGATCAAATACGACAGCCGGGTCGCAAGCTCAGGCCCCAACAGCGGAGTTCGCCAGTCAGTCGACTTGGGCGGCTGCCCCTCTTCGAACCGATACAAGAACTGCGGTGACTGCAGCATCACCTGCAACGTCCACGTCATGGCGGTGTCGAAGTCGTTCGATGCCAGCGTGCGGTTGAAGAACGTGACCAGCGAGCTGACCTCTTCTTGGGTCAACGTGCGGCGAAACAAGCGGCGGCCAACGGTGATGACGAACGAGGCTCCGCAGGCGGAGTCTTTGGTCGCACATTGATAAAGCTGGCTCGAGCGAGTGGCGACGGCGGCAGTCGAAACCGCCTCGGCCGCCTCGAGATAGCGGGTGACCGACTCATCGGTGACCTTGTTCAAGTTGCCGTCGTTGTCCCACCCCTCGGCGAGCGGCTCGCGGGGGAAATCACGGGCCGGCTGCGAGGTGTCACCCAGCACGTCGCGCAAGGTGTTGTCGTATTCAGCCCGCGTCAAAAGTCGCATCGGCACTTCGCTCGACGCCGCGTTGCACTCGGTCACCACTCGCGGGTCTGTGCCAGCATCGACGGGGTCAGCGGGGGGCTTCACCGCCGGGCAACCTGCCAGCACACCAAGCGCGGCCAGCATGGCAGCGGCGAATCGCAGTCGAGTGCTCAAGAGGTCGGGTTTCCACTGAGCACGATGCTCCGAGCCGGGCGTGTTCGCAACGGGTGAGTCATCAATCGACCCGGTCAGGCGTCTGCGGCCTTGCACGTCAGGGCATTGTGGTTCAAAACGCCGCACCCATCGGGGCGTAGCGCAGTCTGGTAGCGCGTCTGCCTTGGGCGCAGAAGGTCGTCGGTTCGAATCCGGCCGCCCCGACACGTGACAAGTGAATCAGTACGCAGCGCGGCACGCTCCCGTAGCTCAGCTGGATAGAGCATCGGCCTTCTAAGCCGAGGGTCGTGGGTTCGAGTCCCGCCGGGGGCGCTGAAGTGATCGTTTGACGTGACGCACGTCGTCGTCTAGTGACGCGCGCGTCGTGAAACGAAAACAACTGAATACGGCGGTCTTAGCTCAACTGGTTAGAGCGCAGGACTGTGACTCCTGAGGTTACCGGTTCGATCCCGGTAGACCGCCCACGCTGTACGAGCACGAGCGTCCATAGCTCAGCTGGATAGAGCATTGGCCTTCGAAGCCAAGGGTCGGGGGTTCGAATCCCTCTGGGCGCACAAGATGATCCCGTTTTTCGAACTGCCCCGGCTTGAGCTGCCCCTCGGGCAGAAGATCGACATTTTCGGCGTGCTCTCGGCCGCGGGCGTCATGACCGGCGCCACGCTGGCTGCCCGTGCGGCACGCAAGTACTGGCCTGGCGACGACGAGCCCGCGCGCGGCTTGGTGACTTGGGCGGTGATGTTCGGCCTGTACGGCGGGCACTTCATGCACATCTTCGCCTACCACCCCGAGCTCCTCGTCAACGACTGGAGCCTCCCCCTGCGCTTCTGGGACGGCCTCTCGTCAATGGGCGGCGTGCTGGGCTCGCTCATCGGCATCGGCATCTACTTTCACCGCATCAAGACGCCATTCTCGCGCTACATCGACGCGCTCGCGCTCGGGGCCACGCCAGGCTGGGCCGTCGCCCGCATCGGCTGCTTCCTCGTGCACGACCACCCCGGCGTGCGCACCGACTTCCCCCTGGCCGTCGATTTCCCCGTGCGCATGTATGGAGGCCCGCGGCACGACCTGGGCCTCTACGACATGTTCGTTTTGACGGCGATCACCGCGCTGCTCTACTTCTTGGCGCGTTACCGCCCTCGCCAGGGCCGTCTGATGGGCACGCTGGCGGTGACCTACTCGGCGAGCCGTTTCTTCTTAGACTTCTTGCGCGCGTCAGACCTGGGCTTCGTCGACCGTCGCTACGCGGGGCTCACGCCGGCGCAGTACATCGTGATGGTTCTTTTCGGAGTGGGCGTGTGGCTGTTGGTGCGCCAAGCGCCCGAAGTCACGCCGCTTCCGGCTCCGAAGCCGGTGAAGGTGAAGAAATAAGGGTTTGACAGGTAAGGCGACGGAGCTTTATAGGCCCGCCCGCCAGACGATTGGGAAGCGTAGCTCAATTGGCAGAGCAATGGACTCTTAATCCATAGGTTGTCGGTTCGATTCCGACCGCTTTCATTGCGAGGGGCCGGTGTCTCGAGAGAGCGCCGGCCTTTCGTGTTTCGAAGGGCTCCATGCTGCTGTTCGCGCTGCTCGCAACACTGACCCAGGCCGCTGATGGCGGTACGGCGTTGCACGATGGCGAAGGCTTCGTCGTCAGTGGCGGCGTGAAGATCTGGTACCGGGTCGAGGGCGCGGCCCAACCCGGCCTGCCGATTCTGATCATTCACGGAGGCCCCGGAGAGACCGCGCGGCCCTTCGAGCGCACCATCGGGCCACTGCTCGCCCTCTCACGGCCGGTCATCTACACCGACTACCGCGGCGCCGGGCGCTCGGAGCGGCCCAAGGCCCTCACGGGGTACTCCTTCGAGCAGTTCGCCGACGATGACGAGGCCATTCGAAAGCAGCTGGGCATCGCCTCGTGGGCGGTCTTCGGGCATTCGAATGGGGCGGCTACGGCGGTGCAGTTTGCGCTGCGGCACCGGGAGGCGACCAAGGCGGTGGTGCTCTGCACGCCGCTGTTGAGCCCGCGAGACCTCGAGGTGAACCTGGCGAAGAAGCTGCTCGGCGCGAGCCCCGCTGAGGCCGAGAAGCTGCGCGCCATCGCCAAGTCAGGCAAGGGTCTGCCCGAGCGCTTCGAGGCCGCCAACAACGCCATGCACAGCTCGCCCAACCGCATGTTCTACGAGCCCTCGAACTTCCTCTTGTTCAAGGCGATGCAAGACCAGCTCAACGACGAGCTCGGCGGCAAAGGGTTGATGGCCGGCGAGCTGTGGGACGGGTTGGTGAGCCACGGCTTCTTCGCTTTCGACGCCTTCAAGCTCGCGGGCAAGCTGACGATGCCGGTGCTGGTGCTCGACGGAGCGGCCGACAGCGAGCTGAGCCTCGACAACGGCCAGGTCTTCGCGGCGACGGTGCCGGCCGGCAAATTCATTGCGATGGAGCGCTCAGGGCACTTTCCGTACATTGAAGAGACTGCCGGCACCACGATGGTGCTCGAAAACTTTCTCGATTCGCTGGTGCACCACGACTGACACGCCCCTCGATGGCAGTGCGAGGGGGAGGATGGAGATCAGATGAAGTCATTTTCTGGAGTGCCGCGCAGTGACCTGAAGGTCGAAGGGGCTGCCGTCGACAGTCTCGAGCTGACTGGCAAGAAGGTGGCGATCGTCGGCGGCACCGGAGGCATCGGGCGGGCGTTCGCTCAGGTGCTCGAGCGGCGCGGCGCACAGGTCACCGTCGTCGGCCAGACCTTTCGCGACCAGAACATGGCCGGGCTGGTGTTCGTCAAGGCCGACCTGAGCTTGATGCGCGAGGCGCGGCGGGTGGCGAAAGCGCTCCCGGCCGAAGAGCTCGACTTGCTGATACTCACCTCGGGCATCATCGCGGCGCCCAAGCGCGAAGTGACGGCCGAAGGCCTCGAGCGCGACCTCGCGGTGAGCTACCTGAGCCGGCTCACCATCGTGCGCGAGCTCGGAGCGCGCTTAGGGCAGGGCCGCCCGGCCTCGGCACCAAAGCCACGCGTGTTCGTGATGGGCTTCCCCGGCACCGGGCAGAAGGGCAACCCCGAAGACCTGAACTCCGAGAAGGTCTACGAGTCGATGGCGACCCACATGTACACGGTGGCCGGCAACGAAGCCTTGGTCCTCGATTCGGTGGCGCGCTACCCGAACGCCAACTTCTTCGGTCTCAACCCTGGGCTGATCAAGTCGAACATTCGCAGCAACGCGCTTGGCGGCGAAGGCAGCTTCAAACACCGGTTGGTCGAAGGGCTGATTGGCCTGGTGATGATCAGCACCGATCAGTATGCGGCGCGAATCGCCCCGGTTCTGGTCTCTTCGAAGCTCGAGCAGCACTCAGGCGCGATGTTCAACCAGAAGGGTCAGGCGATTCTCGCCAGCCCCGAGCTCCCCCCCGGCCAGGTCTCGGCGCTGATCGCCGCCTCCGAGCAACTGCTCACGCGGGCCGAAGCCGCGACAGTGCAGGCGTTGCACTGACCCGAGAAGACTGATTTGAGCCTGGCGCAGGGGCGGGTGGCGTAATTGGTAGCCGCGCGGGGCTTAGAATCCCGTTCCGCAAGGAGTAAGGGTTCGAGTCCCTTCCCGCCCATCATGAGTGAGACCAGCCCCACCATACCCTTCACGCCAGACCCAAAGCTCGAGACGCTCGCCGCTCGGGCGCACCGTGATGGTCACTTCGCGTTGCATGCGGCGGCCATCGCGGCGAGAGCGTCGCCTGATGCGCTTGATGCGCAGATCAACGTCGTTGGCGCGCTTCATGAGGTCTCGAAGCTGCGCAATGCCATCGAGCCGTTTTGGAAGCGGTGGAGAAAGAACCCCGAGCCATGGGCCGTTCGATGTGCCCAACGCCTCGAGCGGGGTGATCACGACTTTTGGGCGCTCGCCGCTCTGCTGGGGCTCGACGCCCAGACGGTCGAGACGATTGAACGAAACAGTGCCTTCGCCCATGTCGCCACGCGAGAGGTCGTCAGTGAACAGGGGCAACTCCACATCGCAACGCTCGCCCGCCATGACCCCCTGAGCGATCTCTGGGCGCCTGTGCTCGAGCTCGGGTGGCAGGTCAAAACGAAAGAAATCGTCGATGTTTCGAGATGGCGCGCCGTGATGCGCAAAGACGACGGCGAAAAGACACCGCTCGCAAAGGGCTTCGAGGGCTGGGGGTCGTACTTGATGCGAGCAACGCTACCGTATGGCGCATGGCGAATGGTCAGCGCCGACTTTTCATTGCGGCCGTCGGCGCTGATCAGTGAACGCTCCCGCGTGAAACCAAATGGGCATCGCACGAGACGAGCTCGGCCATGAACGCCGCTGCGTTTCGAAAGCTCGCCTTGTCATTGCCGCTGACCGAAGAGCGGCCTCACTTCGACCGCACCGCCTTTCGCACGCCGCGGCGCACCTTCGCGACCCTGTCGGCCGACGGCCTCGATGTGAACTTGATGCTGTTGCCAGAACAGCAAGCGGTGCTGGTGCGCTCTTCGCCGGCCTTCGAGAAGCTCGACAACAAGTGGGGTGACCAGGGCGCGACCCGCTGCTTGCTCGGCAAGGTCACCCTGGCCCAACTCAAGCCCGCATTGCTCGAAGCCCACGCCAGGGCGAGCGAGCCTGTGCCCGGCAAAACGCGAAAACCCCCTCGTCCCAGAGGCTCCAACCGCGGTTGATGGCCCAAACCCCCTGTGCCCAGAGACTTCAACCGCGGTTGGTCGCCCGAACCCCTGGGCGTTTGCCCATTTGAAGCCTTCGAAAGCCGAAACCCCTCAGGTTCCAGCCGCAACCTGCTGATTCGGCTCGGGTTCACTCGTCGTTCAATGTCGTGAATATCCCTCCACGGGTGCCGTCTGCGGGGCTCACCCGTAGTCGAAGGAGGAGTTCATATGAGTATCAGTGTTGGAGTGTTGTTGATGATGGGGCGAATGATCCTCGCTCCGTTGCAGGCGTTGACGTCGAAGCTCATCAAGGTGGCGTTACCGCCTTTCTTGAAAGCCCACCAAGCCCTCGAGGCAGCCGATCGTCTGGTCGACGACGCGGAGCTCGCGGTGCACGCGGCAAGTCAGGCGGTCGCGGCGGCAGACGCAGAGCAAGATCGAGCGACCCTCGAGCTTGCACAGGCGTTGGCCGGTGAGGGGTTCAATCGAGCCAACCCGTTCAAGGTCTTCGGCGCGATGGCCCCCTCGAAGTTGGTGAACCAGGGCGTTCTCGTCGAATCGAGAACCCTGACCGCCCTCGGCGCCGCGGTGATCGCTCACCCCGACACCGGGGCCGAGTCGAAGCGCCTTGCCGCCAAGGTCGAACGCGCAGCCGACCAGATGAGCAAGGCGTCGACCGCGCACGAACGCTGCGTTCAAGAGCGCTCCGAGGCGGTCAAGGCTCGCAACCTGACGCTGCCTGCCCAGTGGCGCCGCGCGTTGGCGAACTTGAAGGCCGCCATTCGCTATGCCGACCTCGTCGAAGGCTCCGAGCACTACCGCACGATTTTCGCCGATGTGAACAAGGCGATGCAGGCGGCCAAGAAGAAGAAGAAGGCCGCGCCGACCTCTGAACCGGTCAGCTGAAAAAGCACCGAAGTGGCTGGCCGCGGCACCATCACGGGTGCCGCGGCTTTTGCGCGCCTGCTCGTTCGGGGCAAGCAACGACGCCTGACGACAGCGGTGCCCATCGCGTATATGACAACCACCCCATGCGGAAATCGCTGCACGAGCTCATCGAGCAGAACGCCACGCGCATCGTTGAGCAGTTCGTGCGTGAAACGCGCTCGCATGTGCTCCCGCCGCGGCCGTTGACGCATGAAGAGGCCGTCGACCACCTCCACCTCTACCTGAAAGAGATGGTCGAGGTGCTCAAGGCGGGCATCGCCGAAGAGGTTCGCGCCTCGAGGGCCGCGAAGGAGCACGGTGAGCAACGGTGGTACGTGGGGTACGACCTCAAGAGCGTCATTCTCGAGTACGCGCTCTTTCGAAAAGTGATTCTCGACATCGCCCAAGCCGGCGGTCACCAGCTGACGCTCGAAGAGTGCAGCCCGCTCGACAGGTTCATTCACCTGGCCATCGCCGATGCCGCCGTCGAGTTCATGAACAGCAGCTTGGCGCAGGTCAATGAAGCGCTGCGGGTCACCGAGCAGGCCAAAGAGGGCCGAGATGAAGTGCTCGCCTTCGTCTCGCATGACCTCAAGAACCCACTGAGCGTCGTGCACGGCAGCGCGGCGCACCTCTCGGCTCAGCTCGCGGCAAATGACCTGAATGAGAAGAAGCCAGAGCTGCTCAAGTCGGTGAGTCGCATTCATCGCGCCAGCGCCACGATGAACAAGCTCATCGATGATCTGCTCGAGGCCGGCCGACTGCGCGCCGGCGCGACCCAGCTCGAGCTGCACGAAGAACAAACGGCCGATCTGGTTCGCGAAGCGTTGGAGATGGCGGCCCCACTGGCTGAGGCCGTGAACGTTCGCGTGACCAAGGCGCCGTCGGTCGATGGCCCCGTCACGTGCGACCGCGGCCGCGTGCTGCGAGTGCTGGCCAACCTGCTGAGCAACGCGATCAAGTTCAGCCCTCCTGGCTCAGCGGTCACCGTGCGAACCTCGGCCACCGCAGACGCGTGTACCTTCGAGGTCACCGATGCCGGCCCGGGTATCCCTCCTGAACGGTTCGAGTATCTGTTCGACCGGTATTGGCGTGCGCCCGGCACGACGGTCGAAGGCACCGGTCTGGGCCTCGCCATCGCCAAGGGCTTCGTCGAGCTGCACGGCGGCACCATCTGGTGCGACAGCAAGCCCAACCAGGGGTCTCACTTCTTCTTCACGCTGCCGCGACGCAAGAAGTAAGCTCCCTCGAGGATGGACCCTCGAAACCCCCAAGACTGCGATCGCCTTGACGTTCGTGAGGTGCTGCGGCGCACCTACCCGAGCTACGGCCCCGCATGGGACGCGGCGATCGAGATGGGCATCGACGTGGGGCGCCTCGAGTACAACCTCTCGCTCACTCCGCACGAGCGGTTACTGCAACTGCACGAAATGACTCAGACCTATGAGCTCCTCAGATCGGCCGCGACAGAACACGCCTGAGCTGCTTGGGCGGCTCGTCGACGCGGGCGTCGAGTTGGTCGTCGTCGGGGGCATCGCAGCAGTCGCGCATGGCTCCGAGCAATTCACGAAAGACATCGACATCGTCGCTCCATTTACCGTTGAGAACATTCAAAGGTTGATGGCGGTGGTCCAGCCACTGGCGCCGCGGTTTTATCAAACCATCGGCAAGCCCCTGGTGCAGCGGGCTCCCGACGATCTTGCCGCCTTCAAAAATCTCTATCTGCAGACCGACCTTGGCGTTCTCGACGTCTTGGGGAGCGTGCCTCCGGTGGGCGACTACTCGAACGTCGTGAGCCGAGCGGTCGAGATGTCGTTGTTCGGTCGGCGCTGTAAGGTCATCTCGCTCGATGACTTGATCGCAATCAAGAGCCACGTCGGGCGGGCCAAAGACAAGCTCGTCGAGGCTGAGCTTCGCGCTATTCGCGAACGCCTGAGTGGGTGAGCTTTGTCGAAGGTCGCCTGGCCGATCACCTGATGTGATGTCAGACCCTGCGCGTAGAGTACGGGGCACATGCATGAAGCCCCGCCAAGTGAATCGTTGACCGGTGCAGGGGGCTCTCGTAGAGCCTCGCACTCCGTCACTTTACCCAAGCGAGGCAGTATGAAGGTTCAGGTCGAAGATGTGTCGCCGATCGAAAAGCGGTTGTCGATCGAAGTCGAGCCAGCGGTGGTCGAAAAAGAGCTGACCCAGGCCTACACGCAGCTGAGCCTTCAGGTGAAGTTGCCCGGCTTTCGGCCCGGCAAGATCCCCCGCCGCATTCTCGAGCAGAAGTACCGCAGCGACGTCGAGGCCGACGTGGTTCGCCGGGTTCAGCTCAACGCCTTCGTCGAGGCCGTCAAAGAGAACAAGGTCGACGCCGTCAGCGACCCGCACCTGTCGGGCGGCAAGCTGGTCGCAAGCCAACCCTTCGCCTTCACCGCCAACGTCGAAGTGCGGCCCGTGGTCTCGGCCAAAGACTACAAGGGCGTGAAGCTCACCAAGTTCGAGACCGCCGTCAGCGACGAGAAGGTCAAAGAGCAGATCAACCGCATGGCCCAGTCGCGGGTCACCACCGAAGACGTCACCGATCGCACCGTGGTCGCCAAGGGTGACCTCGCGGTCATCGACTTCGACGCCACCATCGACGGCGCGGTCTTCACCGGCAACACCGGCCGTGACGTGACCGTCGAGGTCATCGAAGGCCAGCTCGTCGAGGGCAACCTGCCGCAGCTCGAGGGCGGCAAGGTCTCAGAGAAGAAAGAGTTCGACTACGCGTTTCCCGCTGACTACCGGGTCGAAGAAGTGAAGGGCAAGACCGCCAAGTTCGTGGCGACGGTGAAGGCGATCAAGGCCAAGAAGACTCCGGCGCTCGATGATGCGTTCGCGGTCACCATGGGCGCCAAGACCATCGACGAGCTCACCACCAAGACCCGCTCAGACCTCGAGCGCGCCGCCAAGGCCACTGCCTGGCGCGACGAGCGAGAGAACATCTACAAAGCGCTGATCGAGAAGAACGCGTTCGAGCTGCCCAAGGCGATGATCGAGCGCGCGGTCGATTCGATGCTCGAGGGGGCGCTCCGCAACCTCTCGCGTCAGGGCATCGACCCGCGAATGCTCAACCTGAATTGGGACTCGTTGCGCGACGACATGCGCCCGCGGGCCGAGGTCGACGTGCGCGGCGCGCTGCTGACCGAGGCCATCGCCAAGCAAGAGAACATGACCGCGTCAGACGAAGACGTGGTGGCGCAGATGCAAGAAATGGCTGACGATGCCGGCATGCCGCTGGCGGCCGTGCAGAAGCAGTTTCGAGACTCCGAGTCGTTGGCGGTGCTCAAGAACCGAGCGGTCGAAGCCAAGGTCGTCGCGCTGATCAAACAGCACGCGAAGTACTGATTTTCAACCAAGGAGAGCACCATGCCCTACATGCCAGTGCCGTACGTCGTCGAGCAGACCCACCGTGGCGAGCGGTCGTACGACATCTACAGCCGTCTTCTCAAAGACCGCATCATCATGTTGGGCACCGCAATCGACGACGACGTGGCGAACATCGTCATCGCGCAGCTGCTCTTTTTGGAGTCGGAGGACCCCGACAAGGACATCAACATCTACGTCAACTCACCCGGCGGCTCGGTCACCGCCGGCTTGGCGATTTACGACACCATTCAGTACGTCAAGCCGCAGGTTTCGACCATTTGCATCGGGCAAGCGGCCTCGATGGGCGCGGTGTTGATGGCCGCCGGTGCGAAGGGCAAGCGGTTCGCGTTGCCCAACGCCCGAATCATGATTCACCAGCCATTGGGCGGCGCCCAGGGCCAGTCGAAAGACATGGAAATTCAGGTCGCTGAGATGTTGCGCTTGCGCAAGGCGCTGTACGACATCTTGAGCAAGCATTCTGGCCACACCTACGAGCGCATCGAGAAAGACTGCGACCGCGACTTCTTCATGGGCGCCAGCGAGGCCAAGCAGTACGGGCTCATCGATGAGGTGGTCACGCAGAAGAAGAGCGCTCCGCCCACTGCCGCTGACAAGAAGTAGGTCGCGAAGACTCGCGAATTCGCGCTCGCCTGATTAGGGTTTACCCATAATGGCTACGAAGAACGTCGGGCGAGACGGAGGGGGCAACCAGACGCTGTGTTGCTCCTTCTGCGGCAAATCGCAAAAAGAGGTCAAGAAGCTGATTGCCGGGCCGACGGTCTACATCTGCGACGAGTGCATCGGGCTGTGCAACGACATCATCGCTGAAGAGATCGATCGCGAAGAGACCAAAGACACGAAGCTGCGCATCCCCCGGCCCAGTGAGATCAAGAACATTCTCGATGAGTATGTGATCGGCCAAGAGCGCGCCAAGAAGGTGCTCTCGGTCGCGGTGCACAACCACTACAAGCGCATCGAATCAAAAGTCGCGATGGAGGACGTCGAGCTTCAGAAGTCGAACATCTTGCTGCTGGGCCCCACCGGCTCGGGCAAGACGCTGCTGGCGCAGACCCTGGCCCGCATTCTCAACGTGCCCTTCACCATCGCCGACGCCACCTGCCTCACCGAGGCCGGGTACGTGGGCGAAGATGTCGAGAACATCATCGTCAACCTGCTGCAGGCCGCTGATCACGACATCGAGCGGGCCCAGCGAGGCATCGTCTACATCGACGAGATCGACAAGATCGCACGCAAGTCTGAGAACCCCAGCATCACCCGCGACGTGAGCGGCGAGGGCGTGCAGCAGGCGCTGCTGAAGATCATCGAAGGCACCGTCGCGAACGTGCCCCCGAAGGGCGGCCGCAAGCACCCCCAGCAAGAGTTTCTGCAGGTCGACACCACCAACATCTTGTTAATCTGCGGCGGGGCCTTTGGCGGGCTCGATCAGATCATCGACCGGCGCCTCGGCGGCCGCTCGATGGGCTTCGGTGCTGATGTGAAGAGCAAGAAAGAGCGCTCGCTCTCTGAGCTGTTGCACCACGTCGAGCCTGGCGACCTGCTCAAGTTCGGCATGATCCCCGAGTTCATTGGGCGCTTGCCGGTGGTGACCGCGCTCGAAGAGCTCGACGAGCCGGCGTTGATCGACATCTTGGTCAAGCCGCGCAACGCGCTGACCAAGCAGTACAAGAAGCTGCTCGACCTCGACAACGTGACCCTCAAGTTCACCGAGGGCGCGCTCAAGGCCATCTCGCAAGAAGCCATTCGGCGCAAGACGGGCGCGCGTGGCCTCCGGGCCATTCTCGAGAGCGTGATGCTCGAGATCATGTACGAGGTGCCCTCGAAGAAGACCGCGAAAGAAATCGTGATCAACGAGGAGGCCGTGCTGCTCAAGAAGCGCCCGGTCGAGCTCTACACCAGCGACGAAAAGCCGAAGTCGACCGAGAGCGCCGCCTAGCTCTGTTTTTTTGCGACACGAAGTCGCTCGACGTCGGGCATCGGCGCCACTACAGGAGGGTCGGTGAACCTCCGAACCTCGCTGATGTTGATGGGCTTCGTCGCTTGCGCTTCAAACTCCGATGCCGAGCGAAGAGACGCCGATCGTCGCATGAAGGCCTTCGATGCGGCCGCGGCCGAAGCCGCCACTCCGAACGCCATGATCCCAACTGAGCCAAAGCGCCCGCCTGCGTCACGAACGCAGGTGATTCACGAGAGCCTTCACGGGGTCTCGGTCGCCGACCCCTTTCGGTGGCTCGAAGACGAGAAGGCCCCCGAAGTACAAGCGTGGATGAAGGCGCAAGACGCCTTTGCGCGCGAGCACCTCAACGCTTTGCCGGGCCGCGAGGCGCTCAAGAAGCGCTTCACCGAGCTCTTCGCGATCGATGAGGTGGGCGTGCCCCACAAGTTCGGCGGCCGCTTGTTCTACACCCGGCAACGCAAGGAGCAGGACAAGGAGATCGTCGTCTGGCGGCAGGGCGAGAAGGGCGAAGAGCACGTGCTGTTCGACCCGAACACCTGGTCGGCCGACAACACCGTGTCTCTGGGCACCTGGTCACCCTCGTGGGATGGGAAGAAGGTCGCGTTCGGGCAGAAGCCGAACAACGCCGACGAGGCGACGCTGATGGTCATCGACGTCGAAAGCGGCAAGCGCAGCGAGATCGACGTGATACCCGGCGGCAAGTACGCCTCGCCCTCGTGGGCTCCCGACTCGAAGAGCTTCATCTACACCTGGCTGCCCACCGACCCCGCCATACCCGTCGCTGAGCGGCCTGGGTACGCCGAGGTACGCCAGCACGTGCTAGGCCAAGACCCCGCCAAAGATGTTGTGCTGCACGGCAAGACCGGCAGCGCCCAGGAGTTCATCGCAGGCGAGCTCTCTCGCGATGGGCAGTTCTTGTTCATCACCATTTCTCACGGGTGGACGGCGAACAGCACTTGGTTCAAGCGCGTCGGCAAAGACAAAGCGTTCACCCCGCTGATCGAGAGCCGTGACTCGACCTACGGGTTCGAGGCGTTCAAGGGTCGCTTTTATGTGATGACCAATGAGGGGGCTCCCAACCAACAGCTCTTCGTCATCGACCCCGCCAAGCCCCAGCGCGCCAATTGGAAGCTGCTGCTGGCCGAAGACCCCGAGGCCTCGCGCACGTCGTTCGGCATCGTTGGCGGGCAGCTGGTGGTGGCCTCGCTCAAGAAAGCGGTCTCTCACCTCGAGCTGTTTTCGCTCGATGGCAAAAAAATTCGAGAGATCGAGCTGCCTGGCCTGGGCAGCACGTCGTCAGTCTCGGGGCAGCAAGACGACGACGAGGTGTTTTTCGCTTTCAGCTCGTTCGTCGACCCGCCTTCGGTGCTCAAGACCGAGGTGCGCTCAGGCAAGACCTCGGTCTGGGCGAAGGTCGAGCTGCCCATCGACGCCTCGAAATACGAGGTGAAGCAGCTCACCTACCCGTCGAAAGACGGCACGCCGGTCACCATGTTCGTGGTGGGCGCGAAAGACCTGAAGCTCGACGGCAACAACCCGGTGCTGCTCACGGGGTACGGCGGCTTCAACCTCGCCATGCACAGCAGCTTCACCGCGTTCATTTACCCCTGGCTCGAAGCAGGCGGCGTCTTCGCACTGGCGAACCTGCGGGGCGGCGGCGAGTACGGCAAGCGCTGGCATGAGGGCGGCATGTTGGCCAACAAGCAAAACGTGTTCGACGACTTCGCCGCGGCCGCCCAGTACCTCGTGGCTGCGAAGTACACGCAGCCCAAGCGGCTGGCCATCTCGGGGCGCTCGAACGGGGGGCTGCTGGTGGGCGCCGCGATCACCCAACACCCCGAGCTCTATGGTGCTGTGATCTGTGGTGTGCCCCTGCTCGACATGGTGCGCTACCACCAGTTCGGCTCGGGCATGACGTGGTCATCAGAGTATGGCAATGCCGAGAATGCCGAGCAATTCAAGGTGCTTGAGGCGTATTCGCCCTACCACCACGTGAAAGATGGGGCGTCGTACCCGCCGTTGTTGATGATGTCGTCAGATCACGACGACCGGGTCGACCCGATGCACGCCCGAAAGTTCGTCGCCAGAATGCAGCAAGCCAGCCCCGGGCGCGGTACAGCATGGCTGCGCATCGAAGTGGCGGCCGGCCACGGCGGGGCAGACCAGGTCAGCAAGACCATCGAGGCGGCCGTCGATGAAGATGTGTTCTTGTTTCAGCAATTGGGCGTGCGGTCGAAGGCGCCGTGAAGTGAAGGCGAATGGTCGAACTGCCGGCCGCTGTGAAGTACAACGAGGTCTGAATGTCTTTTTTTAGCCGCGACGAGAAGAAGGCCCTGCCGCTGTTGCCGCTGCGCGACATCGTGCTCTTTCCCCACGAAGTGCGCCCGCTGTATGTCGGCCGCGACAAGTCGATCGCCGCGCTGAAAGAGGCGATGGCGAAGAAGGGCCCCGACGGCAAGGCGTACATCTTGTTGTCGGCCCAGAAGAAGGCCAAGACCAACGACCCCTCGCCTGAAGAAGTGTTTCACTTCGCCACGCTGGGCCAGGTGGTTCAGCTGCTGCCACTGCCCGATGGCACGGTGAAGGTGCTGGTTGAAGGCCTTCGACGCGCGCGGTTGACCAAGTTCGTGCCCCACGACGCGCACTTCGTGTGTGAGTACGAGGTGGTCGAAGAGGTGAGCGAAGAGAAGGTCGAGCTCGAGGCGTTGATGCGCTCGGTTCAGACCACCTTCAAGGCCTTCGTCGAATTGAACAAACGGGTGCCACCCGAGTTGCAGCAGCAGGTCGGAGCGATTGAAGACCCTGCGCGCCTGGCTGACACGGTGGCCGAGAAGCTCTCGCTCAAGCTCTCAGACAAGCAGGCGCTGCTCGAGACCGAGTCGCCAGCGAAGCGGCTCGAGAAGATCTACGAGCTGATGCAGGGCGAGATCGAGATTCTCAAAGTCGAAAAGAAGATTCGGTCGCGCGTGAAGAAGCAGATGGAGCGCACCCAGAAGGAATATTACCTGAATGAGCAGATGCAGGCCATTCAGCGCGAGCTGGGCGACAAAGACGACGGCGGCAAATCTGAGATTCAAGAGATCGAAGACAAGCTGAAGGCGAAGAAGCTCACCAAAGAGGCCGCCTCTCGGGTCAAGAAGGAGATCAAGAAGCTCAAGATGATGGGCCCGATGAGCGCCGAGGCGACCGTCGTGCGCAACTACATCGACTGGGTGCTCTCGCTGCCCTGGGGCGAAGAGACGAAAGACAAGCTCGACATCTCGGAGGCCGAGAAGGTGCTCGACGATGATCACTTCGGGCTCGAGAAGGTCAAAGAGCGCATTTTGGAGTACCTCGCGGTGCAGCAATTGGTCGGCAAGCTCAAAGGGCCGATTCTGTGCTTCGTGGGGCCTCCGGGCGTAGGCAAGACCTCGCTGGGTCGCAGCATCGCCAAGGCGCTGGCCCGAAAGTTCGTGCGCATCTCATTGGGCGGCGTGCGCGACGAGGCTGAGATTCGCGGTCACCGCCGCACCTACATCGGCGCGATGCCGGGCAAGATCGTGCAGTCGCTGAAGAAGGCCGAGTCGAGCAACCCGGTCTTTCTGTTCGACGAGATCGACAAGATGTCGTCAGACTTTCGCGGTGACCCCTCGGCGGCGCTGCTCGAGGTGCTCGACCCCGAGCAGAACAGCACCTTCAACGATCACTACCTCGACTTGGACTACGACCTGTCGAAGGTGATGTTCATCTGCACGGCGAACTCGTTGCAAAACATCCCCCAGCCGTTGCAAGATCGCATGGAGATCATTCGCATCGCCGGCTACACCGAAGAAGAGAAGCTGGCGATCGCGCGCAAGTACCTCATCCCCAAGCAGAAAGAGGCGAATGGGTTGGCGGAGCACGAGGTGAAGCTGACCTCGCTGGCGGTGCGCACGGTGATTCGGCGGTACACCCGCGAGTCGGGCGTTCGAAACCTCGAGCGTGAGCTGGCCGGCGTGTTTCGCAAGTGCGCGCGGGAGATCATCAAAGACGGCAAGCACCCCATCTCGGTCGACAAGAAGAAGGTCGTGCAGTTCTTGGGCATCGCGAAGGTGCCCAAAGACAAGAACGAACAGCATGACCAGGTCGGCATGGTGAACGGCCTCGCGTGGACGGAGTACGGCGGCGAGGTGCTGCACACCGAGGCCACCACGATGCCTGGCAAGGGCAAGCTGATCATCACCGGCGTGCTGCGCGAGGTGATGAAGGAGTCGGCGCAAGCGGCGGTGACCTACGTGCGCTCGAAGGCCAAGCGGCTGGGCATCGCCGACAAGTTCTTCGAAGAAAACGACATGCACATTCACTTTCCCGGCTCGTTTCCCAAAGATGGGCCGTCAGCGGGTGTGACCATGGCGACCGCGCTGGTCTCGGCGATCACCAAGATACCGGTGCGCAAAGACGTGGCGATGACGGGTGAGATTACGTTGCGTGGCCGGGTGACTCCGATCGGTGGCTTGAAAGAGAAGCTGCTCGCCGCGCATCGGTTGGGCATCAAGACCGTGCTGGTGCCGCGCGAGAACCGCAAAGACCTCAAAGAGGTGCCCAAGAAGGTGCGAGCCGCGATTCGCATCGTGCTGGTCGACTTCGTCGATGAGGTGCTGCGCGAGGCGCTGGTGCTCGAGAAGCCCGAGACGTTCTTCAACAACCGGGTCGATGGGCCGGCGGTGGTCGAGACGCCCGCCGCGAGCTGAAGTGACTCCTGCAGCCGAGCGCGAGGGCCCATGAACGAGGCCTATTCGACAGCGCTTCATTCGCTCTCAGCTGCCGGGTGGGCGGTCGAGCTTGGTGAGCGCTGTGCGCTCCCAGCAGCAATTCGTGCTCGGTACGGGTGGCTCCCGGAATCGCACGTAAGGTTTCTTGAAGAGACGAGAAGCGTGGTTTCTGCCGATGGTCAGGCATGGTTTGTCACAGCACTCGACCTCTCCAAATTGAGCGACTCCGCGTTTGCTTGGAATGAGTGGGAACTTCAGTCGCTCGAAGCGGCAGGCGGCGCAACGGCGATGCTCCGTGGCATCGTCAACTTCTGGGACAGGCACTTTCCCCTCGTGCACACCGTAGAAGATGGGTACGGGTATTTTGCACTTGGCAACCCTGAGCTTCATGTCGTTCAGGGCGGAGAGCCTGAATTCGAGCAGCCCGACATCGTCGCGAACACGATTCAGGTATTTTTCGAACACCTCACGGCCGCGGGCTCGAATCGCATCGCGCAATCGTTCCGCAAGCACGCTCGAGGCGCGATATGAAAACTGATGAGCGCAAAGCCGTGGAGGCTGCGTTGAATCGCGGACGAGCACGTCTCGACGAACTCACATTCGGGCATGAGTGAGGTCAACGGCTCCTCGCGCGAAAAACGTGTAGAAGCACTGCGAAATGGCTGAGTCACTCGACGATCTCAACCCCCCTCAACGCGAAGCCGTGCTGCATGAGCGCGGCCCGCTGCTGGTGTTGGCCGGCGCCGGGTCGGGCAAAACCCGAGTGATTACGAGGCGTATCGCGTTTCTGGTGCAAGAGCGCCAAGTGCCCCCGTGGAAGATTCTGGCGGTCACCTTCACCAACAAAGCCGCCAAGGAGATGCGCGAGCGCCTCGAGGTGCTGCTGGGCCCCGCTGCGAGTGGGCTGACGGTGAGCACGTTTCACTCGGCGTCGGCGATGATCTTACGACGTGAAGCCGAGAACATCGGCTTGACCCGCTCGTTCTTGATCTACGACGACAGCGATCAAATGTCGCTGGTGCGCCGGGCGATTCGCGAGGCTGGGGTCGATGTCGCGAGTGTGACTCCGCGCGACATGCTCTCGCGCATTGACGCTGAGAAGAATGCAGGCCGGTTGCCCGAGCAGGCGATACCGTCACCTGACCCAAAGGCCCAGACGGCGCAGAAGGTATACCGGCAGTACCAGAAGCTCCTGCGGGCGGCGAACGCGGTCGACTTCGGCGACTTGCTGTTGCTGTTGGTCGAGCTCTTTCGCACCAACGAAGAGGTTCGCCTTCACTACAACCGCCGCTTCAGCCACGTGCTGGTCGACGAGTTTCAAGACACCAACCCGGTACAGTATGAGCTGCTCAAGCTGCTGGCGCCTCCGCCGGGGTCGAACGTGGTGGTGGTCGGCGACGACGATCAGAGCATCTACCGATGGCGTGGCGCTGACGTCGATAACATCTTGGGTTTTCCCACCGCGTACCCCGGCGCGCAGGTGGTCAAGCTCGAGCAGAATTACAGGTCTGATCAGACCGTGCTCGAGGCCGCCCACGCAGTGATCGCGATGAACCGCCGCCGAATGCCCAAGAAGCTGTGGAGCGCCCGGGCACGCGGCGAAAATCTCGGCCTGATCGTCGCGCGAGACGAGCGGGGTGAAGCGCAGCAAGTGGCCCAGCAGATTCATGATCTGCGACACCAGGGCATCTGCGACTACGACGAGATGGCGGTGTTTTACCGCACCAATGCGCAGAGCCGGGTGATCGAGGAGACCTTCAGGCTCAACCGGGTGCCGTACGTGCTGGTCTCGGGCCGAAGCTTCTACGACCGCGCCGAAATTCGCGATGCCGCGAGCTACCTGCGGTTGATGGTGAACCCGCGCTCTGACGCTGACTTGCTGCGAGTGATCAACGTGCCGGCCCGCGGCATCGGAGACACCACCGTGGAGCGCTTGAGCGACTACGCGGCTGAGAACGGCATCAGCTTGTACGAGGCGATTGAAGAGCCGACCCGCGTCGCCTCGCTGAACTCGGGCGCGGTGAAACGGCTGGTCGGGTTTCGCTCACTGCTCGAGCGATTGTCGAAGTTCATGCTGAGCAGCCCCGACGCGTCGAAAGCGGCTGAGTACATGCTCTCGGAGACGGGCCTCGTGATGTCGCACATGGCCGAGGGGTCTGAAGAGTCGATGACCCGGGCTGAGAACCTGCGCGAGTTGCTCACCGCAACCCAGGAGTTCGATCGCCAGCGGGCCGAGCGGCTGGGAGTGCAGACCGCCGAGGGAGAGGTGAAGGTCGACCCTCCGCTGCCCGAGGTGACCGAGGAGGCGGCTCCGCCGTCGCCGCAGGGTGATCTTTTCGCGGCGGTCATGCGCAAGGGCGAGGTGCCCAAGCCCGCCGTGACCACGGTCGACGACTCGACCTCGCTCGAGGTCTTTGCGCCCCCGTTGCAGGCGTTTCTCGAGCAGGTGAGCCTGGTGGGTGAGGCCGATGGCCCGACCGGCAATGGGCAAAACCGGGTCTCGGTGATGACCCTGCACGCGGCCAAGGGGCTCGAGTTCGACGTCGTGTTTCTCACCGGCATGGAGGAAGAGGTTTTCCCCCATCGGCGCGCGACCAAGCCCGAGGCGTCAGAGGAGGAGATGGCCGAGGAGCGACGGCTTTGTTACGTCGGCTTCACTCGAGCGCGCAGGCGGTTGATCTGCTCAATGGCCCAGAGCCGGGCGCTGTTCGGTGAGCTGCGGTTCAATGCGCCGTCTCGGTTTCTGGCCGAAGTGCCCAAGGAGCTGTTCGGGTTCAGCGATGATCAAGACGTGATGCCGAACGTGGCTCCGATGGCGCACGCGCCGTTGATTCGGCGTCGATCGTTCGATGATGACCGTGGCCCGGTGGTCGACCGCACCTATGATCAGTCGACCGACTTTCACCAATCGGGTGGCGACGAAGAGCTCAAGGGCATGCGGGTCTCGCACTCGCAATTCGGCCGCGGAGTGGTGCTGAGCGTCAACGGCAAGGGCCCCAACGCGAAGCTGACGGTTCGGTTTGCCGACGCGATCGGCGTGAAGACCGTCGTCGCCCGGTTCTTGACTCCGAGCTAGCGAGACGATCATCGGCGCGATGAGCCGTGGCGCTCGTTCTGGCGCGCTGCGGGTCACCACGCCTCGAGGTCGTTCGATCAACTCGGACTGACGTCGTTTGCCGAGGCGGCCTGGTCACCAATTGGAAAACAGCTCAGCAACTGCTCGGCGAGCACCGCGTCGCCTTCGAGCTTGGCGAGGCCCGTGTCGACGGCCGCGGTGAGGGTGATCTGGTGAGTCACCAGCGCGATGACTCCGTTTTCATTCGTGGCCAAGCGCACGTCGGGGCTCGAGACCGCGCCGTACACCAGCTCGAGCGCCGCACGGCCAACCACCAGCCCCAAGTCGCCGGTCGGCAGAACCAGCTGCAACCGCCCTGACAGCTTGCGATTCGGCGGCGTGAAGTGGGCCTTGAGCGCCAGCGCCAACCACGTACTTCGCAGCGGTGCCAGCGTGCGCGCGCGCTTCGGGTCGGCCATCACCGCCTTGACCTCGGCGGTGCCCCAGGTCGCGAAGGCCAGCACGACGGGCTCCAGCGCTCGGCCGCGCACGGTCAGCTCGTAGACCGCGCTCGCCGCGGGAGGCGGTAAGAACCCGCGGGCGATGACTCCGGCCGCCTCGAGCTCTTCGAGTCGAGAGGTGAGGGTGTTGGTCGCCACTCCGGGCATGCCGACCAGCAAGTCGGCGAATCGCCGCGGCCCGGCCAGCAGCTCACGCACCACCAGCAGCGCCCAGCGCTCACCGACCCGATCGAGGGCCAGCGCAAGCCCACACAATTGCTCGTAACTCCGCATCAGCAACCTCTTTACTTGTTTTGTGCAAGTGACTACTTGCAGTATTGCATATCATGACCAAGAAAAACCCAATCGTCGCTGCGGTGCTCAACTTCTTCCTCTTTGGCGGGGGCACGCTGTACGTCGGCAAGCGGCCCGCGGTGGGGTTGTTGATGCTGATCGGCGGCAACCTGGCGCAGGGGGCCGAGATCAAGGTCTCTCCGGCCTTCGATAACTCGATACCCGGCATCTGGCCGTTTTTGATCGGCGGTCTGGTGGTGGTGAAGCTGGCCTGTGCCCTCGACGATTACCGCGAGGCGAAGGCGGGGTGAATCTGGTGTAAGGCGGCGCGATGAAATCGCTCGCACTCGCCGTTGCGCTGACCCTGATTGGCTGCAGCGGCGCCCCGAGCGCCGTGACCACCTGCTCGGCGGCCAATTGCGGTGGCTGTTGCGCCGGAGACCGCTGCGAGCCGGGCTCTTCTGACAGCGTCTGCGGTACCGGTGGAGCCACATGCTCGGCCTGCACCTCCGCGCAGGTCTGCGGCTCAGGCATTTGCCGCGCCTCTTCGGGCTCGGGCGGGGGCTCGGGCGGGGGCTCGGGGGGAGGCTCTGGCGGCGGTACGGGCGGCGGGACTGGGGTGCTCGGCTGTGACGATTTGGACTCGCTGACCAGTGCAGCAGTGGTCTCCTTCGGCGTCACGACTCCCTACGGCATCTGCGTGCCCGTCAACGTCTCGTGGGCTGCCGACCGCGCGTCGCTCCGGGAGCGCTGGGCCACCTGCCTCGAGCTGCGTGCAGAGGTGAGCCCGGGGGTTGGCAGCTTCAACGTGAATCACTCGAATGGCCACGTGTCTTCAATGAGCTACTCGCCGAGCACTGGCGAAGGGTGGAGCGAGTCATTCGGCTACTCCAGCGGCCGCCTCTCGACCTGGTCGCGCTCGTACACCGGCTCGACTGAAAACATCTCTGAGTCATTCGGCTATTCGAGCGGCAACATCTCGACCTGGACGCGGTCGTTCAGTGGCAAAACCCAGAACGTCTCGGAGACCTTCGGGTACTCGAGCGGCAAGCTCTCAACGTGGACGCGATCGTACAGCGGCGCGACTGAAAACGTCTCGGAGTCATTCGGCTTCTCCAGCGGGTTGATCTCGACGTGGTCGAGGTCGTTCAGCGGCAAAACCGAGAACGTCTCGGAGTCGTTCGGCTACTCGAGCGGCCGACCATCGACGTGGTCCCGGAGCTTCAGCGGTTCAACGCCAAACCAAAGCGCTTCAATCGGCTACTCGAATGGCACGGTCTCGAGCATCACGACCACCGGCACGGGCTTGGGCTCGGTCAAGGCCGCGACCTGCCCCTGACGCAGCGTGTTCAAACGATGAGGTTGCTGCTGCGCGAAGCGCCGAATACGGTGCGCCATGACATCGTTTCACGATGACGAGTCGTCGCCTTCATCGGCTGGTATTTCGTCAACCGCCTGGCACCCGCCCGGGCCCCCGTCGCTCGAGATACCGAAGATCGAGGTGACCGAGGAGCTGCTCCGCGCGTTGCCGAAGACTGATTTGCACTGCCACCTCGACGGCAGCATGCGGCTCAAGACCATTCTCGAGCTGGCCGAAGAGCAAAAAGTGAAGTTGCCCGCGGCCGACGAGAAGGGCCTCGCCAAGCACATTCACATGGGCGAAATCTGCAAGAACCTCGAAGACTACCTGGTCGCCTTCGACGTCACCTGCTCGGTGCTGCAGACCGAGAAGGCGTTGTATCGCGCCGCCTACGAGCTCGGCCTCGACGCCGCGAGTGAGAGCGTTCGCTACCTCGAGGTTCGCTATGCCCCGGTGTTGCACCAGCAGCGCGGGCTCAAGCTGACCGCGATCGTCGACTCGGTGCTCGAAGGCCTGCGTGCGGCGAAACAAGAGACCCGCATCAAGTACGGCGTGATTCTCTGCGGCATTCGCCACATGAGCCCGCAGACCAGCGTTCGCCTGGCCGAGCTCTGCGTGGCGTACAAGAATCGCGGCGTGGTGGGCTTCGACCTCGCTGGCGCAGAGGCCAACTTCCCCGCCAAGGAGCACAAAGAGGCCTTTCAGTTGATCTTGAAGAACAACGTCAATTGCACTGCGCACGCGGGTGAGGCGTACGGGCCGGAGTCAATCTCCCAGGCGCTGCACGGCTTGGGCGCCCACCGCATCGGCCACGGCGTTCGCCTGCGCGAAGACGGTGATTTGCTCAACTACGTCAACGATCACCGCATACCCCTCGAGTGCTGCCCGTCGTCGAACGTGCAGACTCGCGCGGTCAGCGACATGAAGTCGCACCCGCTCAAATTTTATCTCGACTACGGCCTGCGGGTGACGCTCAACACCGACAACCGGTTGATCACCAACACCACCGCGACCCAGGAGTACTGGATCGCGCACAAAGAGCTCGGGCTCTCGCTCGAAGACCTCACCACGGTGATGGTCTCAGGGTTCAAGAGCGCGTTCCTGCCCTTTCGCGAGAAGCAAGACATGCTCAAGGCGGTCAACGCCGAGATCGACACCACGCTCAAGACGTTCGAGCGTCAACAGTCGATGAAAGTGCCGCCCGCCGCCGGTCGATGAGACCCAACGCGCCACCGATGGTCAGCATGAAGGCCATCGACGACTCGGCGTGAAAGAGCGGGTCATGCAGCAGGCACAGCAGCACGAAGACGGTGAGCACCGCGAGCAAGGCTGAGCCACACGGCCCTCGCCACGCCGTCACGGCCAGCACGAGCAAGAAGCCCAGCAACGCCACCGCCGCGGGGAGCCCGGCCTCCGCCGCGAGGCTGACGAATTGGTTGTGCGCTTTGCCTTGATGCTCGAGCACGGCGACGGGTGCGTCGGGAGGCGCGTACAGTGACGGCTTGAACCGGCCCAGGCCTTCTCCGGTCAACGGGTGGTGCTCGACGGCGGTGAGCCCGCTGTGGGTGATGATCTCGCGCTCATTCACGCCCTCGCTCGAGAGCCCGGTCGCGAAGCGCTCTCGCACCGAGGGCACCGCGACGAGAATCAACGCCACCAGCACGCCGAGGCCCGCGGTCACCCCCCAGGCCAGCCGTCGATTGGCTGAACCGGTCACCACGGCGACGACAGTGCCCGCGAGCAACGCCACCGCCGCCGCCCGCGCATGGGGGAAGATCAACACCCCGGGTATCGCCAACGCAGCGATAACCAGAAAGACCCGCCGGTAGGGAGGCTGCCGAACTGCCGCGGCGACCGCGAGCACGCTCAAGGCCGCTCCGACGTTGGCGAACTTGAGCCGGTGCAACAGCAGCCCCCCGGCCATGAAGCGATCGACCCGGCCGGGCACCGTCTCGTCCATCCGCGCGAAGGGCAGCCGCAGCCAGGTCAACGACTCGAGCGCTGACGAGCGGGGCCACACTCCGAAGAATTGGCTCGCCGCGACCGCGCACGAGAGCAGCAACACCGCGCCGGCCAACAGCCCGATTCGTGGCAGCGCGCGCTCACTCACGGTGGCGACCGCATACGCAGCCGCGGGCAGCAGCAGCCAGTCACACAGCCGGGCCAGCCCGCTCCACTTGGGCAGCTTGCCCGCGAGCAGTGGCACGACGAGCGCCCAGACGAGCATGGCCGCCAATGGCCACCAGCGCCTCCACTCGATGGTGTGCACGGGGGCGCGGGCGAAGATCACCAGGGCCAGCGCGAAGGTGCTCCAGGCCCCTACGGTGGCGAAGAGCTCATGCACCTGAACGCCGAGCGCCCACAGGCCCAGCGTGAAACCCAGCGCACGTTGGAGCCGCACGGCCAAGCGGCTTAACCGACTCGGGTGCCCTTTGGTATCACCACGAGCCCGGTCTCGGTCACCGTGAAGCGCTTGCGGTCGGCCTCGAGGTCGACGCCGATCTTCGTGCCCGGAGGAATGGTGACGTTTTTATCGATGATCGCTCGCCGAATTTCGCAGTGACGGCCGATCTCCACGCCCTCCATCAGAATCGACTCGCGAATGGTCGAGAACGAATTGATGCGCACGTTCTGCGAGAGCACCGAGTGGTCGACCAGCGAGCCCGAGACGATGCACCCTTCGCTCACCAGCGAGTCGGTCGCGCGGCCGACCCGGTTGTGCTCGTAGTCGGCGAAGACGAACTTCGCGGGCGGCAGGTTCGAGTTCGCGGTGTGTATGGGCCAGCGCATGTTGTACATGTTGAAGATCGGCTCGACACCGACCAGGTCCATGTTGGCTTGGTAGTACGCGTCCATCGTGCCGACGTCGCGCCAGTACCCCCGTTCACGTGCGCCCTGGCCGGGCACCACGTTCTGGGTGAAGTCGTAGGCCATGACCCGCGCGTGGTCGTGCAGCTTAGCGAGAATCGATTTGCCGAAGTCGTGCGCCGAGCCCTCGTCTTTCGCGTCGACGCTGACCTCTTTGACCAACGTGTCGGTCGAGAAGATGTAGTTGCCCATCGACGCCAGGCATCGCGTCGGGTCGCCCGGCATCGGCGGTGGCACCTTGGGCTTCTCGAGAAACGAGAGCACCTCGCCGCTCGCACTGACGTCGAGAATGCCGAACTGGCTGCCTTCTTCGATCGGCACCGGCAACACCGCGACCGTGCAGTCGGCGTTCGAGTCGATGTGCGCGCGCAGCATCTGCCGGTTGTCCATCATGTAGATGTTGTCGGCGCCGAAGACGAAGACGTGGTCGGGCGACTCGTCGGTGATGAGGTTCAGGTTCTGAAAAATCGCGTCGGCCGAGCCCTTGTACCAGTCACCGCCGGTGCGCATCTGGGCCGGCACCGTCTCGCAGTAGTGGCCCAGAAACGCCGTCATTCGCCAGCTGCGCGAGAGGTGGTTGTTGAGCGAGTCTGACTTGTACTGAGTCAGCACCTTGATGCGGTAAATCTCAGAGTTGACGAAGTTCGAGAGACAGAAGTCGATGATTCGGTAGCGGCCGCCGAAGGGCACCGCCGGCTTGGCTCGTTCGCGCGTGAGCGGGTCGAGCCGGGTGCCGGCGCCTCCCGCGAGAATCATGGCCATCGTTTTGCCAGTCATGCGCTGCATGGTACCCCCAAAAGCCGGTAGGCCTTGGCCTAACGAGCGCTTGTGCCCAGATGATCGAAGAGTAGGGTGCTGCCCATGAAGATGTACCTGCCCCCCCGAGGCTCGAAGCCATCTCGCCGCGGCTTTCTGCAAAAAGGCCTCATCGGAGGCGCGATTTTGGCGCTCGGTGGCGGCAGTTTTTTGGCCACCCGGCCCACCGTCGAGGTGCCCCTGCCCCCCGAGGGCCTGCTGGTGCTCAATGCGCGCGAGCTCGCCGTCATTCACGCGCTCGCTGCACGATTCATTCCTCAGCGCGGTGGTTTTCCTTCAGTCGATGAGATTCGCGTTGCGTACAACTGCGACCGAATTTTATCGCAGGTCGATGAGACCGCGGTGCACGAGCTCAAGCAGTTGTTGATGTTGTTCGAGAACGCCTTGCCGAACTTCTTGTTTGGCCGCCGCACCAAGCCGTTCACCGCGATGACCGGCGAGGAGCAAGAGACCGTGCTCGGAGAGTGGATGAACAGCACGCTCACCCTGCGCCGCACCGGGTTCTTGGCGCTGCGAGGGTTGATCGTCGCCGCCTACTACGGCTCGTCAAAGACCTGGGACGCGGTGCGTTACCCCGGGCCTCCCGCTGGCATCTACGACCCCAACGCAGTGGTGTGGAAAGGCGGAGACACGCCTCGACCGCTCGGGCTGGGCTCTTTTCACGAGGCGCAGCAATGACCCAAGGCCGCATCTTCACCGGTGATGAGATCACCCAAGACCTGAATTTGAGCTGCGATGTCTGCGTGATTGGCTCGGGCTCTGGCGGCGCGTGGGTCGCCCACGAGCTGGTCAAGGCCGGCAAGTCGGTCATCTTGCTCGAAGAGGGCGGGTACCACACGCGCCGCGAGTTCGACATGACCGAGGCCCGCGCGTTTCCTTCGCTGTACCAAGAGATGGGCAACCGGGCGACGGAGGACCTCGCCGTCACCATTCTGCAAGGTCGCAGCGTCGGGGGCGGCACCACCGTGAACTGGTGCTCGAGCTTTCGAACCCCCGAGCGCATCTTGAAGCTCTGGGCCGATCGCTACGGCGTCGAGACGCTCACCCTCGACGCCCTCAACCCCCATTGGGACTTCATCGAGAAGCGCCTGCACATCGCTGAATGGCCGCTCGAGCAGATCAACGCGAACAACAAAGTGCTGTGGGACGGTCTGGGCGCCCTTGGGTACGAGCGAAACCTGATTCGCCGCAACGTGAATGGCTGCCTGAACACCGGCTATTGCGGCATGGGCTGCCCGATTGACGCCAAGCAATCGATGCTGGTGACGGTGCTGCCCGACGCGGTCGAGAAGGGGCTGACCCTCTACGCGAACACCTCGGCCCGCGCGTTGGATTGGAACGGCCGCACCATCTCGTCGGTGCACGCCGAGGTGCTCAACCCGACCACCAACAAGCCGACCGGCATCAAAGTCACGGTCAAAGCGAAGCTCACGGTCGCCAGCGGAGGCGCGATCAACACGCCCGGCCTGCTGTTGCGCTCGGGCCTCGATTCAGAGGGCCGGGTCGGCCAGCGCACCTGGTTTCACCCCGTCGCGGTGATGATGGCATTGTTCGACACACCGGTGAACGCGTTCGCGGGGGCTCCGCAGAGCGTGTACTCGCACCACTTCGCCCAGCGCGGGGCCGACAAGGTGGGCTACTTTCTCGAGGTGCCTCCGATTCAGCCGATGCTCGCGTCGATCGTCGCGGCGGGCACCGGGGCGCAGGCGCAGTCGTTCTTGTCGAGGCTGCCGTACATCAACGCGATGCTGGCGCTGCAAATCGACGGGCTGATGCCAGAAGAAGAGGGCGCGACGGTTCGGCTCAAAGACGGCGCGTTCAACCGCTACGCGATCAACTACAAGTTCTTGCCCGCACACTGGGAGGCCGCCCGCGAGTCGTGCAAGGAGATGGCGAAGATTCAGTTCGCCGCCGGTGCGAAGCAGGTGCTCTCGTTGCACCTCGACCCGGTGGTGATGAACGGGCCAGAAGAGATCGGCAAGCTCGACGCCGCCACGTGGGACAAGGTGCGCGTGAAGATGTTCACCGCCCACCAGATGGGTGGCTGCCCGATGGGCAAAGACCCCGCGAATTCGGTGGTCGACCCGTACCTGCGCTACCACGCGATGGACAACCTCTTCGTGGTCGATGGCTCGGTGCTGCCGACCTCGCTCGGGGTCAACCCGCAGGAGACGATTTTCGGCATCTCGCGCTGGGCCGCTGCGCACATCGGGCAAGCCATCTCGTAAGACACACATTCTGCGACAGCTGGTTTCTCGGGCAGTGATTCCAGTGGAAGGGTATCGTCCGCCAAATGTCGGGACAGGAAACCCGGGTCACCAAAATCACCAAGTTGCGCGACCAGCTCCGGCTCGATTCGGAGAGCTGTCTCGTGCAAATTCACGGGCCCGACCTGGGGAAGAAGTACATCATCGACAATGAAGATGGGCTGACCGTCGGCCGTGAAGACGGCAACACCATCGTCGTCGACCTCGACAACGTCAGCCGCCGTCACGCGATGGTGAGCAACAAAGACGGCAAGTACTTCGTCAAAGACCTGGGCTCGACGAACGGCACGTACTTGAACGACGCCGAGATTCACGAAGAGCAGCCGCTGCGCACCGGCGACCTGGTGAAGGTCGGAGGCGCGATCTTCAAGTTTCTCTCGGGCGGCAACATCGAGACGCAGTACCACGAAGAGATCTACAGCCTGACCATCAGCGACGGGCTCACCCAGATTCACAACAAGCGGTTCTTTCTCGAGTTTCTCGAGCGAGAAATGGGCCGCTGCCACCGCTACAACCGCTCGCTGTCGCTGATCATGTTCGACATCGATCACTTCAAGTCGATCAACGACACCAACGGTCACCTCGCCGGTGACTACGTGCTGCGAGAGCTGTCAGCGACGATCAAGCCGCGGGTTCGCAAAGAAGAGTGCTTCGCGCGCTACGGTGGTGAAGAGTTCGCGGTGGTGATGCCCGAAGCCGGCGGCGACAACGCCCGCAAGTTCGCCGAGAAGATTCGCAAGATGGTCGAGGAGCACCACTTCAGCTTCGAGAACAAGCCGATTCGCGTCACCGTGTCGCTCGGCGTCGCCGACCTGACCGGAGAAATGACCGAGCCGCTCCAGTTCATCAAGATCGTCGACCAGAACTTGTACAAGGCCAAGAAGTCAGGCCGAAACAAGGTCGTCAGCTAAGCGCTTTTCAGTACTCGAAGCGCAGGCTGGCCGTGCCGCCCAGATATTGGTCGACCGCTCCAGACGCGATGTAGGTGTCGCTCGGCGTGGTGGTGAACGTCATGCCGTAGCGGGTGAAGTCAAAGGCCAGCCGCACCTGCAGGTGGTTGACGATTCGAATGCCGACGCCCGCTTTGCCGTCGAGCCCCAGGTTCGAGCCGGTCTTGAAGTACGCCGCTGAGATGACCTCGCCCGAGGCGAACACGGGTATCACCGTGAACCGCGCAAAGATGACGACCGCGTTGTTGGCGAGCGGCACATCGATGCCCAGGCCGGCGCGCAGGCCAAAGTAATTCAGGTTCGGCAACCCATCGAGCCGGGTGCCATCGGCCGCTGCGTTCACGTTGAAGCTGTGCAGGCGAATGCCGATGATGGGGTAAATCGCGAGGTCCATGCTGCTCGAGGGCATGATGCGCCACAGCAGGCCGGCATCGATGCGCATCGTATTGGTTGGAAAAGCCTCAGTGGTGTTCGCCCGCGCCGACTTGAGCCAGGTGGCCAGCGAAACCTGACCTTCGAGGCCCAACCCTCCGAGCACGCCGTTGGTCGCCAGCGCCAGGGGGAAGAACTCGACCCGCGCGGTGGGCATCGCGAAAAAGGTGTCGTATTTGCGCAGGTTCGAGGTGGTCGGGTTCACGTAGCTGTACGAGCGGCTCGCGATGTCGGCGCCCAGCTCGGCGGCGATGAAGTACTGGCGGCGTTCTTTCTTCTTCTCGACCAGCGGTACCTCGGTGTCTGGGGTGTCGCGAAGGGTGTCATCGTTCTTGACCGGCTCGGGGGTGGGCTTCGTGCGCTCGGGCTCGCGGGTGGCGACGGGCTCCGGGTCGCGCCTGGGAGGAGGCGTTCGCTCGACCTCGGGGGTCTTGGTGGCTTCGCTGTCGACCACGCCGAACGCGTCTTTGAGGGCGGCGGTGGCGTTGGCGAGATTCTTGGCTGAGAGCTCACCGTTTTCGACCGGGTAGACCTTCGAGAACTTGGGTTTGCCCGGCTTGAGCATCACCTGCAACGTCAGGTTGGTGGCCTTGCCCTTTTTGGCCACGGCGCCGGTCACGAAGTAGGCGATCGACTCGCGCTTCGCCTTCTTCCAGTCGGGTTTGTTGGCGGTGGTGGCCTTGGCGGGGGCCACGCAGTCAGCCGAATCACACACCGCAGCGATGATCTGATTTCGCACGGGAGGCCCCCCGGGCCCCGTGAACGGCACCACGCAGATGCGCTGCGCGAGGGCGGGCGAAGCAATCAGCACCGACGACACCAGAACCAAGACCTGTGGGAGAGCTCGCATTGAGCGGCGGAGTCTAACCCTTTGAGCGTGCTAAGAAAGTTCCGTGGCCACTTCGAACCCGGCGTTGGAGCAATTCATTCGCGGCATTCCGCTGTTTTCGCTCATCGAGCCGGCCGACATGGCCGACGTGTTGCGCCTGTTTCGGCCCGTCGAGCTGCAGGCAGGCGACGTGCTGTTTCGAGAGGGTGACCCTGGCAAAGAGATGTATGTGCTCGGCGAGGGCGCCGAGGTCTCGGTGTCGAGCGCTCCGCAGGGGCAGAAGCGCCCGGTGGTGGTGGCCTATGGCCGTCAGGGCGACGTGATCGGCGAGATGGCCCTGGTTGATGACGGGCCCCGCTCGGGCTCGGCGATCGTCACCCAAGACGGCCACGCGCACTCGGTCGACGCGCAAGAATTTCATGCGATGCGAGGCCAGTTCGTGCCCGCCGCGTTCAAGATTCTGCGAAAAATCAGCCTCGACCTCTGCGGGCGGCTTCGGGCCACCAACGAGCGAATCGTGGCGTCGGGCAAGTCGCCCATCGACACTCCGCCGCGAACCCCGGGGCCGCGGCCCGAGGTGTCGGTCATCGAGGGTTTTCCCTCGTTTCGCGGGCTGCCGGCGGTGGTGAAGTTTGCGCTGGCGCAGAAGCTCGAGCTCATCGAAGTGTCTGAAATAACGCCCATTTTTGGTGAGGGTGAGCCCAACGACGGTGCCTATTTCATTCTTGAAGGCGAGGTCAGCGTTGGCCGCAACGGCAAGACCCTGGCGAACCTGCCCTCGGGGGCGATGTTCGGAGTCGTGGCGTGCATCGATGACGGCGTGCGCTCGGCGAGCTGCCTGACCACCGGCCCGGCCAAGCTGTTGCGCATGTCAGACCGAGACTTCGACCTGCTCTTCGCCTCGGGTCACCGGTTCGCATACCAGATGGTCGACCTGGTGGCCCGCCAGCTGGTGCAGCACGTGCGAGAAGCCAACCACATGCTGCCGGTGCCTGGTCGGGGCTCAGGCATCGCGAAGTTGTCGAAACCAGTGCCCAATTTGCTCGCTGGAGCCGTCAGCTCGGTCGAAGAAGCCGTTTCTTTGACCGATGAAGCCGATTTCTCAGACCTGGGCCTCGAGAGCGCCCTGCCTTTGGAGCTCGAGATGGAGCTGGGCGACTTCGAAATCACCCCCGAGGCACCGGCCCCATGAGTCGCGGGGTTGATTTGCGGGCATAAACTCCTTACTCCTGGTGCCAAGGAGTAACCCAAGTACATGTCAGTCAATATTCAGCTCGAGTGGACGCCGAACCCCAGCACCTTGAAGTACGTCGTCGATCAGCCGCTGCTGCCGCGCGGCGCGATGAATTTCACCACCCGCGACATGGCCGTCGAGAAGTCGCCGCTGGCCTCGCGCTTGTTCGACATCAAGGGCGTGTTGGCGGTGATGCTGGGCACCAACTTCGTCACGGTGACCAAGGGTGACGAAGGCGAGTGGGACGAGCTCAACGACGGCGTGATGGTCGCGTTGGACACGCATTTGGGCGCTGGCGAGGCGATCGTGAAGCCCGAGGCGCTCGAGGCCTGGTCGGCGGCGGTCGTCACCGGCGGCACCGCGATGGAGCAGCGCATTCGCGAGATTCTCGACGCCGAGATTCGCCCCGCGGTCGCGCAAGACGGCGGTGACATCACGCTCGACCGGGTCGAAAACGGCTCGGTGTACCTGCACATGCAGGGCAGCTGCGCGGGGTGCCCGTCATCGACCGCGACCTTGCGAATGGGCATCGAGACCCGCCTGCGCGAAGCGATTCCTGAAATCGTCGAAGTCATCGCGGTTTAAGCGCACGTGAGCGAGGCGCGGCAGAAGGTTTCGGCCAAGCAGGTGCGACGCGAGCTGCTGCCGAACCAATCGGTCGAGCTGCTCAAGACGCTGCACCTGCTGACCCGCGACGGCGACTTGAACGCAGATGCGCGGCGCAAGCTCAAGCAGGTCAACCACCTCGTCGGTCTTTTGACCCCGGGCCTCGAAGAGGCTTTCGCGGCCAACCCGTCGCCGGTGATCGCCGATGTCGGCAGCGGCAATTCGTACCTGGGCTTCGTGCTCTACGAGCTGTTCTTGAAAGAGCGGCCGGGCGGCGAGCTGCTGTGCGTGGAGTCGAAGCCTGAGTTGACCCAGCGGTCGATTGAACGGGCGCAGACCTTGGGGTTTTCACGAATGCGCTTCGAGCAGGGTGCCATCGCCGAGGCCCAATACCCGGCCAAGCTCGACATGGTGACCGCGCTGCACGCGTGCGACACCGCGACCGACGACGCGATCATCATCGCGATTGCGCACCAGGCCGACCATGTCGCGCTGGTGCCGTGTTGCCAGGCCGAGGTGGCCCAGCAGCTCAAAGACGCGAAGAGCAAAGAGTCGGCGATGGGCACGCTGTTCGAGCACCCGTGGCACCGCCGCGAGTTCGGCTCGCACTTGACCAACGTGATTCGCGCGCTGGTGCTCGAGAGCTTTGGCTACCAGGTCACCGTGACCGAGCTGGCCGGCTGGGAGCACTCGCTGAAGAACGAGCTGATTCTCGCGCGCAAGGTGCAGAAGAACACGAGGGTGCCCAGAGAGAAGCTCGACGCACTGCTCAGCTCAACCGGCGTGCGCCCGAAGCTGATTCGCGCCCTGATGTGACTGAACAGGTCACTTCGATTAACGTTTTCGAGCATGCTTCGTCTCTGTGTCGTGGCGGTTGGGCTCGTGTGGTGCGGTCGCGCGCCTCCTCCAGCTCCGCCGCAGCTTGCCGTTGAGGTCTCCTCCGCTGCGCAACCAGCTGCCACCCCGTCGCCGCCACATCTGGCCTGGCGGGTTTT
>JANLPS010000321.1:0-14328 GCA_031367385.1 Archangium sp. | reverse complement strand
GCCGAGAGGTACTTGCCGAGCACGATCTCGAGGTCATGTACCGGTGACGAGTAGAGCAGGGTGATGGTGCCCGTCGCGCGCTCCTCAGCGAGCAGCCGCATCGAGATGAAGACCGAGCCGATCAGCGTGATGCCCGATGAGCCGGTGAAGAACAGCGCCAGCACCTCAGCCGATTTCTTACCCGGCCCGGGCACGGCGAAGACGTTGAACCACAGACCATCGGCCAGCAGCATCAGCGCGAAGATGATGTAGCCGCTCATGGTGCGCAGGTACGCCTGCAGCTCGCGTCGAGCGATGAGCATCACGTTTCGCATCAGACGGTCTCCTTGCCATGGGTGAGCTTCAAGAAAATGTTCTCGAGCCGGCCTTGCACGCGGTCGACGCGAACCACGTCGACTCCGGCGGTGACCAGGGCTTTGACCACCGCGGCGCGCACGTCGCTGCTGGCGGAGACGCGCAGAGAATGCACGGCACCAGCGGGCCAGACGGTGACCTCGGTGACGGTGGGCACGGCCTTGGCGGCGGTGACGGCTTGTTCGATGCCTGAGGCGACGTCGATCTCAACCGAGTCAGCGCCGCCGAGCTTGTTGGCAAGCACCGCCTCGCTGCCGTCGGCGATCATCGTGCCTTCGTGCAGCACCAGGTACCGGTCACAGATCTGCGAAATCTCAGTGAGAATGTGGCTCGAGACGAGCACGGTGGCCTCGCCCTTGAGCCTTCGAATCAGCTCGCGCATCTCGACGATCTGCACCGGGTCGAGGCCGCCGGTGGGCTCATCGAGAATGAGCAACTTGGGGCGATGCACCAGCGCCTGCGCGACGCCGACGCGCTGGCGGTACCCGTGCGAGAGGCTGGAGATCGGGTCTGCGTGCCGGTCTTCGAGAAAGCAGGTCTTCTCGACCTCGCGAACGCGAGCTCTGGCCTGGCTCGTCGAGACGCCGCGGAGCTGCGCGACGAACGAGAGGTAATCGCCGACCGTCATCTCGTCGTACACCGGTGGGGTGTCGGGGAGCAGGCCGATGCGCTTGCGAATCTCGTGCGGGTCTTTGGTGACGTCGAACCCGTCGATGGTGACGGTGCCGCTGGTGGGCAGCAGCACGCAGCCTAAGACCTTGAGGGTGGTCGACTTGCCCGCGCCGTTGAGGCCGAGAAAGCCGACCACGCCACCCTGTTCAATCGTGAAGCTGAGGTCGCGAATGGCGGCGCGAGCGCCGTAGTACTTGGTGAGCCCTTCGACTTGAATCATCGGAGGGCGCTTTAGCAGGGTTTACTTCTGGTTCCACCGGCTGGTGAGCAGACCGACCTCGTTCTCGAGGGTCTGGGGGCGAGCGGCCAGGTTGGGCGTGGCCTTGAACTCGACGCCGTTGGCGATCGCGCTCAGGTTGACCAACGGAGCGCCGAGCTCGTGCGCGCTGAGCGACCAGATCAAGAACGGGCGGTCTTTCGACTTGCCGATGGCGTCGATGGCGCCGCCCCACTGCGAGGCCGGGCCGTCGGCCGCGGCGAGCTCGCGTGAGCCCAGGTTGCGAGACTCGAAGGCAGCCTTGTCGGCGTCGAAGTCGCGGCCCTTGGGGTTGGCGGGGGTCACCGTGCCCCGGTTGTAGTCATGGCGGAAGTTGCCCGACCCGCCGCCATCACCCTGAGGCTGCTTCGACGCGGTCAGCGCCTCGTTGAATTCTTTGGCGAGGTTGGTCTTGAGCGCGCCGTGGTTGTACATCGACGGGTAGGGGGTGGCGTCGTTCCACGGAGCGGGGCCGCCGTTGACGATGGCGAAGTTCTTGTCGAACAGCGCCTGCAAGGCAGCCTCTTTGTTGCCGCCGAGCGCCTGAATGTTGTCGAAGAACGGCTTGGTCATCGCGAACTCGACTTTGAGCTCGGCTTTGCCGCCGACCGCGCCGTCGACCTTGGCCGCGGCGGTGTCGACGCCGAGCGAGGTGAGCAGGTTACGGGTGCGGCTGAGCATGCCCTCGTCGAGCTTGTCGACCTGAATGGTCGTGCTCATCGAGGCGCCGGTGGTCTTGGTGCCGTCGGGGTTGGTGATCTCGGTGGCGCCGACGTGCACGCTGCCGTTCTTGCCGATGAAGAAGGAGGGAAATTTGCCCGAGTATTCTTTGTCGAACTGCGCCTGTGACAGGTCGGTCTCTTTGAGGCCCGACCCATCGTTGCTCGCCACGCGCAGCTTGCCGTCTTCAGACTTCGAGACCGACGAGAAGTGCAGCAGGTTGGTGTCGCCGAACTTCAGGTTCGCGTGCAGCTCGGCCGCGCGCTTCTCGGCCGCGTAGTCGAAGCCAACGCCGACCGAGGCGAGCTTCTGCATCACCTGTTCGCGATTGGCTTTGAGCGCGTACGGGTTCGCGGCGAACAATTGCTCCATCGCCGCCATTTGCTTGGGGTCTTTGGGGTCGAACACGCCGCCGATGGTGAGCGGCTTCGCGTCGCTGATGTTGCCGCCCAGGTCGCCCTTGACGCCGATGGTCTTGTTGATTGGCTTCTCGATCGCGTTGCCGATGGCGCCGCTCATGTCTGCGCCGGCATGAACCTCGGCGTTGGCGCCGAAGGTGTTGTTCGCGGTCTCGCCGACCTCGGCGTAGATGCGGCCGTCGGGCATGATGTACGCGCTGCGAGCGAACTCACGGCTGATGGTGTCTGAGATACCGGCCGAGGCGCCTGCGCTGAACTGCCCGGCCGAGACGCTCGCGCCCTTGCCGGCGCCGACCTTCAAGTCTTCGACGAACTTGACCGAGACCTCAGAGCCCGGAGGCAGGGTCACCAGGTTCTTCGATTTGAACGGCGCGTCGGCGTCGAAGCCCTTGGGCAGGCTCGAGGCCAACTTCTGGGCGTTCTGGCCGAACGACTTGAGCACGCCGCCAAACGTGGCTTCGCTGGTGGCGATGTCAGTGGGCAGAATCGCGCGGGCGGTGACCGTCTTGCCGGCATGAATGAACTCGGTGCCGCCAGAGATCTTGCCTTCGACGGTCGCCTGGTTCCACACCTTGCCGCTCGCGACGCGGGTCGGGTCGATGTCGTTGTCTTTGGTGAGCGCCTTGAGCTTGAGCTCGCCTGAAACACTGGCAAAGCCCAACACGTCGGTGCCCAGCTTGAGCACGGAGTTGTCGCTGCGGGTCGCGGCCATCGCTTGGTCAGCGATCTCGTCTTTCACTTTCGCGGTGACACCGGCGACCTCGCCCTTCCACCCGGGTTTGGTGGTCTGAACCTGGGCAGGCGCTTGCGTGACGGGTGCCTCGACCGGGGCCTGCTTGGCGGCAGGGGCTGCGACATCAGGGCGCACTTGCTGATTGCGAACGGGGAGGTTCTTGTCGACTGGAGCCATGGAGGTGTGTCCTGGAAGAAGATTGGAGAGATGGGCTTCTAGAGTGAATCTCGGCCCAAGGCCCAGACCAATGACGCCGATTCGGAGCGCCGAAGCTGCCACGCGGCCGTGACGCGTCAGGTCAAAAAAGCGTCAGGTTTTGCGGCCTTGAAGGCCAAGCCGGCTTCGCAGCGGCTGGCTGCTTTTCTCGTTCGAAGGTCTTGCCTCGAGGACTCTGGTTGAGCCGTCACTGCGCTGCGCCGGCGTCGCCGCTGGGCCGGTAACCCGCTTGCTCGAGTACCTGCGCCTGAATTCTGCCCGCGTCGGCAAACTGACGCTCGAGCTCCGCGACCTCGGGAGCTCGCGCCGCCTTCGCCATCTCCAGCTTCAATGCGAGCGTCGCAACGTCGACGTTGCCGCTGATCAGCCGCTCTTCTGGGTCGGCAGTGGGCTCGGGTGCAGGCTGGAGCACCATTTCGCGGCGCGCCTCAACCGGCGGTTGCGGCGCTGAAGGCCCCTCGCGTTTGAGCGGCTCCTTGAACCGCCCTGACGGCGAGACGGTCGGAGTGGCAGGCTCAAGAGATTGGGGAGCACCCTGTGGCTCGACTTCAGCGTGTATGACGAACAACGACTTGGCGGCCCAAAAGCAAACAGCCAGGGCTGCACACCCACCAGCCCTGACCGCCAACGACCGCCTTCGATTTTGAATTACGTGCAATCCTGTGTGGCCTTCGTTGCGCAGGCGGTCGTCGACAGGCCGTCGCACTTCCACTCCTTGTTGCCGTCGGCGGTGTATCGGCAGGAGACGTTCGTGCAGCAGCTCTTCACGTTGGTGCACTTCGCCGTGTCGGTGCCGGTCGCGGTGCAGACTTCAGCGGCCACACAGCTCGTGAAGAGAGAAAGAGATGCTGCAACAACCAAGATAATTCGATTCATGGTGAGGCCTTTCGGGGGGGGAATGCACCGCCCGCGTATTTCGAGATCGCCTGAACAACAATGAAAATTGCGTCGACAGCGTTTCCTTGCGCGAACAACCGGTCTGGTGGCGGTACGCGGCCACTATGAGCTCATCGCCCGTTTGCAGAACCTCGATGTTCTTGGGCCTCCCTGTTCATGGCACTCGCGCTGTCTGCGTGTGGGCCAGCGACGATCTCCAAGTCAAAGGTTGAAACCAATGCCATCGAGTCGCTCACCGCATCGGTGGGCGCGTGAGGGCCAGCACCGCGGCGATGCCCAGCACCAAGACGCAGGTCGTCCACCCGCTGGCCTCGGGGCCGAAGGCGCCCCCTGACCAGAACCCCCGGGTCAGTGACCAGGTGCCGTCGAGCAGTGAAGCGCCGGGTTGAATGCCGCTGACCGGCTGGCCGAAGACGAAGCCTTCGCAGTAATTCCACGCCACGTGCAGGCCGATGCTGGCGAAGAGCGAGATGCGCCAGGCGATCAGCCCGAACCAGAGCCCGACCAGCGCGACGTTGCCCGCGGCAGTGAGTGAGGCGCCGGGGTTCGAGAGGTGAACGGCTCCGAAGAGCAGTGACGAGAGCACGATGGCCGGCAGCGGGCGAATGCCACGGCAAAGCGCTTGAAAGGCGACGCCGCGAAAGAGCAGCTCTTCGCCGACCGACGTGGGCGCGATGGTGATCAGCTGGAGCACCCCGCTGAGCACGACCGCCCCGAGGCCCGAAGCAGGCAAGCTCAGGGTTTCTTCATCGAAGAGCACTGGCACGCCGACCGCCAGGAGCATGGCGAGGCTCGCGAGGGCGACGCCGAGAAGAATCGTGCGGGGCGCTCCGAGGCCGACGGGGGCTTTGAACCCGCGGGCACAGACGAGGGTCGCGATGACTGCTGCGAAGAAGGTGGGCCAGGTGAAGAGCGCGACACGCCATTGATCGAGCCGCAACGGGCCCCCACCGTGGTGAAATCGGCTGCCGATGAACCCGAAGATGACCTGCGCCACCGTCGCGGTGACGGCAAACGCCGCGACCACCCAGCCCGATCTGACCCGGCCAGCGTCGTCGACGAAGGCGCTCGACACTTACTTGCAGTTCAGTGTGATCACGCCGGTGGCACCGAAGACATCGGAGATCACCAGGGTATTGCCGCTGCCCGAGATGCTGGTGGCCCACGAGGTGCCGTTGAAGATGGGGTCTACGAACATGAACCCCTCAGAAGGCGCGGTGGGCGTGGCGTGGCCGACGGTGAGCTGTTGGTAGGGGCCCTGCGATGAGAGGCCGAGGTGCGAGCCGTCGACGATGCGAAACGCGTCGAGGCCTTGATCCGCTCCGGCGAGGGCGGTGCCGTCGACGGTGGCGCCCGACAGGCTCAGCGTGCCGGTCTGGCCGTCGCGTGAGGTGAGGGTGAGCGTCGAGCCGTTGGCGACGATCGAGACGATCGGGTTCTGCGCGCGAAAGAGCGAGTCGAGGTGTGCGGTGTCATTGCCGCTCGGTGCGAAGGAGCCCTCGACGACAATCGGGGTCGTGCAGGTGGTGCGAGAGACGACGTTGAAGCTGAAGCCATTCGAGAGCGCTCCGCCCTTTTGGCCCGGGCCGTGATTGGGAGTGCAGGTGAACGAGCGCGACTTCGAGGTGCTGCCCTTGACCAACTTCACGCCATCGCAGTCGGTGAGCTGAAACTGCAGGCCGCTCAGGTTCTTGCCAGTGACGGTGAAGGTGGTGAGCACCCCGATGGTGGCCTCGCTCGGGGTCACCGAGTCGACCTTGGGGGCCGACTTGAGATCAGCGGCTGACGACGCGGAGTCGTCGATGCTGTCGGTGGGGCCCACGCCGCAGGCCGTTGCTGCAACACACATCGCCAGAAGAACGATTCTCATGGGCGACGCGCATAACCCACTTCAGGGCGTCACGACCAGCCGGTTGGCGCGATGCCAAGGGCGTCGAGAATTTCGCGCGCCTTCACAGCGGTGAACGTCGCCAGCTCGACCTCGCGTTGCGCGCCGTACCCGCTCTTCACTTCGCTGGGCGCGTAGCCGGGGTGGCACATCAGCTCGACCAGGCCGTCGCTGGGCATCGAGCGAAGCTGGGCCTCGAAGACCTCGAGCGTCCAATACGCTTGGGCGCCTGCGTCACCGAGCATCAGGTCGTTGGTGGCGATGCCTTGGGCGTTGAGGGCCGCGCGCACCCCTGCGTCAGGAGAGCGCACCGGCAGCTTGCGCGCTCGGGCCGCGGCGATGACCCCGGTCAACACATTGGGCAAGCGGTGCAAATGCTTGTGCACATCGAGGTGGGTGGCGGGCCGGCCGAGCAGGGCGTGGAGCCGATCGAGCTGCGCGAGCGTCTCGCCTTCGACGAACGCGGGCGTCAATTGCGGGGCATTGGCCTCGATGAACTCGTGCGTGGGCGTCGAGACCGAGCCCCAGCGCGCGAGGTTCAAGTGCAGACCGACCGAGAGCCCGTACGCCTGCATCGCCGCCGCTTCACTGTACGGCGTGTTGACCATCAGGGTGGTCGAGCTGACCACGCCGCGTCGCATCGCCTCGAAGATGCCCCGGGTGACCGAGGGGTCGTACCCGAGATCATCTGCGTTGATGACGACGCGTCTCATGGCGCTGGAGGCACCGAGCAGCGGGTGATCAGCGCGCTCGCCTCGGCGGGGAAGCGCTCTTTGAGCCGCTTCTTCACGCCTTCGAGCTCACCGCCGCCTTCTTGTTGCGCCTCGACTTCGCACCAGGCGATCAGCGCTCGCGAGTCGGGCCCGGCAAGCTTGTCGGCCTCGGCGTACTCGGCGCGGGCGCCCTTCACGTCGCCTTTTCGGTAGCGAACGGCCCCCAGATAGTAGTGGCTGATCATCAGGTCGGGCTTCTCTTTGACCGACTTGGTGAGCAGCTTCATCGCCTCGTCGAATTGTTCTTTTCGAAACTTCACGAAGCCCAATTCAGCAGCGGCCTCGGCGTCGTACTGTTTCTTGAGCAGCGCGGTGAGCACCTCGCTGGCCTCATCGAGCCGGCCGGTTTGCGAGAGCCAATAGCCCTGCCGGGTGAGCGCGTGCACGTCACCGGGGCGCTTCTTGGCGGCCTTGGTCCACGCTTCGAGGGCTCCGGGTACGTCGCCTTGCAGCTCGCGAAAATCGGCGGTGAGCGTGTCGATTCGCGCGTCGTCGGGGGCGAGGGCGGCGGCTTCTTTGACCGCGGCCTCGAAGCGCTTGCTGCGCTTGAGGTGCATGGCCGCCTGGGCTTCGAGAAACCGGGCCTCGGCCGACTTGGGCGTGCGCACCAGCCACTCATCGACGTACTGAAGCAACGGTTCCCACTGCTTGGCGCCGTGGAGGAGCTGCGCGCCTTTGCTCATCTCAGCGTCGGTGGCGTCTTCTGATTTGACCAGGGCGAGCGCGGCCTTGGCGCGGGCGTCGTCGCTCTCGGCGTCGGTGGCCCGCGTGAGGTATTCGCCGGCGGTCACCGTGTGCTGCGTCGCGATGAAGAAGGTCGCGCCCGCGGTGGCGAGAATCAGCACGAGTGCTCCGCCGATGATCATCGGTGCCTTCGAGCGTTTCGGAGGCGCGGCGACCTGGCTCGGGCTGCTCGAGACGGGCGGGGCCCCGATGCCTTTGGGCGCGATGACTCCGGTGTCGAAGGCCCTCGGAGGCGGGATATCGGCGACCACGCCCCCCGTCGGCGTCATCTTCGCGCTGGGGATGGAGGGGTCGACCTCTCGCGCGCGCTTGAGGGTCTGGCGCAGCTTGTCGCTCTTCTCGGGGAAGAGGTTGCTGACGTATTCACCGACCTCTTCGGGAGTCGACAGCGACGCTTCGCCCCCGATGGCCTCGATCGCTCCGACCATCTGCCCCAGGGTTTGAAAGCGCGAGTCGGGGTTCTTGTTGAGCGCGATGAGGCACACCCGCTCGAGGGCCTTGGGCACCGACGGGTCGAAGCTGCTCGGAGGCGCCAGCTGGCCCTCGGCGATGCGCATCACCACTTCGTCGACGTTGTTGCCGGTGAAGGGGCGGCGGCCGCACAGCTGCTCGTAGAGCATCACGCCGGCTGCGAAGAGGTCGGCGCGGTGGTCGACGGCCTTGCCCAGAATCATCTCGGGCGACATGTAGAAGAACTTGCCCTTGAGCGTGCCCGGCTCGGTGCCGCTGCCCCAGTTGGCGGTCTTGGCGATGCCGAAGTCGATGACCCGCACATCGCCTTTGACGCCGACGTGAATGTTGTCGGGCGTGAAGTCGCGGTGCACCAGCGCGAGGGGCTTGCCGTCGTCGTCGACCGCGTTGTGGGCCGCGTCGAGGCCCTTGCAGGCCTCGGTGAGAATGAAGAGCGAGACGCCCAGCGGCATGCGCTTGCCCTCTTCAGCGGCGCGGGCGCGCAAGTCGGCCCAGGTGCGGCCCTCGAGCAGCTCCATCGCGATGAAGGGCTCACCGTTCTGGTTGCCCAGCTCGAAGATGCGCACGACGTTCTTGTGCTGAATCTGCGCGGTGATTCGGGCTTCGTTCAAGAACATGCGAACGATGGCCGAGTCGCGAACCAGGTGCGGCAGCAGCCGTTTCACCGCGACCATCGGGCCGAACTGCCCTTCAGGAGTGATGTGGCGGCCGACGTACACTTCGGCCATGCCTCCGGTGGCGACGCGGGAGGTCAGACGGTATTGCCCGAACCAGACGGGTTGGCCGAGGGTTTCCACGAGGGCTTTGGAGCCTACTGCAAGCGGGCCTTGTGGGTGAGTTCGTTACGTCGCCGTCATCAGCCGAAGCCAGTCGTTGAATTCGCTCTGGAGGTGCTTGTCACGTGCGTACCCTCGCGAGGTGATCAGATCGAGGGCCGACCGGGCCTCCGCGAGGGCGGCCGCATCAGCGACGGCATGAAGGGCCCGAAGGTCGGAGTCGTCTTGCGCCCGACGTGGCGAGCGAGAGAGCAACTTGAGTGCAATCAGATGGCCGATTGATGCGACGGGCACCGTGACATCTGCGAACAGCGTCAGGCGGGTCGACGAATGTACGATCTCTGACTCGATGCCAGACGAGGCAAACAAGAGGTCGAGCACCACCGCACCATCGACCGGCAGCAAACGCACAGTCGCCAATCGACCAGTCGCCTCCTGCTCGATTTGAGCGGCGACCCGATATCCGCTGCCGACCAGGCGACGCACCAGTGCCTCTGCGTCGCTGTCACGCTTCACCGCGACCGCGAGGTCGACGTCACGCGTGAAGCGAGGCTCACTCCGCGCTGAGACCGCGAGCCCGCCAACCAGCGCGATCGGTTCGTTGCGCAACGCTTCGAGGGCCTGCCCCAACGCGACGGAGACCGTCATCATCGGCTGCGACCGATCGCGTCGCCGAGCTCGGCCCCTGGCCGAATTTGGAGCCACTCAATCAGGCGCAGCTCTGTCTGATCGTGCGTGTCGAGAGGAAAACGCCGGCGCAGGTTCTCGCGCATCATCGCGACGCCCAGGTCATGGAGCTCGAGCGCGACCCGGAGTTTTTCGTCTGGGCTCAAGGCGGCTGGGGGGGTCACGCACCCCATCGTACCAGGACTCATGACCGATTTCTCAGACCCTGAGAGAGACAACTTCGGTGGGCGCAGACCGATATCTCAAGCATGGCGAACCAAATCGCGACCAACCAACTTCAGAGCGCTGCACGGGCGCTCGCCTTTCGCGGTTCGAAAGACGGCTGCATTGACCTCAAGTCGAAGAAGGTCGAGCAGGGCAAGTTGTTCAGCCCCGAAGCGAAGGCGGGCTTGAAAGCGCTCACCGCTGAAGACGGCAGCGAGACCGAGGTGCGTCAGTGCCGGTTCACCGATGCCTCGAACAACGGCTACGACGTGCTGGTGATGGCGAAGATTCGCGCCTCACAAAAGGCCGACGGGTTCGATATTTCGGTCGACGCCAAGGCGTTCACCACCGGCAAGGCGGGCAAAGAGGTCGCCAGCTTCAGCGGGTTGATGAAGGCGAAGTAGACGCACCTCGACGAAGCCAGTTGATGGGCTGTATCGTTCGCACATGCACGAGCCGTGGCCGCACGAAGACACGAGTGGCCTCCCGACGTGGGACGAGCGATGCCTGGCGTTGATGCCGCCGAGCGTCGACCTCACGCAAATCGACGAAGACCTGAAGCTGACGCCGACGCAACGAATCGAGAAGTTGCAGTCGCTGATGGCCGCCATCGAGGCAATACACACGTCGACGAAATGACACCCTCGACGGGCTCGAGCGATCGAAGCGTGCTGCGGGTCGAGCGAAAGACGTGCTGGACCTCGAGATGATTCGGGCGCTCAAGACGCGCACGTGCCGCTCAGGGGGGCGGTGGCTCTTCTGTCTGCGGGCGTGCTACGGCGCCCTATGCGCTCGGTCGTCGTTCTCCCGGTTCTGCTGATGCTCTCGTCGTGTGTCGCGCCCGGCGGGTCGGTCGCCGACGCGGCGGTGGCTGGTGTTGATGCAGGCACGGTGCGCGTTGACGCAGGAGTCACCGATGCGGGCACCGTTGCGCTCGATGCGGGTTCATTCGACGCCGGCACTGCAGCACCCGATGCGGGTGGGCCCGGGCTCGACGGCGGCGGCTCGAATCGCCCCGATGCTGGCGGAGGCGTCGATGCCGGAGCGTGCCCGGCGGAGAGCGACTCGGCCTGGTGTCAACGCATCGGCGCGAACTGTGGCCAGCCCGTCGCGGCTGATCTCTGCGGTTCGATGCGCCACGCGGCGTGTGGCTCGTGCAGCGGCGAAGAGAGCTGCGGAGGCAATGGCCGGAGAAACGTCTGCGGCTCGTGGCGCAGCCACCCGTTCATCGCGCTGACGGGGGGCTTCGATTTCTCGTGCGGGCTCAAGGCCGACGGGTTGGCGGTGTGCTGGGGCTCTGATTCATACGCCGAGTCTTCGCCGAGCGAGGTGACCTTGGCGGCGATCAGCGCGGGGTCAAACCATGCGTGCGGCCTGCGCGCTGACGGGAGCGCCGTGTGCTGGGGCATCGCGACTTACACCACCGCGCCCGCGGGCCACTTCACCTCGATCAGCGCTGGGTATGGTCACACTTGCGCGATCGCGGCCGATGCGACGCTGAGCTGCTGGGGGTCGAACGCACAGGGCCAGAGCACTCCGCCGGCAGGTGCGTTCAAAGAGGTTGCGAGTGGAGGCGACTTCAGCTGCGCCATTCACCAGGCCGACGGCACGATCGCGTGCTGGGGTTCGAGCTCGCTGGGCGTGTCGACTCCGCCGGCGGGTGCGTTCGCGCACGTGCGAGCCGGGAGCAATTTTGCGTGCGCGCTCGATGCGAACGGCGCGGCCACGTGTTGGGGCAACAACTCTGCCGGTCAAGCGAGCCCTCCGGCGGGCAGCTACTTGGACCTCGGGCTCGCCGGCATCTTTGGGTGTGGCCTCAAGAGCGACCACGCGCTCGTGTGCTGGGGGTACGACTTGCCGGCGAGGCACGCTCCCACGGGCACCTATTCGGCGCTGGGCGTCGGGTATTCGCATGCTTGCGCCGCCGATACTGCCGGAGCGCTCACGTGCTGGGGCGACAACAACTTCGGCAAGGCCACTCCACCGCATGATTCGTTTCGTATGGTGAGCACACTGTCGGGCCACGCCTGCGCGCTCAGGGGCCGCACCCCGGTGTGCTGGGGCGCCGGAGACGCCGGGCAGACCACGCCGCCCCCGGGCGAATTCGAAGACGTCGATGTCGGGTTCGCGCATTCATGCGGGCTGAAGACCGACGGCGGCATCGCGTGCTGGGGCTCGACCGCGTTCGGCGCCACGGCTTCGCCAAGCGGGGCATTCACGAGCCTCAGCGTCGGCGGCGTGCACGGGTGTGCGGTGAGAGCTGACCTCAGTCTCGCGTGCTGGGGCGACGATACGTATGGCCGTGCGACGCCTCCGTCGGGCACGTTTCAAAGTGTCAGTGCCGGGGGGAACCACACCTGCGGAGTTCGCACCGACGGCTCGGCCGCGTGCTGGGGCTTTGCCAGTGACGGGCAGATCGCGGTGCCGTTTGGTGAACGGTTCTTTGCCATTGCAGCTGCGGCGAAGACGACGTGCGGTATTCGGAGTAACGGCACCCTGCTGTGTTGGGGCTCGAGCACGAAGGGCGTCGCGACGCCTCCGGCCGGCACGTACCAGGCGATTCACGGGGGCGGCAACATGCTCTGCGCGCTTGGTACCGATGGTCAGGTTCGTTGCTGGGGTGATACCGGGTACACGGTGCCCATTCCTGTGGGGTCGCCTCAGGCGCTGGCTGAGTCTGCTGGCAATCAGGGCATGTGCTTCGTCAAGAGCGGGGGCATCGCCGTGTGTTGGGGCTCCGGCCCCGGGCGCCCGCCCGCGCCCTAAGGTGCACCTCGACGTCAAAACGTGCGCTGGGCGAAGATCTTGTCGGCGCGTCGCTTCGGCACGCCAAGCTTCGCTGCGAGCGCGAGAAAAGCATCGGCAGCCTGCTCGCGGTGATGGGTCTCGAGGTCATGCCGCGCATCGAGACGGTTGAGCTCTCCGATCAGCGTCTGCAAGACCCGCTCGGGCTCGGCGCGCTTCGAGCTCAAGGCAGCTTTCCAGGCTTTGGTGGCCGCACGGCCCAGAGCGCCGTTTTCGTCGGCCCAATCGCGGAAAGGGTTCTCGACGTTCTCTGCGACCCACTGGTCGGTGCGGGTACCGAGAATCAGGTGGTGTCGCACGCCCCGCAGCTTCTTCTTGAGCGCGACTGCGTCGGTGCGCAGAAGCCAACGCAATGACAGGTACTCAATCGAGTCGAGCGCGGGAAAATTGGCGGAATCGAGCTCGTAGTAGTTGCGGGTCTTGAAGGTCCGCAGCTTGGTCAGTGTGGCCAGACCCTCAGCGTGAACCAACCGCCCGTGATCTCCTTGAAGCTCCAACTCAGTCAGTTCGGAGTGGCCCGAGGTTGCGCGCGCATCGAAGAAGTCTGACTCCACCGAAAGGCACTCGAGTTGTGCGAGCCCGCGCGGCAACGCAACGACCCGTTTTCCACTGAGGTACAAATGAAAGGGGAACGCTCCGCTGATGCCGCTCACCGTCAGGAGGCCCGCTTCGCCTTCGACCACGAGGGTTTCGAGGGTGGCCGGGAGGTGAAGGGTGGTGGGGCTGTGAACCGAAATCTTCAGCACGTTGACGTCTTGGGGCACCTTCTTGCCAGCCGGCAAACCCTCGAGACTCACAACGGGACAATGGTCGCGCCAGACGTCCAACACCGTACGCCACTCGCTCCCGACCGCGGCGTAGCCGGCTTGCTGGCCGACCAACGCGCCGCGCCCGATCGGTATCGCCCAGGGTGGCAGCACCGGGGGTAAGAACGTGCTGTCGGTGCGAGTGCCCAAACCAAGGTCACGCTGGTCTTCGGTGCGGAGTTTGGCCCCTGACACCTCGTGCAAGCGCGGCACGCTCCGCCAGAGCCGATTGAGTGGGTTCACGAGGGTCAGCTTGATGCCGTCCTCCTCGCTGGGGAGAACTTGAAAGGCGCCGAAGCGCCCGTCGTACACGCGAAACGCGTAGACCATGCCGGGCTCCAGGCCGGTCGCGGACTTGGGTATCTTGGTTGGCATTTTCTTGCTCGCTCGGCGATGGCAGGCGTGAACGATAGCGCTTCGCGAGAAGCGCGCGTCGCTTGAAATCGCAGGCAAGAATCATGGTGCGCGCTTCGACCAGCAGTGTGCGCGCTTCCCGCATCGCTGTGCGCGCTGCGAACACGCCGTGCGTGAAAAAGGGCCGCGCGTACGAAACGACTTCGAATCGATTGCATCGCGAATTCGAAAAAGAAATCGCGCACTTTCATAAATCGAATTCGGAACACCACCGTTCGACACGTCGTCGTTGAGATGCACTCGAGCGCAGTACTGGTCTCACACCCTCAACAAGGAGCACGCAATGTCGAAGAAAGCAAAGACGCCCGTGGTCGCTGTGATTCCCTCGAAGATCAATGACAACTCGATGCTGTTGGAGGCAGCTCATCTCGGCGACGACTTCGTCAGAGTCCCGTACCCCGTCGTCGACCTGCTCGCCGAAGCGCGCGAAATGCTCCCAGCGCGTGACGACGTGCCTGAATTGGTCAAGCGCGGCTACGCCATCACCGACGAG
>JANLPS010000293.1:0-1681 GCA_031367385.1 Archangium sp. | reverse complement strand
AATAACGGCAATCTCACCAACCGCCAAGCAGGGCACCGCGCGCAGGTGTTGCCCGAGCAGGGGCTCGCCACTCCGTCGATTGGTGCGGTCGCAGATGATCAGCAGCTGCCTGCGGTGGTCTTCGACGGCACTGACTTCTTCTCGCTTTGGCAAGACCACCGCGACGGGCTGCGCCACCACCTCGCGAGCGCGCACATCACCACCACCGGTCTCGTTCGTGAGCAGCCCAGCGTCGCGTTCGAGTGGTCAGCGGGCAACCAGACGCGGCCCGCGTTGGCCATCGGCGGTGGCGGCATGCTCGCGGCATGGCTCGATGACTCATTCGGCTGCGCCAGTGAAGTGATCGCCAGGCGCGTGGGCCTCGATGGCAAACCCTCAGGGCCGTCGATGCGGCTGAGCACCGGCGCCTGCACCGGCGATGGGCCCGCCGTCGCATGGAACGCAACCGCCTCGAGGTGGCTCGTCGTCTGGGGCGCTCACGGCACCACGGGCGCGCTGCACGGAGCGCTCGTCTCGGCAGCCGGCGTCGAGGTGCCAGACTTTCAAATCGCAGCGGGGCCTGGTCGAGCGGCCGCAGTGGTGGGCACTGCCGCGGGGTACCTGGTGGTGTGGCAGAACGTCGGCGAGGTGAGCTCGGTGACCGTCTCTGCTTCAGGCACCCTCGGAGCCGTCAGCGGAGTCTCTGCCCCAGCGCTCGGCGTGACGCAGCGCAGGCCCTGTGCGAGCGCATTGGGCGCTGACGTGCTCATCGCGTGGGACGAGGGCCCGGGCGCTGGGAGCACGGTGATCAAAGCCGCACGGGTGAGCCAGACCGGGGCCTTGCTCGCGACCAGCGACGTCACCACCGGTACGACCTCGGTGCAGCTGCCCGCCTGCACCAGCACCGACACCGGGGCCTTCATCACCTGGGACGATTTTCGAACGAACGGGTGGTCGGTGTACGGCGCTCCCATCGACTCGGCGCTCGCCGTCGGAGCAGAGCTGGCGGTGGCACCGAAGGTCTCGTACTTCTCGCGCGCCACGGGGCGGGTCGCAGCGACAGGCTCAACGGTGTTGGCCGTCTTCGGCGGCGACGCGAACGACTACCTCAATGGGCTCGACGTGCTGGGCACCACGATGGCCGAAGACGCAGGGGTCTTCAGCCTCACCAGCCCTGCCTCGTTTCGGGTGAGCTCCGGCGCGAGCCGCGCGCGGGTCGTGAGTGGCGCCTTCGATGGGCAGCACTATTTCGTCACCTGGCGCGATGACGGCATGAGCTTCGCTGGCGCCGACATCGTAGGTCAGCTCTTGAGCCCCAGCGGGCAATGGCTCGGCGGCGACGCGGGCGTGCTGCTCGCCGCAAACCCCGCCATTCTGCAGAGCTACCCAGTGGTGGCCGCCAGCGACGCCGGGTTCTTCGCGTCGTACGGCGACGTGGGCTCGGGAGGGCAGCTGTACGGGCAGCGCATTTCTCCGCTCGGCGTGAGCCTTGGCGCCGACGCGCTCCCCGACGTGTCGGGGTACGTGTTCGTGAGCAGCACGCAGTGGCAACTCGACGCGTGGACGACGGTGTGGCTGTGGAACAACTCGGTGCGGCTGCGGCAGACGGCGACCGACGGCACGCACCCAGCCCTGGAGCTCGAGCTGTTGCCCGTGCCCGCAGGGCCAACGGGCCTCGCAAGCGCGGTGGTGCAGGGCGTGT
>JANLPS010000292.1:0-11978 GCA_031367385.1 Archangium sp. | reverse complement strand
GGGGCGCACGGTCACCGAGCCCGCGACCACGCTGGGCGCGGTGAAGTCGAGTCGCAACGACCCCAACGCGACGTCTGCCTGGTTGCCAGAGAGGTCGATCAGGTGCGCCCTGGGCTCGAGCGACCCCTCGATCGCCGAAGTGGGGGCGGTGTAGGTGAACGTGAAGCGCTCACCACCAGTGGCGGTGGGCACTCGGGCAGTCTGCGCGAAGCCTTCGACCGTGAACTGCGGTGAATCGAGCGTCACCTCGTTGGTCACCATCTCGAGCACGGCCTGGCTGGTGCGGCTGACGACGCTCGGAGTCAGAGAGAACGAGACGAGGCTCGGGGCGTCTTTGTCGCCGGTTTGCTTGATGCAGCGCAGCAGCTGGGGCGAGCAGAGGCGGCCGGCTGGGCAGTCAGCGGCCTGGGCGCAGGTGATCGAGATGGAGTCGGGGACCGATTGATCGAATCGGCAACCCGCCGCGAGCAGCAGCGCGCCGGCGGCAATGAACGCGCTTGAGGAACGGGGAACCACCGCAGGGAGAATAGCCTGCCGCGTGCCAAACGAGATGTACGGAGAGGTGCACGCCCTCGTGTCAGCCCACGCGTGCGGCGGTGTGCAATTGCGCGCGCTTGCTGGGCCGGGTAACACCCGCGGTGTTCTCGAAAAGCCAGTCTGGAGCCTCAGCGATGAAAGCCACGCACCCGGGCACCATCACCTTCGTCGACGCGACCGCTGGCACCGAGAAGGTCGAGCGCGTCGAAGACGTGCCTGACAGCCTCGCCTTCGTGCAGCTCAACGGGGCCAACGTCGCGGTCGTCAAAGTGGTTGCGACGACGCATGGCGATCACCGCACCCTTCATGCGTACGGTGCCGACGGCGTGCTGCTCAAGACCACCGTTCAGGTGCGGCAGTTCGACCTGGGTGACTGAACAGGGCGCTTTTTTTCAGTTCAACGAGCCGCACACGTTGGGTTGACCCGCGCCGCCGCATGACCCGGTCGCGCATTGCCCACAGTCGATGGCTGAACCACAGCCGTCGGCGATGGCTCCGCAGTTTGCGCCAGCCGCGGCGCAGGTGCGGGGCGTGCAGTTCTGGTGGCCACAGGTGCCCGGAGTGCCTCCGCCGCCGCAGGTGTCACCCGTCGGGCAGGTGCCGCACTGAATCAAGTTGCCGCAGCCGTCTCCCGCGGGGCCGCAGAACAATTGCTGCTCGGCGCACGTCAGCGGCTTGCAGGTGGCCGCGCCGCACACGCCCGGGTTGGTCGCGCCGCAGATCTTGCCGTCCATGCATGCGCCGCAGCTCAGCGTGCCTCCGCAGCCGTCGCCTTGCATGCCGCAGTCAAAGCCCTGATCGAGGCAGGTGCGCGGTACGCACATGCCGCCGCCCCCGCAGACGCCGGGCAGGCCGCCACCGCCACAGGTTTGCGGCGCGCCGCACATGCCGCAGTCCTGGGTGGCTCCGCAGCCGTCGGTCTGTTGACCGCAGTTGAAGCCCAAGGTGGTGCAGCTCTGCTTCACGCACGCCGAGCCGCCACCGCACCGGCCAGGCATGCCCGCGCCGCCACAGGTGTCGGGCGCCATGCACATGCCGCAGTCAAGCGTGCCGCCGCAGCCATCGCCCTGCAGGCCACAGTTGAAGTTCTGCGCGGTGCACGTCTTGGGCACGCAGGTGCCGCCGCCGCACACGCCTGGCGTACCGCCGCCTCCGCAGGTCTGGCCCGAGGGGCACATGCCGCACTGAACCGTGCCGCCACAGCCATCACCTTGCGGCCCGCAGTTGAAGCCGAGCTGTGTGCAGGTTCTGGCCGCACACGCCACACCGCATTGCCCGGCCACGCCGCCACCGCCGCACGTCGCCGGCATCATGCAGGGGCCGCACGAGGGGTAGGTCTTGCCGCAGCCGTCCGAGGCTGCTCCGCAGGCGAGGCCCTGGTCGGTACAGGTTCGGGGGCTGCACGTCTGCGGGGGTTGCACGTCGGGCTGAATGCACGAAGAGAGGTCGAAGATCAGATACTCGAAGACCTTCTCTTGGGGCGTCATCGGCGCAGCCGGGGCGCCCGAGAAGTAGCCGCCCGAGGTCACGTGAAAGTCGCTGAAGAGCACGCGCCCGCATTGAGCCGCCGGGGCCGCGGTGGTTGGCGTGTTGAAGGTGTATTCGAGCGGCACCTGGGTCGCGCTGCTGCCGCACTGGCCGGGGACCGTGCCACCGCCGCAGCTGGTGCTGCCCGAGCACGAGCCGCAGTTCAGATCTTTGCCACACCCATCGCTCACCACGCCGCACGCGAAGTTGAGCTGCGCGCAGGTCTTCGGCACGCAGGTCGACCGACGGCCACACTGGCCCGCCACGCCGCCGCCGCCGCAACTCTCTCGGCCACCGCACCCGCCACAGTCGAGGGTGTTCCCGCAGCCGTCAGCCACGGGCTTGCCGCAGGTGTACCCGAGCGAGCTGCAGGTGGCGGCGACACAGGGAGATCGAAACACCCAGCGCTGCGCCGGCGCGTTCACCGCGTCGATGTCGTGCCGTACGGTGGTGACTCGAATCTTGGGAGCAGCAGGCGTCGAAGACGCGGCCTGGGCATTCACGCTGGGAAGCTGCAGCCAGTCGGCGAACGTCTTGCCCTTGGCGAAGGAGATGTCGACGAAGGCGTCGTACCCGAGGTCAGAGGTATCTTGGTTCACTTTCCACGTTGCGGTGGGGGTGAAGGAAATGGGGCTGCTGATTCGGTTGCCGCCCGGGTCGATCGCGTCGCCGTAGAGCCAGACGTAGCTGAAGTGGCTCGCGAACACGCGGCCGCCAGCGTTGGCGTAGGCCTCGAGGTTCGCGCGCGCCGAGGGCTTCTTGAGCTGTTCTCCGCCCACGCAGTCGAGCACGACCATGTCGTATTTCTTGAGCTCAGCGAGGCTGCCCCACAGCGTTGACGCGGCGGGGGTCGAGCCGAAGTCGAAGCCGTTGTCGAGGTAGAACCGCACGCGCCCGCTGCCGCCCGGGTTCGAATACTGACCACTCGAGGGCGTCTGATCGATGCCGATCTTCGGCAGCACGTTCTCGATGCTGTCGGCCGAGCCCGTGACCACGGCGATCAGGGGGATGTTGTCGTTCGGGTGCCCCTCGGCCTGTCTTCGCGGCAGACGGGTCTGGGTCGCGGTGAGCGCGGTCGTGACGCAGCATTGAACCGCCGGCACGGTGATCTGCCTCCGCCAGCGACCAAGCTGAATGACCACGGGCACGTCGACGCCGCACGGTACGTTGGCCAGGCTGAAGGTGCCGTCGGTTTTGGCGTAGGTCGAGATCAACGGAGACCCGCTGACGCCATCGCTGCAGCGATCGCACGCCACGCCCGCATCGAAGGGCGTCACCGTACCGTTCGGCACGTAGATCAGCGCGTTGGGTACCGGGTCGGGGTTGCCGTACCCTTGCGCGGAGTTGGTCGGCGCCAACACCGTGCCGGTCAAGGTGGTCGACGGGCAGGTTTGCTTGGTGCAGAGGTTGGTGCAGGCCACGCCCGCGTCGACTGCGACGCTGCCGCAGATTGAAGGCGTGCCCCCACCGCCGCAAATGTCGGGCGAGGTACAGGTGCCGCAATCGACGGTCAGGCCGCCGCAGCCGTCACCCACCTGGCCGCAGTTCTTGCCCAATGACGCGCAGGTCTGTGGCACGCAGGCTGAGCGAGCGCCGCAGACGTTGGCCGCGCCACCACCGCCGCAGGTGCCACCGTCGGTGCAGGGCCCGCAGCTCTGAATGCCACCGCAGCCGTCGCCGACCTGGCCGCAGTTGACGCCGAGCGTCGCGCACGAGCGGGTCACGCAGGTCATCGCACCCCCGCACCGGTTGGGCAGCCCGCCCGCACCACAGCTGAGGGGAAAGAGGCAGGTGTTCACGCCTGCGTCGAGAATGCCGCCACACCCGTCGCCGATGAACCCGCAGCCCCCGTCGGGCAGCAGGTCACTCAAGCGGGCCGGGGTACACGCGCTCCCGCCACCGCACTCGTTGGCGACTCCGCCACCGCCGCAGGTCGCAGGCGAGGCGCAGGTGCCCGCGCAATTCAGAATGCTGCCGCAGCCGTCACCGTAGGCACCGCACGCCCCGGGGGGGCAGCTTCTGGGCACGCACGAATTGCCGCCGCCACACTGGTACGGCGCGCCACCGCCGCCGCAGCTCTTGCCGTTGGGGCAGCCGCCGCACATCACGATGTCGCCGCAGCCATCGCCGATCACCCCGCACTGGGCGCCGACCCCCGCGCAGGTGAGGGGCGAACAGATCGAGCCGCCGTCTGAGCCGCCCGAGCCTCCGCCGCCGGCGACAGGCAACCCGCACTTGGATCGCACCCCCGCGCCGCCACAGACCTCGGGTGCCTGACAGGTACCGCACGAGAGCAGACCGCCACAGCCATCGGCCATCGGGCCGCACTCCGCATTGAGCGCGCTGCAGGTCTTGGGCACGCAGCCGCTGGTGCCTCCGCAGACCGATGGGGAGCCGCCACCACCGCACGTCTGAGGCGCCTTGCACGAGCCACAGTCGATCACCGCGCCGCAGCCATCGCCGAGCAGACCGCAGCCCGCGTTCGCCGATTCGCAGGTGACGAGGCCACAGCCGCCATCGTCGGAGAGCATTGGCATGCCTCCGCCGCCGCCGGCCCCGCCCCCGAGCCCGCTGTCAACCCGCGCGGCTCCACCGTCAGCCAGCGGCCCGATCAAGATTTCGCTCTGGCATGTACAACCCGCGGCCCCGATCACGATCGAGAGCGCACCGACAAGTCGAAGATTCACGGAGAGGACCTCTTTGGGGAATTTCCTGCAGCGGCCTGAACTGAGGGTAGCTCAATCGTGGCGCAATCGATGCGTCGTTCAATGTGCATGCGTGGCGTATGACCCCGTACACCGCGCACCTCCGCCCCCCGTGCTAGTGACCCCGGCGTTGGTTCATGTCACTTCGGAGCTTTGTCATGCCGTCGCCAGAAACTCCGTTTCCTCCAAAGACCCCGCCGGTGAATGACGCGGTGGTCGAGAACCTCGATGTGATTGCAGCGCTGCACGCGCAGTCGCAGCAAGAGGCCGGCAGCCACCAGCGCGCCGTCGAGCGGCTCTTCGCCACCATCGGTCGACCCGTGCTGCTCTATGGGGCGCTCGCCTTCGCCGGGTGCTGGCTCACGGCGAACATCACGATGATCGCCCTGGGGTACGCCCCGTTCGACCCGCCTCCGTTCTTCTGGCTTCAGGGCCTGACGAGCATCAGCGGCTTTCTCGCCGCCGCGCTGGTGCTGATCATTCAGAATCGCCAGGGCAAGCTGGCTGAGCGCCGCGCCCAGCTCTCGTTTCACCTCGAGCTCGTCGCCGAGCGCAAAGTGGCCAAGCTGATCGCCCTGGTCGAAGAGCTGCGCCGCGACCTGCCGAGCGTGCACAACCGCAAAGACCCCGAGGCTGAGATGATGGCGTCGTCGGCGAACCCACGCGAAGTGGCTGCGGCCCTCGAGAATGCCCTCGACGTGGCGGCCGACGCGGTGGGCAGCGCAGACAAAAAAGGGTGAAAACCTGCTTCGTTACCTAAGGGTTCGAGAGAGGTACTTGGCCAACACCAGCGAGCCGCTCTGCTCGGCGTATTCAATCGGGTCGAGGCCCTCGGGCAAGAGCACCGACCGCTTGGCACCCCGCGAGGCCAGGAACTTGGCCGCTTTCACCGCGTCGCTTCGCAGGGCTTCGGTGAACGGCGTCAGCCCTTCGTCGTTCTTCTGGTTCACGTCGCACCTCGCGTCGATCAGCACCTGCCACAGCGCGGGGTCTTTGATCTCCTGGTCGCTCGCGGCGTGGTGCAGCGGGCTGTTGCCATAGGCATCGAGCGTCACCTTCGCTTTGCGCTCGAGCAGGGCCTTCACCGTGTCGCGGCCTCCGCTGCCTGCGGCGAGGTGCAAGGGGGTGTTGCCCTCGCGGTCGACCGCGTTGATGTCGGCCCCGTGCTTCATCAACAGCATGGCGTTTTTCGCCTCGTCTGCGCTCATCAGCCCGCTGTCGCTCTGACACAGCAGGTGAAGCGGTGTTCGCTTGTCTTTCGCAGTGCGCACATTGATGTCGGCCCCATGGTCGAGCAACAGCCCGGTGAAGGGCACCGACCCTCCGTACCGGGCGCGCATGTACGCAGGCAGCACTGCGTAGTGGAGCGGAGCGTAGCCCCGGTGGCCCGCGAAGGTGTCGAGCCGCGCCCCGAGCGACAGCATCTGCTTGCCGAGCTCGACGTCTCGCAGCTCGAGCGCCAGCAGGTGGAGCGGGGTGGTCTTCTCTTTGCCGTGCACGATGTCGACCTTGACCTTCGCGTCGAGCAGCGCACGGGCCAGCTTCTTGTCGCCCCAGCTGATCGCCAAGATCAGCGGCGGCCACCCCGAAATTTTCTGATTGGGGTTCTCACCGGCCTTGAGGGCGGTGGTCACCGCGGCGACGTTTTTCTCCTCGAAGTGCTTCGCGAAGCGGGCCATGCCGAACCGTACCAACGACCTTAGCGGGTCGGCGACGACTTTGATCGCACCACGCGCTAGGGTTTGCACCCGCGAGCTGAAGCCGCCGCCAATGACCACCGCCAACCGCACCCTTCGCGCCCACCTGCGGGCCATCACCGATGGTGAACGGCTCCGAACGGTGCGGGTGCTGCTGCGCAGCCGGGCCGTCGTGGCGACGATCTATGCCGGTTTCAGTGCGTGGCTTGGCATCGTGCAAGGTCAGGCCGACTGGCGGGTGTCGGTGCCGCTCTTTGCCGCGTATTCGGTGGTCTCGCTGCTCATCGTGCTCGCGACCATCGTGAGGCCCGGGCTGTTGGCGCGGGCGGCCTTCGGCATCGGCCTCATCGACGTGGTGGTGATCTGCTCGGCCTCCTACCTCGCGATGCCCGACATGGAGGAGCCCCGGTTTCTGCTCTCGTCGGCGCTCCCGTTTCTCTCGCTGGTGGTGATTCTGGCCACCCTGGCCCTCGACTACTTCGTCATCGCTTCGGCCTCGGTCTCGGCGGCGGTCGGCGCGGGCATGATCGTCAGGGCCGTGGGCGGCCCCTGGTCAGAGGTGATCGTACCGGCCTTCGTGATGTTGGCGCTCGGAGGGACCGCCGCCTTCTTGGTCTCGCGACTTCGCGCCCTCGTCGAAGAGTCACGGCGCAAAGACTTCGCCGGCAAGTACGTGCTGGGCGCTCGCCTGGGCATCGGGGGCATGGCCGAGGTGTTTTCGGCGACGTACTCGCCAGAGGGCAGCTTCGAGCGTCAGGTGGCGGTCAAGCGCGTGCTGCCCGCGTACGCCGAGCGGGCCGATTTCATCGCGATGTTTCGCCGAGAGGCCGAGCTGGGCGCGCAGCTGGCGCACCCGAACCTGGTGCAGGTGCTCGACTTTGGCCGTCACCTCGATTCGTGGTTCATCGCGATGGAGTTCGTCGATGGCGTGACCCTGGCGATGCTGCTGCGCAACTCCGGGCTGACCCAGCAGCAACTCCCGGTGGCGGCGGCGCTGTACGTCGTGGCCGAGGTCGCCGAGGCGCTCACCTACCTGCACGAGAAGCGGGCCGCTGATGGCTCGACGGTCGGGTTGGTGCACCGCGATCTCAACCCTCCGAACGTGCTGATCTCGAAGGGCGGCGAGGTGAAGGTGAGCGACTTCGGCATCGCGCGGTGGGAGACCGGCTCGAGCGAGCTGACCCAGGCCGGCACGGTGCGTGGCAAGACCGGTTACATGGCCCCAGAATATCTGGGTGGCAGCCCTCCATCACCGATGGGAGACCTCTTCGCGTTGGGGGTGATCGCGCACGAGATCTTGACTGGCCAGCGGCTGTACTCGGGCCTCTCTGATCTCGATCTGGCGCGCTCGGTGCTCGAGAGTGTGGTGCAGCCGCCGCTGCAGGGCCGATCGTCGGTCTCGGCCACCGTCGATACCCTGGTGATGGGCTTGCTCGAGTCAAACCCCGCCCGGCGCGTGTCGAGTGCCCGTGAGGTGACGCGCGTGCTGCGTGGCCTGACTGGGCCTGACGCCCCGTACCCTGGCGGGCGCCAGGCCCTCATCGCGGTGGTGACGACGACCGACGTCACCCAACCAGCGGCGACGACCACGCGGGAGCTGCGGAGCCCTGACGCGGTCACCCTCACCACGATTGGGCCCAAGCCTTGAACGCAAGCCGTGCGCGAAGCCTCTGGTGGGTGATCCTCCTGAGCATCGCGACCTCGGCGAGCCCCGCTTGGGCCACCCTGTGCGCACCACCCGCCGGTGCGTCGAGCGAGCTCCAGCAGGTCGACGCGGAGGCCCGCTTGGCCTTCATCGACGCCTCGCTCCACCGCGACGCCCACCGCGCCAGCGTGTGGACCTGGTCGTGGTTCGCCGTCAGCGCGGGGTTTCTGGCCTACCAGGTGCCGATGATCTTCGGCGGCGACAGGGTCTTTGGCACCGGCCCGGGCACGGGCAGCGTCAGCTCGAGGCCGAGCTTCATCGTTGGCAGCGTGCTCAGCGCGGCCAGCCTGGGTTTGCTCATCGCGTTACCGGTGGCGGTGCGGTTTGCCCCGGCCGACTTCACCGAGCGCGCCACCTCTCAGCCTGAGGCGGTCTGCGCCGTGCTCGCGGAGGCCGAGCTGCGGCTCTTCGACGACGCGCAGAACGAGGCCTTCGGAGCCAAGTGGTATTGGCACGCGATGAACGCTGGCCTGAGCGCGGCGGCGCTGCTCATTCTCGGGCTCGGGTACCAAGATTGGCTGTTTGGCGCGGTCAATGCCCTGAGCACCATGCTCTTCGGCACCGCCCAGATTCTCACCCAGCCCACCCGCCTGGTGAATGACGCCGAGGCCTATCGCGCGGCCGATCTTCGGCGCGCCGACCGAGCCGGGCCCTTCATGACCTGGGCCCCGATGTCACTGACGCGGGGGCTTGGGGTCGGCATCGGCGGGCGGTTCTGAACGCCCTTCGCGGTGGCCTCCGAAGTCGCGCTCGAGCGCGGCCACGGCGAACCGGGTGAGCTGGGCGGCAGAGATGAGGTGTGAATCGGCGCCTCCCACCTGACCGCTGCGAGCGAGGCCGGCGTCGACGAAGGCGTGGGTCAACAGCTCGAAGCCATTTTCGGGCATCGACGCGACCACGGGCTGGCTGGTGTCGAACTCCTGAATGGTGACCTCGACCGGGCCGTCGTCTGAGACGATCTCGCAGGTCGAGGTGACGACCCGCTTCTTGGGCAACCGCGCCAGGTGCTCTGCGTAGTGCAGCAACGTGACGTGATCGAAGTCTGACCCGAGCAGCAGCACCTTGCCGTCGGCCTCGACCAGCCTGGCGAGCGGGGTGCCCGGCCCGTACCCGTAGTCGAGTGGGTGATCGTCGCACAGCCACCGGGCGCGAGCGCCGATCGCTGCCATCGACGCTCCGGGGTTGGTTGATCGCACCGCACCTGGCCACTGGCGAATCGCTTCGGCGAGCACCCCATGGTCTTTCGCGGCCGGTGAACGCAGCGGGTCAAACCCCGGGTTCGCCTCGGTCGGCTCGAAGTCGACATAGGCCATCACGGTGCCCTCGGGGCCAAGCACCGAGCTCAGCGCGCGTATCAGCGCATCGGTACGCACCCCGACGCGTCGCATCGAGGCGTGCACCATGACCAGATCGCCGGCCCGCAACCCCAGCGATTCGAGTTGTTCTGTGAGCCCCATGGAGCCACGAGGTTCTCAGGCGGCGGTGGCATCTTCAAGGCTCGTGCGCGCCAGGTCAGGTTTTGCGCTAGGCAGGGTGATCGTCACGTTGAACCCGACGCCTGGGTCGACGGTGATCTCGCCCTGTTGACCCACCGCGAGCCCTTGCGCGAGCAAGAACGCCAGCCCGGCCTGGCCGTCGGGCGGCGCAGAGAGCTCAACGCCATCGAACCCGAGCGCGCGCGAGGTGAAGACCGTCACGTCTCCAGAGCGCTGAACGCCCAACCGAATCGACCCGCGCTCACCCGCCGCCTTGGCCTGAAACGCGATGACCTTCGCGAAGAGCTGCAGGGCCCGGTTGCGGTCGGCCAGCACATGCGAGCCCTCGTCGAGCCCCCCCGAGGTGACCGTGACCGTCTTCTCGACGCCGTCTCCCATGGCTGCGAGCACGGCGTCTCGAACCAGCTGGGCTGAATGCTCTGAGCGCACCTCGAACACCGTCTGGCGCGCATCGAGCCGCCCGGCATCGCCCAGGTCTTCGACGATGCCCAACATGCGTGCGGCCGCGCGCTTCATTCGAGTGAGCAACGCCACGCCCACGACCGGGTCACCTTCTTTTTTCACCAGGTGCTCACGCAGCAGGCTCGAGGCCATCGAGAAGGCGTTGAGCGGGTTGCGCAGGTCGTGCGCGATGCCGCTGAGCAGGGCTTCGCGCGAGGTGGTGACCGCCTCGACCTGCTGGCGCAGCCGAGCGCTCTCGAAGGCCAAACCGGAGACCTCGGCGAGCTGGGTCAGCGCGGCGTCGATTTCGGCCGTCGCCTGCTCGGGCTCGACGCGCTCGAGATCGAGCATCACCAGCCCTTCAGGCGCGAGCGTACAGATGATGACACCGTGGGCTCGGGCGATCGGGGCCGCCACGATACCGGGTTGCGCCACCACCCACGCGCGAGGAGCCCCCGACAGCTTGGCAGCCCAGTCTCCAGCCACCGTGAGAATGTCATCGACCCGGCCCGCCCTCGCGAGCGCCCGAATCGCAGCGGTTGCGCTCGTCAAAGTGACCGTTTGTGAGACCATCGACCACTCCTATCATTCTGGCTCGACCGCAGCCTCTGCTGCCAAAACGCCTCGCTGCGGCGCTTCGGCGTGCCGCTCTGAGACAGAGTAGCGTTCAACCACGCACGACCACAGACCGATTCAACGGGTCTGGAGTTGCATGAGCACCACCAATCATGAGCCCCCAACGAGCTGCCCTCGGCCGTGCTGCATAATGGAGACCCCGGTCTCGGTATCGCCCCAATTCACCCAAGAATCAGGGGCATTGCAGAACGCAATTCTGAGCAGCGCCAACTTCTCGAGCATCGCCACTGACGCCAAAGGCGTGATTCAGATCTTCAACGTCGGCGCCCAGCGAATGCTCGGCTACACCGCAGAAGAGGTGGTCAATCAGATCACCCCAGCTGACATCTCCGACCCGCAGGAACTGGTCGCGCGGGCGAAGGCCTTGAGCGCCGAGCTCGGCACGCCCATCACCCCGGGCTTCGAAGCGCTGGTCTTCAAAGCCTCGCGCGGCATCGAAGACATCTACGAGCTGACCTACATTCGCAAAGATCGAAGCCGTTTCCCCGCCGTGGTGTCGGTCACCGCGCTGCGCGACCCGCAGCAGCTGATCATCGGGTATCTGCTGATCGGCACCGATAATACCCTGCGAAAACAGCTCGAAGACGAGCGCACCAAGCTCGATCAGCGCCTGCGCGATCAGCACTTTTACACCCGCTCGCTCATCGAATCGAACATCGATGCGCTGATGACCACCGACCCCCGTGGAGTGATCACCGACGTCAATAAGCAAACCGAAGCGCTGACCGGCTGTACCCGCGACGAGCTGATCGGCGCTCCGTTCAAGAACTACTTCACCGACTCGGGGCTCGCCCAGGCCGGCATCAACCGGGTGCTCAGCGAGGGCAAGGTCACCAACTACGAGCTGACCGCGCGCGCCCGAGACGGCACCCTCACCGTGGTCTCGTACAATGCGACCACCTTTCACGACCGCGACCGCATGCTGCAGGGCGTGTACGCGGCCGCGCGCGACGTCACGGAGCTCAAGCGTTTCGAGCAGACGCTCAAGCAGAAGAACGGCGAGCTCGAAGACGCCAGCCGAATGAAGTCTGAATTTCTCGCCAACATGTCGCACGAGCTGCGCACCCCGCTCAACGCGATCATCGGCTTCTCAGAGGTGCTGCGCGACGGCCTGATGGGCGAGATGACCGAGCGGCAACGCGGGTTCATCGGCAACATCTTCACCAGCGGTCAGCACCTGCTCGCGCTGATCAACGACATTCTCGACCTCTCGAAGATCGAGGCCGGCAAGATG
>JANLPS010000286.1:0-3994 GCA_031367385.1 Archangium sp. | reverse complement strand
GCTGATCGCCTGCGCATTGGCCGGGTCATCGGCAGCAGCTGAGCGGTGCCCGAAGTATCGTTGGGCTCGCTCTCGAGAAAGTCACCCGACATCGCCTCGAGCCGCAGCGCATACGGCGTCAGGCTCTTTTCGCGCGAGGGCCGATTGGGCTGGGTGCAAAACGGCTTCTCTTCGACGCGCAGGTAGACCGGGCCGCTGATCAGCCGCAGGCCATCGAGGCGCTCGTCGCCGCCCTCCGGGCTGTCGTCGAGAAAGACCTTTCGGCGCAGCTTCGGGCCTTCGGGCGTGTCCATCATCTGGAGCACTTCGAGGGTGAGGTTGAGGTCTTCGACCCCGCGCAAGGTGACCCGGTAGCTGCCGGCGGTCACGTTGGCGGTGTACAGGTCTCGATCATTTTCACCCTGGGTAGCGGCGCCCATCGAGCCGCTGATGTCGGCCCCGAGCACGATCGGCGTGGCCTGGGTCAGCTGATCATTCGGCTCGACCTCGCGGGTGCCGGGCACGTTGACCGGGCGGTTTGCGGTGTACTTCCACCCTCCGAGGCCAAAGGCGGCCAGCACCAGCACCGCGGCGATCGGCGCCACGTTTCGTTGTCGGCGCAGCTTGCGCTCGAAGCGATCGAAGTCTTCGCGCGAGAGCATGTTCGCGCCGACTTCAGCGGGCAGCGGCGTGAACTCGCGCGAGTGCACCCCGAGCGTCTTGCGAAGCTCATCGAAGGCGCTCTTCATCGCCTCGGCGTCTTGAAAGCGCGCGTCGGCCTCTTTCGAGAGCGCCCGGCGCAGCACCTCTTCGAAGGCCGGGCTGATCTGCACGTTGGGCGCAACCTCGGCGATGCGTGGCACCTCCTGCGTCAGGTGCATGTTGATGATCTTCATCGGCGATTCGTGATCGAACGGCGGGCGGCCGGTGACCAGCTCGAAGACCATCGCCCCGAGTGAGTACAGATCGCTGCGGGCGTCGATGTTGATGCCGCGAATCTGTTCGGGCGACATGTACGCCGGTGTGCCCACGAAGTCGGCGGTGGCCGATTTTCGGCCTTCTGACTCGAGCAGCTTGGCGATGCCGAAGTCGAGCAGCTTGACCTGATCTTCGCCCTTGCGCCGCTTCACCAGCATCACGTTGGCGGGCTTGATGTCGCGGTGAACGATGCCGTGCTCGTGCGCTTCTTGGAGCGAGCTGAGCACCTGCACGCTCAGGCTGACCGCGTTGGCCTCGGTCATCGGGCCATTGGCCTTGAGGTGCCAGGCCAGGTCTTTGCCGGGCACGAACTCCATCGCCATGAACAGCGAGCCGTCATCGAGCTTACCGGCGTCGAAGACCTGAACGGTGTTGGGGTGTGAGAGCTTGGCGACGGTGCGCGATTCTTGGAGAAACCGCTCTTTGAGCGAGGCGTCGATGGCCGCGTCGGAGTGCATCAGCTTGAGCGCGGCGATCTTGCCCATGCGCACGTGCTCGACCTTGTAGACCGCGCCCATGCCACCTTCGCCCAGCTTCTCCATCAGCCGGTAGCGGCCGTCGATGAGCCGGTTGGTGAGCGCCCCCGAAAACGTGTCGGAGTGCCCACCGAGCCCGCGCAAGTCACCGCCGCAGGCCGGGCAGAAGTTGGGTTGTTCGAGCAGCTCTTTGCCGCAGGTCGGGCAGCTGGCCGGGCCCTGGCTCGCGGCCTGGGCCGTGGCCGGCGAGAGGTCGATGGTGGGTGGCAGTTTCGCCGGCATTGCGAGCGGCAATGCTAGTCACGCCCTCGAGGCCCACAGTAGCTTTCGACGCCGATTCACGGTGTGTGCCGAGGTACTTCGATGCCCTTCATGACCCCACTCTCTCACAGCGTGGTGGCGTCGACTTGCTTGGGCTTGGCCACTGGCTCATCACCGAGGTTCACGTTGAAGGCCAGGGCGCAATCGGTGGAGATGTCTTTGACGGCCGACGCCGTGTCGACCTGCTGCAACTTCACCGAGAGGCCGCCGGTCATGCCTTGCTGGTGGTCGAGCTGGAGGTAGCGAGGCTCTCCGGCGTCGGCGGTGATGACGGTCGAGCTCTGGAGTTGAACGGTCGAGACCGAGCCCTGCACTCGCAGTGAGTGACGGCCGGGCGTGACCTCGATGACCGCATACGAGTCGTCGCGAATGTCACCGATGGGCAGTTGATCAACGTAGACGCTGCCGGTGTACGCGATCGGCCCGAACATGCTGGCGAAGGCGGTGTTGCGGTACAGCACGATCAACCCGTTCTTGGGGTTGACCGGGCGAAGGGCTTTGAGCTCGGCGACTCGGGCGGGGCTGGCGGCGGTCGACGCGGCGGTGCCAGAGGTGGCGCAAGCGATTGAAAGAACGAACGACGAGGCGATGAATAAACGCATGGGGCTCTCCTGAAGGTGAAGGTTCAGGTGAGTGGGCCGGGCTCGCCGTTCTTTTGAAGACGCGCGGCGTTTTTTCTTTAGGCCCCCGGTTTGGCCTCGGCCGCAGCCAGCGCAGCCATGTCGATGGGCTTGGCACCCAACGCGTGAAACCCGCCGTCGACGCGAATCAGCTCGCCGGTGGTGGCGGGCGTCCAGTCTGACATCAGCACGCAGGCCATCTTCGCGACCGCATCGACCGCGGCGTCAGACCGGGCGTCCCACCCCAGGGGGGCCTGATCGTGCCAGGTGTTCTCGAGGTACTTGAACCCAGGTATGCCCTTGGCGGCGATGGTGGCGATCGGCCCCGCGGCGAGTGAATTGACGCGAATCTGCTTGGGCCCGAGGTCGCGCGCCAGGTAGCGAACGGTCGCTTCGAGCCCTGCTTTGCACACGCCCATCCAGTCATAGAGGGGCCAGGCTTGGGTCGAGTTGTCGAAGTCTAACGTGACGATGCCGCCGCCTTTGTCGAACAGCGGAGCCATCGCGCCCGCCAGTTCTTTGAGCGAGAAGGTCGAGATGCGAAAGGCCTGAGCGACTGACTCCCAGGGGGTGCTCATGAACTTGCCGCCGAGCGCATCTTCAGGGGCGAAGCCAATCGCATGCAGCACGCCGTCGAGGCGGCCCCAGCGCTGCTTGATGGTGTCATGGAGCGCCGCGAAGTGCGCCGAGTTGCTGACGTCGAGCTCGAGCACATCGGGCACCGGGTCGAGCTTCTTGGCGGTGCGCTGGGTGAGCGACATCGGGCGGCCGAAGCTGGTGAGCAGCACCTCGGCGCCCTGCTTCTGCGCGAGGGCGGCGACGGCGAAGGCGATCGAGTGAGGCGTCAAGACGCCGGTGATGAGCAGCTTCTTTCCTTGAAGGAGCATGGGGTGCGTCTAGCACGCACAAGTCAGTGAATGTCGACCTGGTATTCGCTGAGCGGAAAGGTCGTTTCGCCAGAGAGCACCTGCCGGGTGAAGGCGTCGAGGCCGGTCACTTTGCGAAGCACCACGCCATACCCGGTGTGGTCGACGAGCTGCTTGAGCAGCACCGCGCTGAGCTTCATTTCAGGCGACCCGTCGTCTTCGTCATCGTCGGTCTTGAGCAGCTCCTGGAGCATCGACTTCTTCTTGTCGAAGAGCTTCAAGCTCACCGTTTCACCCGCGGGGATGTTGGCCTTCTCTTTGCCCAAGGCGATCGCCGCGTCGAACCCGCCGAGCCTGTCGATGAGGCCGTTCTCGATGGCCTCGCTGCCGAGCCAGGTGCGGCCTTGGGCGTAGGTCTCCATGTCGGTGGCGCTCTTGTTGCGGCCCTTCGCGGCGAGCTCGACGAAGCGCACGTACGAGGCGTGCAAGTCGGTATCGAACTTCTTCGCCTCGTCGTCGGTCATCTTGCGCGCGCCGATGGTGGCGTCGGCGTGGTCGCCAACCTTGAAGGTCTCGTTGTTGAGCCCGAGCTTGTCGTAGAGCCCGCCCAGGTTGGGTACCACGCTGAAGATGCCGATGCTGCCGGTGTAGGTGCTGGGCTGCGCGACGATGGCGGTCGCGTCCATCGAGACCCAATAGCCTCCGCTGGCGGCGACGTCAGACATCGAGACGATGACCGGTTTTTTCGCGCGTG
>JANLPS010000220.1:0-9745 GCA_031367385.1 Archangium sp. | reverse complement strand
ATCGTCTCGACCGGCAACCCCGTCTTCTCGATGATCTGCGCGAGCAACCCCGACCAGGGCACCCACCGCGTGCCATTCGTCGCGACCCGCCCCGTCCACGCCAGCTCAGCCAACGCGAGCTGCACCGACTTCACGTTTCGTTGCTCTTGCAGCAGCGCCGCGGTCTGGCCGTTCAGGTCGAGAAAGCTCGCAGCCACCGTGCGAATCGCCAATGCCATCAGCGACGTGCGCTGCATCTCTTCTTGCAAGTACGAGCGATCGACCACCGCGACCGTCGTCTCCATCATCGCGGTGACCGTCGCCAGCCGAGGGCTGCCGGTGAGCACGGCGGCTTCTCCGAACATCTCGCCTGGGCCGAGCAGTCGCAGCATCTCGGTCTTGCCGGCAACGACCCGGTTCGCCTGACAGTGCCCATCGAGAATGATGTACGCGCAGTCGCCCGCCTCGCCTTCGCGCACGATCGCGCTGCCCGCCGGGTAGGTCTTCTCTGGGAGCCGCGCCGTGCCGTGAATGAAGTCTTCGACATCGCGCCGAAATTCGTCGACCGAGGGGTACCGCTCTTCAGGCTTCTCAGCCAAGGCCCGCAGGCAAATCACCGACAACCGCGAGGGCACCGGAGCCCCCGTCGAGCCCATGATCTTCGGTTGCGGCACGACCCCCTTCTTCGCCAGCTCGAGTGTCTGCTCAGACGTCGGCGCGACATAGGGCGGCTTGCCAATCAAAATTCGGTACAGCACGCCGCCCAGCAAGAACACGTCGGTGCGCTCGTCGATGGCGTAGTTCTGACCGCGCGCCTGCTCGGGGGCCATGTACGCCGGAGTGCCGATCGCGCTCTCGTCGTCTTCATCTCGGGTCGGCAATTCGCTCTTGCGGCGCGCCAGGCCCCAATCGACGACGTAAATCTGACCGTGCTCGCCGACCATCACGTTGGCGGGCTTGAGGTCTAAGTGAAAGATGCCCTTGTCATGCGCGAAGGCCACCGCGTCGCACACTCGAACCAGCACCTCGAGCGCCGCGAACAGCGCTTCAGCACCCTCGTGTTTTCGCCGCTCGAGCATCTGCTGCAGCGTCTCGCCCTCGAGCACCTTCATCGTGAAGCAGGTGGTCTTCTTCTTCTCTGAAGACAGCGCGTACACCGGAGGAATGTTGGGGTGATCGAGCCTCGCGGTGATCTTCGCTTCGTCGACGAACCGAAGGTGCGCGCTGGTCTCTTTGCTCAGCTCGGGGCGCAGTACTTTGAGCGCGACCTCGCGGTTCAAAGACTCGTCGCGCACGCGGTACACGCGAGACATGCCGCCCTTGCCCAACAAGCCGAGGTCGACAATGTCCCAGCCGGGCGGTACTGGCTGGCTCAGGCTGGTCTCATCGTCTTTCTTTTTCCAAATCGACATGGCCGGGGTCAATCTAAGCGATGTTGAAATTTCCAACAGAGTTCGCGGAGCTGTTATCGGCTTCGGGCCGCCGCGTGCTCACCGGCAGGCACCCCTTCAGCGGTGCGCTGCGAGATGGCCAGCGCTTCGTCGCTACCACCGGGCTGCTCGACGCGCGTCAAAGTGCCGGGGCGCTGAAGCTCATCGATCGTTCGCTCCACGACGTGCTCACCGAGATGAACGACCCCATACCGGAGTGGACCATCTCGGGCATGCAAGACAACTACGCCGAGCTGCTGCCGAAGACGGTGCGGGTTCGAACCGCGATGCTCGCCTCGCGCCGCTCGAAGGCCTGGCAGCGCGCCAACGAGATTGGCCTGCTCACCATGCTCAAGTCAGCGAGCTTTCACGCCTTTGCCCAAGCGTTGAGCGGGTTTTCGCTGCGAAGAGGGTGGGGTACCCAGGCGCTGTGTTACCTGCCCGGCGACTACTCGGGGCCGCACAATGATCACCACCCTGAAGACCCCGAGGCGCGTGATGGGTACATCGATTTGCACCTCACGTTGTGCACCGAGGCAGTGGCTGATCAGCGGTTGATCTACGCGAAAGACGGGCACTTCACTGAGTCGGTCGACGTAGCCACGGTCGGTGGCATCACCTGTTACCGCTTGCCGTTCTGGCACTACACGACGCCGATGCTGGCCAGGCCCAGGGCGAAGACTCCAGCGCGGCGGTGGGTGCTGCTGGGCACGTTTCTCGATGCAAAGCAGGGGTCAACGTGACGCACCGAATCGAGGTGGTCGAAGCGAACATCGTGACCCTCGAGGTCGACGCGATCGTGAACGCCGCGAACAGCAGCTTGTTGGGCGGCGGGGGCGTCGATGGCGCCATTCACCGAGCTGCGGGGCCCGGGCTGCTCGCCGAGTGCCGAACCCTCAACGGCTGCCCCGCGGGAGAAGCGAAGATCACCCGCGGGTACGACCTCACCGCCAAGCACGTGATTCATACGGTCGGCCCGGTGTGGCAGGGCGGCACCTCGGCTGAGCCTGCGACCCTGGCGAGCTGCTATCGGCGCAGCCTCGAGTTGGCGGCGGCAGCGGGGGCGCGGAGCATCGCGTTTCCCTCGATTTCGACGGGTGCGTACGGCTACCCCGTGGCGTTCGCGGCCAAGACGGCAGTCGAGACGGTGTGCGCGTTTCTGGCCGGCTCAGCGCTGCCGGAGCGGGTGGTGTTCTGCACCTTCGACGCGATCAGCACGCGCTGCTTTCGCGAAGCACTCGGCATGGCAATCGGGCAGACTGGCCAGCCATGAACGAACGGGCCGCGCTGCAACGAAGAACGGCTTTCGCCGCCGCGATGCTGATGGTGTTCAGCCTGCTGACTGGCATTTTCGTTTCGGCCGCGATGACGGGCAAGGTGAACGCCGATCCGCACTCCGCGTTGGCCTCGCACCTCAACGCGCTGCTCGGCTCTCTGTGGATCATGGCGGTCTGCGTGACGATTCCCTGGCTGCGGTATTCGATTGTGGGCTGCCGAAGGTTGGTCGTGTTGTTGATCGTCGCGAACACGTCGAACTGGTTGGTGACGGCGCTCAAGGCCTTCTGGCACGTGGCCGGCGTCGACAAGACCGGTGAGACCCAGAACGACACCATCTTCGGCTTGCTCACCGCGCTGGTCGTGTTGCCCTCGCTGGCTGCGGCCGTGGGTTGGGCCTACGGCCTCTTGGGCCCCGACCCGAAGTAACCAGAAACCACGCTCACTTCACCCGGCTTCATCACCCGCACCAACGCACCCGGCGCGACCCACCCGAGCGCTCGCTCAGTGGCAACCAGCGGCACTCCCGCCGCGGCCGCCCAGGCCACCTCGGGCAGCACCTGCTCGACCCAACTCGGAGCCCACACCGCCTCGACCGGCGGACACGCTTCACCCGCCCGCAGCACTCTTAACTGCGGGTGCTGCAGCGAGCTGGGGTGACTGCCAGCTGCTTCGCGCGCCAGCAAGACATGATCAGGTCGCGCTGAAATCGCTTCGAGCGCTACCTCGAGACCACTTCGTGAAGCCGTCGACCCTGCCAGGAGCACCCGGTGAGAGGCGGGGTCATGCACCAAAGCGCCTGCGCTCGGTGAAACCACCATGGCCTCGCTCGAAAGCCCCGCCCGCCGCAGCACGCGCTGTGCAAACTGACCACGCACGCAGATGTTCGTGGCGAGCTGGCACTCCTCGAGTTGTTGCACGAGCTCTTCTTGACCTGCGCGGTGATGCCGCAGGTACGAGCAGTACGGCAACGACCGAGCGGCGAAGTCGAGGTCGTCGTGCAACTGCAGCAACTGCGGCAAGTCCATCATCAGCACCCGTCGAGCATGTCTCAACCGCGCGAACGTCTGCTGCGCCCCCAATGACGGCGCCACCACCTCGGTGATCTCCGAGGTCACCAGTCGCGAAACGAGTGCATCGAGCCCACGCCGAACCATGCGCTTCACCGCCAACGGCTCACCCAGCCGCGACGCCGCCGCGCGCAGCCACCGCCAGCCCGGCACCCGCAGCAACCGAACGCCCCCCGGCATTCGACTCGCCCACGGAGCCACCACCACATCTCCCACCTTCACCTCGAGCCAAGCCGCCGGCTCAGGAGCAATGATCAACCGCGTCATGCCCTGACGCCCTCGAACAACCCCCCGCTCGTCCTGAGGGACTCGAAGGACCCCCGCTCCCGAGAGCACTCATTCGTCCAGACACCCCCGGTATTCACGGCAATGGCCCGCCTCACGCCGGCACCACGACCCGCGACCGGCACTGGGTCGCCTCACAGGTCAAGCACGAGCGCCCTCGTTGGGCACTCGTCAGCAACCGGGTGCGATTCACCGCCACCACGTCGCTCGCCACCTGCCCGCCCTGAGCATCGAACCGCCTCCGCAACAGCCGGTTGTACGCCACGCGCCCCTCGGCCTCGATCACCTCCCGCGAGTCAATCGCCGCTACCTCGAACCGGCCCTGCAGCGGCGCATCACCACTGAGCGTGACGATCAACGCGTCGTCTTTCACCCGCGTCGCGATGTGCACCGCCCCGGCTGCCGGCGCAAAGCGCAAGTCGACATACGGCCACAGCAGCGTCGCATCGAACCCCAGCGGCACCCCCTTCGGAGGCAGCACCGCGTGCATCGAGTGCCCATGCCGCTCGAGAATCGTCTGCCCGGTCATCACCGCGGCCTGAAAAAACACCCGCGCCAGCAAGCACAGCCCGCCGCCGATCGACGGCACGATGCAGCCGCCCGACAGCTCCATGCCATGCCGGTACCCGCGCGCTTCGGTCACCCGACCGAGCGTCCTCCAAAACGAAAACGGCCGGTCTGCACTCAGCCGCAGCCCGTCGAACGCCAGCGCCGCGAGCGCGACATTGTGCCGCTTGCCCGCCTCGAACACCGCGTGCCCGGCGCCGCCCAGCAAGCTGACCCGCGTGCTGTACAACGGGTACGCCAACGGGGCCCCCGCGCGCACCGGCTCGGAGAACCCCTCGCTCACCTGCCAGCGCACCAGCCGCTCTCCGGCCAGGGCCCACTTCTTGGCCCGCCGAGTCAGCAAGGCCGCGGTCGTCTCGTGCTCGAGCGTCATGCCCGAGCACCAATGCACGGCCAATGCCCGGAAAAATCGCTAAGAGTTCAGTGCAGTTAGCAAGCCGCCGCGGCTGCCCGACCTCACTTCACCTTGCCGTCGAGCGGGTTCTTCTCGTCGGTCTTCTTCGACAGCGTCCACTCGATGACCGGGGTCTGCCACATCTGCCCGGTCGTCTGCGGGTCGGTATCGAACTCCGCGAGGCCCAGGGTGTCTCCACCGAAGTACAGATACTCGGTCGTCGCCAGCGAGTACGTCGCCGCCGGGTCGACCTTCGCCGGCATCACCAGCGCCGCCTCGGGGTTGGCTTTGAGCTTGTTGAGCTGCTCACCGGTCACCTTGAGCGTGAGCACCGCGTTCTCGAACGGCATCATCGAATAGATGCTGGCCTTGGTAATCGGGCCCTTGGGCAACGCCGCGCGCAGCCCACGCTTGTTGATCAACCCCGCGTCAGTCTTCGCCTGATCTCGCAGCGCCGTGGCCACCCAGGTGCGCAGTTCTTTCGAGTCTTCTTTGAAGCCGCTCTTGCTGAAGCCAATCGTCTGCCCCAGGTCATCGTCGAGCTTCTTCTTCCACCGGTCGGCGATGATCTGCAGGTCTGCGTCGACCGGGCCATCAGCGGCCACCGTCTTGCGGCTGGCATTGACGGTCACCGCGCCCTCGGCGGGCACCGACCACACCGCGCTGATGTAGTCGGCGACCTTCGCCCCGGCGCTGAAGTAGAGCGTGCTGCCGCCCTTCGCCTCTTGCGCTTCGTCGCAGTGGCTGCCGACCACCAAGTCGATTTTCCACTCCGGGTGCGCGTCGATGACGGGCTTGGCAACCGTGAAGCAGTCGTCGATCAACACCACGTTGAGCTGGGCCCCTTGGGCCTTCGCCGCGGTCACCGCCTCGGGTATCGCGGTCGCCAGCGGCACCATCTCGAGCCCAGAGGCCCGGCCCGACACCGTGGTGGCGATGGTCTTTTCGCTGCTCAGACCCACCACCGCGACCTTCACCCCGCTGCGGTCGAACACCATGAACGGCTGCAGCTTGAGCGGGTGCTCGGCGCCCGCCTTGTCTTTGAGGTTCGCGGCCAGAAACGCCACGTCGCCCTGCTTGCGAAACTGCCCGAAGGTCTCGAGCCCCAGGTCGAGGTCGTGGTTGCCCAGCGCCGCGGCGCGGTACTGCATCGCCTTGGCGAATTGGGCGCTCGACTCGCCGAAGAACACGCTCGACACCGCATTGCCCGAGAACATGTCACCGGTCGAGAGCACCAAGACCTCTGGCCACTTCTCGTCTCGGGTCCACTGGCCGAGCAGGCGCGGCCCCGCGATGGGCAGCTCTCCGGTCTCGTAGCCGGTGATCAGCACGCGCACTTGCTTGGTGACTCCCGCGTCGGCCACCCCCGCAACCACCACCGGAGCAGGGGCCTTCTTTTCTTCGCAAGCGATGACCAAAGCGGCCAACAGAATCAGGGCGTTTCGCATGCGCGGTGGTTTATCAACGCTCGTTTGACCTGCACACAACTCTTCTCATCTGCGAGCGACAACTTCTCACGCACTTCAGTGGAGGTTGGCGATGGGTCTTGGCATTCAAGAAAAACGAGTTGTTTCACCTGGTTCTCCTGCGAAAACCGCCCCCGAGTCGGCCGCCGTGGCCCGCGCTGAAGGGGCTCCTGACTGCGCTCCCACGACGCCCGTCGACCAGGCCATCTTCGATGTGCAGGTCGGCAATGCCCGCGGAGTCACCCTCAACGGGGTCTACAAATACCCTTCGAATGAGGTGCTCGAGGCCGACAAAAAGGCCATCACCAAGCGCCGCGAAGCGCTGGCCCTCGCCATTCGCCCCTACGCGCCCTCCATCACCCTCGACACCAGCAGCCAGGGCTTCAACTGGAAGACGGCGGTCGCCGGCGGCGAGATGTCTGAGCTCGCCTACGCCGACGAGAAGACCGTTCGCTCGCAGCTGGGCACCTGGGGCTTCGACGACGTGCTCTGGGTCGACAAGAAGACCCCACTGCACTCGGTCAAAGACATCTTTCGCGCCCGCGACGTGCAGGCCTTCGTCGGAGCGAGCAAAGACGCCATCGCCGTCTCGTTTCGCGGCACCGAGCGCAACAGCTTGCGCGACATTTTGACTGACATGGCCGCGCTCTTCCCCTCCGACATGAAGGCCAAGGCCTTTCCTGTCGGCATGACTCCGGCGGCCAAGGCGAGCTTCGACGAGAAGCTGCTGGGCGCGATGGGCAAGCGCCTCGGTCAAGACTTCGTCGACCAGGCCAAGCGAATGGACACGCGCTTGACCCCAGAGCAAATCACTAAGATCGTCGCCGCGCTGCCCGACGCCACCGCCGAAGCCTTGGGTGACGCCTCAGGCGCGAAGGTCATCGAAGACGCCATTCACCGCGGCTTCAAGCAGTCGAAAGACATGGTCGCCCCCGAGCTGCTGACCAAGATTCTGACCCTCTGGGAAGACGACATCATCAACAAGAAGGCGCTGCGACCGGTGTTCTTGTTCGGGCACAGCATGGGCGGCGCTGAGGCGACCTTGTTCGGGTACGACCTGCTCGCCACCACCGAGCAGATGGGCAGCCTCGCGCGCGCCGCGGGCCTCAAGAACATGGCCGACCTGGTCAAGCCCGGCTTCAAGTTGCCCTTTGGCGGCGTGTACACCTACGAGGCGCCGCACAGCTTCAAGCGCAAGGCCGCTGACGAAATCGTCAAGCTCGACCTGGGCTTTCAGCCCGAAGACCTGATTCACAACTTCGCGCGCATGGGCGACCCGGTGCCGAACTTGCCCACGTTCGGCTCGTACACGAACCTCGGCAATACGATTTACTTGAATGGCACGCTTGGCCGCTTGGCCAACTGCCCCGACCCCCGCGCCACCGCGTTGGTCAACCCCAGCGGCGCCGAGCTGAAGGCGCTCAAGGCCAAGCGCGCACACGAGTGGCTCGACACCACCGCGCCGAGCGACATCAACGCGCACTTGCTCGGCGAAATTCGCGACCTGGTCAAAGCCCAAGCAGCCTTGGCGCAATAATCGCCGAGCCGCCATGCACGCGGCCGGCTATTGCTTGACGCATGAGTGATGCTCCTGCCCCCGTCGTGCGCCGTCGCATCGCGAAGACCATCACCTTGCCCCACGCCGAGCCCGGCTTCATGGGCGAAGGTCACACCGCGGTCGAAGTGCTCGATGCCCGGGCCCTCGAGCAGAACGACCCCTTCGTGCTGCTGATGGACGACCGCCTCGACCTCCCGCCCGGGCTTCGAAAAATGGGCGGTGCGCACCCCCACGCGGGGCTCGAGACGGTGACCTTGTTTCTCGAGGGCGTGATGGTCGACCCTGACGAAGGCGACACCGTGCCCGGTGACGCCCAGTGGATGACCGCCGGCCGCGGCGTGATTCACGGCGAGAACGTGATGGCGGGTGGGCGCATGCGCATCTTGCAGCTGTGGGTGCGGCTGCCCAAAGCGGCGCGCGAGGTGGCTCCGCGGGTGCAGTTGCTCAAGCGTGACGAGGTGCCCACGCGGCGTGAGCCGGGCGTGCTGGCGCGGGTCTACAGCGGCCGAAGCGGCGAGCTCGAATCACCGACGCAGAACTACGCACAGGTCACCCTGGTCGATTTCACCCTCGAGCCTGGAGCGAGCACCGAGCAGCACCTGCCCGCGTCGTACAACGGGTTTCTCTACGTGATTGACGGGTCGACCAAGCTCGGGCCCGAGCGCACCCAGGTCGCGAAGGGGCAGGTGGCCTGGCTCGATCGACCGTCGGGGCAGGGTGACAGCGTGCTGCGCCTCGAGGGTGGAGACCACGGCGGGCGGGTCGTGCTGTACGCCGGGCAACCGCAGAACGAGCCGCTGATGCACCACGGGCCGTTTCTCGCAGGGTCGCAGCCACAGATGCTTCAGGTCTTCAGCAATTACCGGTCGGGTTCGTTTCAGCCGCTGAGCGCCCTGATGGCCGAGCGGCGCGCGAAAGCGAGCTAAAGGTCTTTCGGTGAATTATTTTCTCGTCGTGGCGGGAGCACTGGCGGTCGTGGTCGGCCTGGTTCACTCGCTGCTCGGTGAGCGCCTCGTCTTTCGCCGCATGCGAGGGGCCGGCCTGATACCCACCGACGGCGGGGCAGTTGCTGCGCGAGGGCCACGTTCGAATTCTCTGGGCGAGCTGGCACGCGTTGACGGCGCTGGGCTGGGGCATGGCGGCGATGATCCTGGCTCGCGCGGGGTTCGCACCAGGCCGCCGGGTTTCTCGAAGTCACCATCGAGCTCTCGATGCTCGCCGCCTCGGGGTTGGTGCTCATCGGTACCAAGGGCCGCCACCCGGGCTGGGCAGGCCTCCTCGGTGTCGCCGTGCTCGTTTGGCTGGGGTCTTAGGGGCTAGGGTGCCGGCCATGGTGCGTCGTGACGACTCAAAGCCGACGGAAGGGCGACCGACCGACACGGCGGAGTCACGCTGCACAACACCAGCGGGTGAAAGACCCGCGCGGGTAATCGCCGGAGAGCCCGGGAGCAGGCCACCACCGCAGGCAGAGATGCCGAAGGGTGAAGCGTGGCGTCAAGAGCCCCGAGAGGGGGAGCAACTTCGCGGGCCGCAACATGAAGTGAAGCCTGCAGCCTCGAAAGACCTACAAAGGGAAAGCCGAGTGTTGTTGACCGCGTTGTTTGATCGGCAGGTCACCACGCTGTTTCGTGACGCGGTCAGTGCGATTGGCCGAATTGCGCTGCCGCGTGAAATAGCGTGACGAGGTTGACCAGACAGGAAAGCCCCGGCGTTTGGGGCCG
>JANLPS010000117.1:0-64478 GCA_031367385.1 Archangium sp. | reverse complement strand
CGAGCGTCGCGCCGTTGCCCCCGAAGCCCGAGGTGCCCCCACCCCGCAAGCCTTTGGCGTCGGCGTCGATCGCTGCGCCGAAGTCGAGGGTCAGCGTGCCCGCGACGGCGAGTTTGAGATACATCACCGAATCATCGACGGTCACGCGCCCACCTCCGCGAACGACCATGTCGGCTGTGACGCTCAGCTTGGCATTGAGCACCAGCACTCCATCGCTCTCGACCTGAACCTGGGTCAGCGTGGCGGGTGCCTGAATGACATACGGGCTGTTCGAGGCGTCGACGACCAACGTCTGCGCGTGGGCGCCCACCGCCATCAAGAACAAAACCCACGACGCCCATCGGTTGACCTGCAGACTTCGTGCACCCATTGGGTGATCGAAGATAGGCCACGGGGGCGCGCATTGAGAAGTCAGATACCGATAAGGCTTTTTGCACACATGACACTTTGATGCAGAGTTGCCACACGCGTGAGCGCCCGCCCTGCCTCCGTCATCACCCACACTCAGGGCCTGATGCCGGTCGAGGGGCCGCTCATCGTCGGTGACTCGGGCAGTGAGCGCGAAGACCGACGTCGCGATGCCGCTGCCACCCAGGCTCAAGGCGCTGTTCGGTCTCTTTCTGCTCTCCGCGTTGGCTGTATCGCTTGAGCTCGAAACGCAGCCTGAACACACCGCGACTCGAGTTTCGATCGCCGCGATCGTCTCGATTCACAGCTGCTCGAAGTGGTTCGCCGATGGAGCGTCTCGAATTCAAGATCGGCTGAGAATCGAAGCGCTGCGGCGACTCGAATTCACCGATGAGGTCAGCGCCGAAGGTGTCGGGCGTCTCGAATTCAAAATCGGGTGAGACTCGAAGCTTCTCTGGGCGACTCGAATTCCTTCGCGTCGAAGGCGAAACTGCCGCCGTGCGAGCCGGCCGCGACCGCCGTGCGTCACGGCGCCCGGCCGTCGAAGCTGCCCCCGCGGCGATCGCCCAGAGCATCGAGCTGACCCGTCGTGCGCAGCTCGTGCGAGAAGAGCCGGCCCAGCCGCTCCATGCCGTCGCGAATCAGCTCGATGGGCCGGTTCGAAAAGTTGAGCCGCAGCGTGTTGCGCTTCGGTGCGGTCGCGAAGAACGGAGCCCCCGGCACGTACGCCAGCTTCTGCGCCACCGCCAACGGCAACAGCGCGGTCGCATCGAGCGACCCCGGCAGCTCGACCCAAAAGAACAGCCCACCCGTGGGCTTGGTGAACGACGAGCCCGCTGGCAGCGAGGTCTGCAGCGCCTGGTTCATCGCGTGGCAGCGCTCTGCGTACACCTTGCACAGCTTGGCGATGTGCCCCGGGTAATCGAATGTCTCGAGCAACGCCGCGGTCGCCCGCTGGGTCAGCGTACCGGTGTGCAGATCGCTCGCCTGCTTGGCCACCACCAGGTGCTTGCGCATCACCCGGGGCGCCAGCAGCCACCCGACCCGCAGACCCGGGGCCAGGGTCTTCGAGAACGTGCCCATCGACAGCACCAGCCCCGACGTATCGAGCGACGCGAGCGGCGGCAGCGCATTGCCCGAGTACCGCAGGGCACCATACGGGTCGTCTTCGAGCACCGGCACGCCGTACGACTGCGCCAGCGCCATCACCGCGTGGCGGCGGGCGAGGGTGAGCGTCGCTCCGGTCGGGTTGGCGAAGTTCGGTACCACGTAGATCATTCGAACGTCTTCAGTGGCCAGCACCTTGCCCAGCGCGTCGAGCAAGAAGCCCTCGGCGTCGCTCTCGACCGGCACGATTCGGGCCTGCGCCGCTTGAAAGACCTGCAGTGCCGCCAAATAACTGGGGTTCTCGGTCACCACCACCGACCCCGGGTCGAGCAACACACGCGCGGCCAGGTCGATGCCCTGCTGCGAGCCATTGGTGATCACGATCGACTCGACGTCGGCCTCGACGCCCCGGCGGCGAAAATCGGCGGCGACCCATTCGCGCAAAGGGGCGTAGCCCTCGCTGGTGCTGTATTGCAGCGCGGCGCCGCCGTTCTCTCGCAGCACCCGCGCATGCGCCTCGGCGATCGCCTCGACGGGGAAAAGCTCGGGCGCAGGCAGGCCCCCGGCGAACGAGAGCACGTCAGGCCGCTCGGCCACTTTGAGAATCTCACGCACCGCCGACGGCGCGACGCCCTGGGTTCGTACGGCCAGCTTGAGGCTCATGGCTTGGCTCCATTCGGGGTGAGCACCTGCGCGTCGACGTGAACGTGGGTGGTCTCTTTGACCGATGAGAGAACGATGGTGGTGTGGGTTCGGGTCACACCCGCGATGGTGCGCAGCGTCTCGACCAGCAACGAATCGAGGGTCGCGGTGTTCGCGGTCTTCACTTTGAGCAGATACGAATCATTGCCGGCCACGCGGTGGCACTCGAGCACCTCATCGAGCGCCAGCACCTTCTTCGCGAACCCCTCGAAGTACTTCGGGTGCTCGATCGAGAGCCCGACGTACGCCGTGACGTCCTTCCCCAGCGCGGCGGCGTCGACGTGGGCGCTGTAACCGAGAATCACACCTTGCTCTTCGAGCTTACGAATGCGCTCGGCGGTCGCCGGTTGCGAGAGCTTCACCTGCTTGGCCAGCTCGAGCTGTGTCGCCCGGCCATTGGCTTGGAGCAGCTGCAGCAGGTGGTGATCAATCGCGTCCATATCCAGCCATATATTGTAAGCCGCAGGTCAATTTCAACTTATAGAAATAAGGTCTGCCAGGCCTACATCGGCGTCACGCTACACTGCGCCACCATGCGGAGCCTCTGGCTGGTCGCTTTCGCCGTGCTGATCAGCGGCTGCCGCTTCGATCAGAGCATTCCTCCCTCTGCGTCGGGCATCAGCTGTCGCAGCGACGCCGATTGCCCCAGTGGCCGGGTTTGCCGGCTCGACTTGCAGCTGTGCGTGGTGAACCGCGATGACATCGTCGCGCCGTTTTTGACGCAGGCGACGCTCAGCGCCCGGTATCTCAAAGAAAACGCCGCGCTGGCGGTGCAGGTCGAGGTTTCAGAGCCGCTCATTGGCGAGCCGAAGTTCTATTTGAACACCGCCAAGCACCTGCGGCCTCTAAAGCTCGATCGCGATGATGCTCCAGGCGACCTGCGCTACTCGCTGAGCACCACCGCGCAGCTCGATGACGGCGAGGGGCTCGCCACCGTGCTGATTTCAATGGAGGACCTGGGGTCGAACGCGGTCATCGACCTCACCGTGGGTACCGTTGCGCTCGACTTCACCGCGCCGACATTGGCGGCCAGCGCGGTCGCGATTCAGCCGAAGGTGGTGCGCTCGACCCAACCGGTCAGCGTGCAGCTCACCGCTTCTGAGCCGCTCGCGCACCCCTCGACGCTGTTGGCCCGGGGCGGCAAGACGTCAGTCGTCACCCGCTCAGAGGCCGAGGTCGCGGGAGGTGCGTCGATGGGCTTTTCGGTCGCCACCAGCGCGTTGCGCGGCGAAGACGTGGTCACGCTCACCCTCGAGACGCTCGAAGATCTCGCGGGCAACACCAGCGCTGGCGTGCCGGTGGGCACCTTCACCATCGATGACGTGCCCCCAACCGTCTCTGAAATCACCCTCCCCACGCCCGCGGTCAGTCACGTCGCCGGCTTCGAGGTGGTGCGGTTCTCATTCACCGCGCCGCTCGATGGGCGCGTTACGATCTTGATCGGGGGCGCGCCCGTCACCTGCACCACGCAGGCCGGGGCGTACAACTGTACGTATTCTCCCAGCTCGAGCGAGGCCGAGGGCGTGCGCGGCATCTTGGTGCAGGCGCAAGACGAGGCCGGCAACCTGACCGAGCGACGGGCCTCGGTCACGTACGACTTCACCGCGCCCTCGGTGTTCGACGACTCGACCTCGGTGGTGCTCACGCCTTCGGCCGACAACCCGCTCCAGCACCCGATTCACGCGGGCCCGGGCGCGAAGGCCGAGGTGCTCTTCGTGCTCTCCGAAACGAGTCTGGTGCCCAAAGTCGAGGCGACGGGCCTGACCTTCAAGAAGACGCTCAACACCGGCACCGCGTGGCTCTTCAGCAGCGTGGTGCCGCCGAGCGCTCCCCAACAAGGCGCAGCAGCGGTGACGGTGACCGCCGAAGATCTGGTCGGCAACAAGGCCGTGCTGAGCTTGCTGCTCCCGCCCCCGGGGCTCGTCATCGACACCATCAAGCCCGCCCCGCCCTCGACCGGGCCCGAGCTGCTCTTTCGCCGCATACCCTTCGGCTCGGCAGAGACCAAGGGGGTGCCCTCGAGCCGCATTCGGGGCAAGCCCGGCGCGGTGCCCGAGCCAGGCGTCGTGCGGGTCTTTGCGCTGGGGCCGGGCGTCGGAGAAATCGCTCGGTTCACCACGATGCCCAACGGCAGCTTTGCCGAGCTCGAAGTCGCGCAGACCGACGTCGCCGCGCCCTGGGTCGACCTGATCGACCCCGCGGGCAATGTCTCGACCGCGGTGAAAGTGCGCCACCACGAGTGGCTGGTGCCGACGGGCGCCGACCCCTTCGCGGTCAACGCCGAAGCGCGGCTCGAGGGCGCGTTCTTTCGCGTCGAATGGCCCCGCGCTGATGCCCCGCTGCTCGCCTCGAGCGATGACGCCGGTGTGCTCGTGGTGGGCGCGGGCTCGTGGGTCAAAGCTTCTGAGGTTGGCCAGCACGCCTTCGGCTCATGCAGCGCGCTCGGCAGCTGGTCAGAAGAGGGTCGCTTGATCGCGGTCGACCCCTCGTCGAACGCCCAGACCGTCGACGTGTGGGACGGCACCCGCTGGTCGCGGCAAAACGTGACCGACCCCGAGGGCGATGGCACCGCGCCGCTCGATGCGCCGGTCATCGACGGCTTCGAGCTCGGCACCTGGGCCTTCAGCCCCGAGCGCGTCGGCTACCGGTGGACGGGCACGTCGTGGGCCTCGCGATTCTCGACGCCGAACGTGGCGCAGCGGCCTGCCAGCGACTCAGCGATCGCCTTCGACCCAATCGCCCGCGCGCTGCTGAGCTTCGGAGGCACCAGCGCTCGCCCCTTCGAGGTCTGGCGCTTCGGTGACGACCAGTGGGTTCGCGTCACCCTCACGGGCACGCTGCCCGTCGCCGGTGTGACCAGGGCGGCGATGGTGCCGGGCGTCGGCGTGGCGCTGATCACCGCCGACCAACACCTCTGGCAGTGGAACGGTGCTGTCTTCAGCCAGCTCAGCGCAGCCGCAGCGCCCGCGGGTCAGCTGGTCGTCGACCCCAAGACCGGCTCGCCCGTGGTCTACGACCCGACTGGCAAGATCTGGGTCTTCACGGGCGGTGCGTGGGTCGGCACTCCGATACCCGTCGTCGCGCCCACCTGCGGCATGGTGGCCAACCCGACCAGCGGCACCCTGCAGCTGTCCATCGGCGGCCAGTTTCTCGAGGTCACGCTCAGCGGCAGCCTCGTGTCCCTCTCAGCTCCGTACGTCGACACGGTGGTCGGCCGCCGGGTGTACCCGCTCTCGTTCTACAACTCGGGCCTCAAGCAGCCGCAGCTCATCGGCGGAGCGGTCGCGGCCGGGCCCACCCCAGAGGCGATCTCCTTCAACGGCTTGCAGTGGGTCGCCTTCACCGACCCCGTGCCCGCAATCGGCCCGCTCGTCGGCAGCATCGCGCAGAATGAGACCTCCGACGTCACCCTCGCGACCGTGAGCAACGCGGTCAGCCGCTTCACGTCGGGGTCGTGGTCGAGCGTCACCGCTCCAGCCGGGCTCAACACGACCAGCCGCAACGCGCTCGCCTGGTCGCCGCCAGACAACACCTTCATCTTCGTCACCACCCAGCCGCCGGGGCCCGTCTTCAAAGAATTCAAGCTGTCGGGCACGAGCTGGGTCTCGACCGGGCTCACCAGCGGGCCGGTGCTCGCGGCGAGCGGCCAATTTCCTCCGACTGGCATGGTGGCCACCGACACCGGAGTCGTCGCGGTCGACCCTGCTGGCACCTGGGTGCGCGATTCGAGCAGCTGGCAAAAGGTCACCGCCGACCCTCAAGGTGACGGAGAGCCCGATTTTCCCTCGTGTCTGGTGCGAGACCCGGTCAGTCACCAAAGCTACGCGCTCTCGCAAGACCTGTTTCGCTTCGACGCCGCGACCAAGAGCTGGGCCCGGGTCGATCACATCAACGTCTCGCAGGGCGGCGAGGCCTGGAGCGGTTTGGCCACCGACTGTTTCGCGGCCCTCGACCCGACCACCGGCGCGATCACCGCCTCGGGCGACCAGGGCCGCACCGTCTTCATCTACGACCCGCAGCGCACGGGCAGACCCGCCTTGACCGTACGACTGCCGCTCGCCGACGCCAGCTTCGACGCGACCGCGATCATCGCCGACGCCGAAGTCACCGCCCGCTTCGGAGGCCAGGGCTTCATCGGAAGCACGCCGCAGACCGGAGCCGACCTGGCGTTGTGGGCTGACGGGCGCTGGTCAGTCATCGGCCACACCAACCAGGGGGCGAATGGCTTTCAGACGGTGACGGTGGCGGCCACCGGGAGCCTGAACCGCTACGGGCTCATACCCGGTGGCACGGTGCGGCTGGCGATGATGCCCACCGCTCCGAATGGGTATGGCGCGGCGACGGTCGTGGTCGACTCGGTACAGCTGCGGCTTCACATCATTCAGTATTGAGCTTGATCGCCTTCGCGAGCTCCTTGCGCAGCGCCTTCCACTCCCGCTTGGTCAGCGTGCCGGGGATGGGCCGGTCGGCCGCGTCTTTGATTCTCGCGTCGATGGCGTCGGTGAGCGCCTTCTCATAGTGCCCGTCAGTCGCCGTGCGGGTGGTGCGCGCGGTGGTCTTTGCGGTCTCGATGAAGAAGCGGGTCGCGTCGAGCAGGCCCTTCGCGTCGAGCGTGTCGACCTCGGTCGGCGTGACCGTGACGTTGACCTTGATGTTCGGCTCTTTGCTCCAGAGCGACTTCTTGGCGACGACGGTGGTGTTGCCGACCTTCTGCCCGGTGATCTTGATGCCGGTGGGGGCCGTGCCGACGGTGGCGAGCGTGGCGTCACCGGTCTTGGTGCCTTTGATCGCACCGTTCACGTCGAAGACGATCTCCTCGCCCATCTTCACCGAGCGGTTGTAGGTGTGCGGGTCGGTCACGCGAGACTTGAGCGCGGTGCGAATCTCAGCCGGAGTGCCGCGGTAGATGCCGCGGGTCAAACCGCCGAGCGCGCCGCCCATGATCGCGCCTTGAGCGACGACGGTGGCGATTTGCTGGTGAATCTGCGCCGTCTGGCGATTCTTTTCTTCTTCGGGTGAGTCGCTGTGAGCGACCTCGTACCACTGCTTGCCCATGCCCAAGACCTGCACGCCCATCGCGGCGCCCTGGGTCTTGGTGCCGAAGACCAACCCGGCGTTGAGAAACTCGTGCTGCAGGCTCTTCTGCGCCTCGGCGAGCTTCTGCGCGTCGCTCAGGCCATTGAAAATGCCCGGCGAGGCGCTCTCGAGCTGCGAGACACGTGACTCGAGCACGCGCACCACGTCAGCGCCGCCCTTGACGCCCTTGGCGGCCGCCTCGAGGCCGAGCTTGCCGCCCACCTTGGTGAGCATCGCTCCACCGGCGCCCAGGCCGACGAAGTTACCGGCCGAGGCAGCGGCGCCGAGCAACGCTTCGGCGGTGCCTACGCTGCTCAACCCGGTGCGGCCCGCCTGCCAGGCGTGACCACCAGCGAGTGACTTACCAACTGTGACGGCGCCAAGCGCTCCGAGGCCGTACAAGACGCCACCCAAGGCCGCGCCGCTCAACGTGCCAACCCCGGGAATGGGGATGAGCGTGCCCATGCCGGCCCAGAAAGCAATCGTGGCGGCCGCGCCGACTCCCGCGCCGACGCCTGCAGCAATAGCCATGTCGGTACCGGAGGTGTTCATGCCCTCAGCGCCCAGCGCCTTCAAGAACGCCACGGCTCCGTTCTGGCGGTACTCTTTCTCCATCTTGCTCACGGCGGCCTTGATCTGTGGCAGCTCGCCGTATGTCGCCTTCAGGTGGGCGAGGGCCTCCTCGGCTTTCTCCGACTGGCCCGATGCCAACAACGCCTCGATCTCGCTCGCGTTGACGTCGGCGATTGCCCCGGCCTCTGCCGGTGCCGTGCCCTTCGCCCCCGGCTTGAAGGCCTTCAGGCTCGCTTCGAGCTCCGAACGCAAGGCGGTCAGCTTCTGCGCCGAGGCCTCCTTCTCGGTGGGCCCGTTACGAAGGCTGGCGTCGCCCTCTTGCGAGAGCCGCACCAGCGCCGAGGTCTGACCCATCAGCGCCAGCTGCTGAATGGCGGCCGCATCGGGGCCGTTGGCGTGCTTGCGCAGCGCTTCGTACATCGACTCGGCGTGCTTGATCGCACCGACGTTCATCGCCACGCCGGCCTCGAGCAGCGTGGCCTTCTGCGCCCACGCCGGGTCGGTCTTGGCTATCTCGTGCATGATTTGCGACGAGACGCTCACACCGCTGTGGGTCTGGGTAGCGGCAGATTCAGCCGAGTAGCGATCGATTGTCGCCAGCGCGGCCTCGCGGTCTTCTTTCGAGAGCGTGGCGAGCTTGTCGGTGACGGTCTTGAGCTGAGCGGGCGAGAGGCGCTGCACGTCGGTACCGAAGTACCAGGCCTTCTTCTCGTCGGAGCCGATGGTCTCGGTGACGCTCGGGGTGAGCGTCGGGGTCTTGGGGTCGAGGCCCAGTCGAAAGTTGAGCGCTTGCTGCCACGCAGCGGTCATGCCGGCCGGGTTCTTCAGCGACTGGTGCATCTGGGCGATGCCAAGGTACGAGCTGGCCTGAGCGTCTTTGACCAGCGCTTCATTGGCCTCGGCCGCCTTGGTCAGGTTGGCCTTGATCGCCGGGTCGGTGGCCGCTGCCGCCGCCGAGCGGGCGATCTCAACGACGGCCTTCAGGTCGCCGTTGGCCTCGGCGGTCAGCGCGGTGATCTTGGCTTCGACCTCTTTGGTGGCGGCGGTGATCTCGGCAGGCAACGGTTTGTCTTTGGTGACGTTATGCGGGGTGCCCTTCAAGTACGCGGTCAGCTTCGGTTCATCTGACGCGATCGCCATCTGCGTCAGGGTGTTCTGCGCGCGGGCGCGAATCAGGTCAGCCTTCTTGAGCGGCGCCTTCTCTGCGTTGATCTCTTCAGTCAGCAGCTCTTTGACGGCGACCAGGTTCGCTCGGTAGCCGGCGGCGTCTGACTTGGCCGCCGCGTTCTTGCCGGCCTGCTCGTACGAAGCACGCTGCGAGACCTTCACCAGCGGCAACAGCTCAGGCATCTCTTTGGCGGCCTGGGCGATGAACGGGGCGTAGGCCTTCTTGATGTTCTCGGCGCTGGGTTCTTCAGTGATTCGTGACTGCATCGCGCCGATTTGCCCAACGAACTCTGAGCGTTTGTTGGCCGCTTGCAGCTGGGGGGCTTGCTCGGTCAGCTTCTTGAGGTCTTCGGTGGCGTCGGCGCGACCCTCAGGGGTCAATTTGCCTTCGGTGCCCTCGGGGGCGGCCGCGTCTTCGGCGAGCAGGTTCTGAATGTTCTTTCGCTGCAGCACATTGTCGGCGACCTGCATACGGGCCAACTGCGGAGTGCCGATCATCTGCACCACCGCACCAGGGCCGATGGCCTCGTCGAGCTTGTCGAACTTGAGCTTGGGGTTGGTCTGACTCAGCGACGCCACATGCAAGGGGCTGACTTCTTCGGGCCGAATACCGAACGCCTCTGAGACGAGCTTGCGGGGCGTGGTGCCGGCTGGCGGCTTGTAGAGCCCGGTTGACACATCTGGGTTGTCGACGCCGATGCCCGCGACAGGCTCAGCAGCAGCCGCGGCGGCGCCAGCGGCGGCCGGTTTCATCGAGTCGGCCGGGCCAGCAGCGGCTGCGGCCGGAGCTTCGGCTGCACCCGCCCGCGCCGCTGCCGGAGCGCCAGCACCCTGAGGCGTGAAGCCCGCGGGAGGCTTGCCGCTCTGCTTGCCCCAGGTCTCAGGCTTGCCTGCCGCCTTTTGGCCCTGGTGCAGCTGCGCCATGATCTCTTTGGCTTCAGCCGCGGTCGGCAGGCGCAGGGTGTCACCGGTGAGAATCAGCTCGTTCTTACCGACCTTTTTCTCATTGAATGCCTTGATCGCCGGCCACATCGACGCGTTGCCGTAGGCCTCGAGCGCGATCTTGCTGAGCGAGTCGTCTTTGATGATTCGGTACGTCTGACCACCCGTCGCTTTCGCGTTCGAGGTCTCAGAGGCCGAGCTTGCTGCGGGAGCGGGGGCGGTTTTGCGAACAGTCACGGCGGGTACCCTACCCGAATCTCCCTCGGCCGAGCAGGGGTGCGAACGCGATTTTCACTCTAGAAAACCGTCTCAGTTTCTCAAACCCCGAGAGGAAACTCGCTCACAGCCGCCACGAGAAGCGCCCGGCGAAAATGAAGTCGTGCCGGTCATTGCCGTACACCGGCAAGGTACCGCCCAGCTCGATGCCCAATGACGCCACGCGAAACCGCAGCGCCGCGCTCGGAGCAAGATAGCTGCGCGCTCCGATGTGCCCGCTCGCATCGACAACGAAAGCGAACCACGAGGTGGGCTTGAGCTCGAGGCCCGCCACCAACGTGCCCCCGAACCGGGGAAACGACTGCGCCGCGGTGATCGCCGCGGTGAAATCGACCGCCACCGCGGTGTGAATCTCGAGCCATGAGCGAGGCGTGAAGGTATCGACGTGCCCCAATTCGGCGCCGATGAGCCGCGCGCCGGGTATCTCGAACGAGGTCGGCAGCAACAGCCGCCCGCTGAACGAGGCCGCGAAGGTCTGGCGGGTGTAAATGACGCGAGTCACGCCAGCCGTCAGGTTGCCCAACGTGAGCCCGGTCTTCGAGAGCGACGCGTTCACCGCGTAGTCGAAGCTGACCGCTTCGAGCGTCGCGAACAGCTCGGTCTTCTCGTTCACCGCATACGAGCCGAACAGCACGCCGTTGATGCCCAGGTTGCCGTAGAAATTCGGAGTGTCGATGATCGCCCCGAAGCGCCCGCCGATGCCGACCTCGGTGCGAGGGCAGGTTCGGCGGCCGGTGGCCATGTCGGCCTCGAAGTACCCGACCGCGATGGGCCCGTCTGGCAGCGCGAGGTCATCTCGCTGCGTCGAGTCGCCGAAGAACGGGTCGGTGACCTGGGTGCTGCAGGGTGAAAACGGCTCGTCGGCGGCGGCGAGCGAAGCGAGGGTGAGGCCGAGAGCGAGACAGGCGCGAATCATTGGCGACCTCCCGTCACGGTCGGGGCATTGAAGATGCCGTCTCCGTTGCGATCGAGCAAGAACGGGTTGGTGAACGCCTGCGGAGTGCCCAGCGTGATGTTGTAAAACGCGTACCCGGTCTCATTCACCTTGGGTGATGGAGGCGCGCTGAGCGGCCCTATCTTCAGCCCGCTCCCCAGGTCACTCGAGTCGACCTTGCCGTCGCCATTGTTGTCAGTGGTGTCGGGGATGCCGTCTTTGGTGTTGTTGAGCCCGCCGCCGAGGTCTCCGGCGAGCATCAAGGCCCGCCCCGCTTCGACCACCAGCCAGGCATCGCCGCTGACGCCGAGCAGCAGATCGCTCAACGCCACTTCGCCACTGTAGCGGGTGAAATCACCGTCAGTCGCGAACGGGTCGGCCGGCGCTGGCAAGCCAGAGACGGTCTTCACCACCTGGCCGTTGACGATGAAGCGCACTTCTTCGACCGGCACCCAGGGCGCCGAGCGCACCTTCACCTTCACCATGGAGTTGCTCTTCGGCGCGAAGGGCGTGAGCGAGTACGGAGTGTCATCGACGGTGACCTCGAGAATCGGGCCGTTGGTGCCGAAAGAGCGCCCGTCGCGAACCGCACGGTTCATCACGTTCACATCGAAGCCCGGCCCCGGAGTCGTTGCCGCATAGACGATGTTGCGCGGCATGCCGACGGTATTGTCGGTCAGCGAGTGCGAGTCTGAGTTCGCGGTGCCCGTTTTGATGCGGCCCTGATTGAGCATGTAGAACCAGAACGCGCGGTACTGCAGGTGCAGCGAGTTATCGCTGCCGTTGATGACTTCCTGCGCGTGATGGCCGTCGTTGGTGAAGCTCGCGTTGGGCGGCGTGCGCACGAACATGCCGCCCGAGGTGCCGTCGTCACTGCTGGGCAGATCTTTTCGCATGTCGAGTGACAGCGCGCGGGGGAAACCAAGGTCACGCCCGAACTCCGGGTCGGCCCAGGGGTGGTTGAGCTCGATGAGCGGCAGCCCGGTGAACAATGCATTCGCGCGGGTGAAGAGCGTGCCCGGCTCGATCAGCTCGTCGTACATCGCGCCGTTGCGGGGCAGGGTGGGTTGGTAGGCCAGTGGCCAGAAGTTGTAGTGCCCGATGACCAGCGGGAACCCGTAATTGGGAATGTAGAGAAACGGGATGTGCCCGGTGGTCTCGACTCCGGTGACCGCGCTCATGTGCGACGAGTAGCCGAGGGCGTCGACGATCTTCTTGTAGTCGTAGACGACGTCATGGTCGGTCGCGACGATCACATCGAGGTCGCTGGCGCCGAATGAGAGCACGCGATCGAAGTCGGGTATCGAAGAGTCGAAGCTGGCCGCGCCATGCACGTGAAAGTCGGCGCTGAAGGTGCCCGCGGGCTTGAGCTTCAGGTCTTTGAGCAGAAATGCGACCGGAGTGCCCTCGACCAGCACCGACTGCATGCCCAATGACCAGAACGGGCCGTGAAACGCGTAGATGAAGTAGTTGCCGATGGGCACTTGGGCGGTGGCGACTCCGCCGTGAACCAAGATTCGGTTGCAGGCAGGCGAAGCGCCGGGTGGTTTGCCCAACCACGGCGTGCAGTTCGCGAAGCGGCCATGAAAAGTACCTGCCAACGCGGCCTGCGCGGCGTCGGTGGAGGGGATCAAGAACAGCTCCGCGTCGAGCGGCTGCATGGTGTCGACGTCTTTGACGGTGAACGTGGCGGTGACGCTGGCCGGCAACGTCAAAGTGCCTGTATCGGCGGTGCCGTGCAGCTCAGGCACAGCGACCTCGAGTTGCTTACGACCGAATTGGTGCACCTCGACCACGTACGCCTTGCCCTCGGGCACCTTGACGCTGAACGCGCCCGTCGCGTCGGGCACCACCTGCGACCACGGGGTGCGCGATTCGGGTGACGCGCCTTGGCCAATCAGCACGCTGACGGCGTGCGTGCCTCCGGCGCGGTTGGCGCCCTCGATTTTGCCCGTGAGCGTGCCATAGCTCTCGCCCAAGACCTGTTTGCGCACCTCGAGCGCGATGTCGACTGCCCCTGAGATGCCCTGCGAGTCGGCGACGGCGATGAAGCGCTCGAACACCTCAGACCCGCGAGGCGGCACGATCTTTCGCTTCATGCCGGCAGCCGAGATCTGGTCGCTGTTGAAGCCCTCGAGGCTCTCTTCGGTGCAGCTCGCGGTCGCGATGGCCGAGACCTGGTCGTCATTGCTCTGCCCAGCCGCCGCGAGAAAGGGGAAGGTGACGAACGCGTCGTTAATCGTGGTCAACCCGAACGAGGCGTGGGTGAACCCGCTGCCCGGCCCCGGGGTGAAGGGCAGGGCTTCACGGCCCGACCAGTAATACCCATCGACCATCGCCCACAGCTCGGTGTCGAGGGTGCCGTTGACCATCTCGGTTCGAACGCGAACGCCGTGATCGCACGGAGTCAGCTCGTACCGCGTGTACGCCTGCACGCCGGGTCGGCCATCGAGGGTGCCGCGAAACTGCACGGCGACGCGCGCCGGTCGCTCGTCGATGATTCGCATGCTGGTGTAGTGCACCGAGTCGCCCGGCAAGATGCCGACGACCTGCAAGATGTTGTTCACCGCGTCGGTCTTCGAGCCAGCGGGCACCAGATCGAGAATCGAGCCGCCGTTCGGGTCGAGGTAGTTCTGCGTGCCGATGCCCGCGAGCACCACTTCGGTGAAGGCATTGCTCAGCTTGATGTCACCCTTCGCGCCAATCGCCGCCCAGCCACCGGGGCGTTGGCTGCCGTCGGTGATGGTGATGACCGAGAGCGCGTCGGCGTTCGCGGCGTCGCAGGTGAAGCTCACCTTGGGGCAGGGCGGAGCGACGGTGCACGTCTCTTGCCCACCCAGACAGCTGTTCTTGGTGCAGCTGGTGGTGAAGCACAGCAGCAGCGCGCTCAAGCCCACCGAAACCCATCGAATCATTGCCAGCCATCCAATCCGTGCGTTGCGTGACAGGAGTCACCTATCAAATCGAGAAACACCTGAGGCTTCGTAGTCTTGATCGCGGCCATCGTCTCGAAGGCCTTGGCCTCTTGCAGCGCTCGAACCGTCGAGTCGAGGTACGCCTTGGCCACGGCGATCTGCCGCTGCTCTCCGACGTTGGGTTTCCACCCGAGGTCGCTCTTCAGACGGGCGGTCGTCTCGAGAAAGTGCCCGTAGAACTTCACCTGTTGGGTGAGCAGCTCGAGCGTGTACTGCGGCATTTGCGAGAGGGCGGCGTCGTACTGGCGGGCCTCCGAGGTGAGCCGGTAAAGCAGAATCGCAATTTGATCATCGACCCGCGTGCCCCAGCGCTTGCGCACCTCGGGGTGGCTGGCCCAGCTCAAAACGGCTTGCACGAAGTGGAGCCCGCCGCACGGGTGCGCGTACAGGCCCTGTTTGCGCTTCTCGACCTGGGGCAACCCTTTGAGCATGCCGGCCTTGAGCTCGGCGGTCGCGGCCTCGAGGGCGAACAGCGCATCGTCCATCACCGCGTCGATGAGCACCGGGCCTGCGTCAGTCACGATGGTGCCACCGGGCTTGGTGGTGTGGGTGAGCACGTCGAGGGTCCACGCGACGTCGCGCCAATATTGGTCGCTGGCCGGTACGTGGCGGTACCCGCGCTTCACGCTGTCGACCAGCTGCTCGAGCGTGATGGTGCCCCAGGCGGTTGGGTACTTGGTGCTCAGCGGTACTCCGGTCATCACCAGGGTTTTGGCGATCAGGTTCGGGTGCGGTTCGATCGGCGTGTGATCTGCAGCGTACTTGGCGAAGCCGAAGGGGCTGCCCCCCGCGGCGGGGTCGCTGTTGCGCAGCAAAAAATCGTGAATCATCACCTCAGAAGCCTTGCGGCCATCAGCGGCGAGGTAGTTCGAGCCAAGCCCGGTCATGCCATGCGCCATCGCCCAGGGGTTGGTGGGGTCGGCGGCCCAGACGAGGCACTGATCGCGTAAGGCCTGGTGCGTCATGGTTCGGGCGGGCGGTTTTGGGGCCGCGAAAAGCACCGCGACCACTGCCACGAGAGACCCCAGAGCCATGCGCGGGCCGGTGTATACGCGAAATTGCCCGCACGTTGTCACCCGAGCAAGGCGAACCCCCTCACACAGACGTGCAATCGGCTGCACACACGCGGGCGGCCGACTTCGCGAAACCCCTCGTTCTTTCGACCCTCGAGGGCGGGCCTGCGCCCTGCACACCTGCAGCCCAATCACTCACTTCAAAGGGTTTCGCCCATGTACCGATTCATCGCTCTTGTCTTGATCTTGACCGCACAGCTCGCGTTGGCCGACGACGCGACCCCGGTCGTGGTCTCAGCTCGCAAGAATCACGTCTCGACCGGCCCTCAATCGATTGTCTCGTTGGCGGCGAGCGCTGAGTACGAGCGGGCGATCGCGAAACACTTCACGATCTTCGCGGGCGTCGAAGGCTCGATACCCGCGAAGGGCATCACGGGCTCACTTGGCGCCCGCTTCTACCCGCGTGAGGCGCTCGAATCGTTCTTTCTTGACGCACACGCCATGGCGACCACGGCGACCTTCGAAACCGTGCCGTACCGCGCGCTCGGTGGCGGGTTGCTGTTGGGGTACGCGTGGCAGTTCGACAACGGCTTCGAGTTTTCAGCCGGCGGCGGCGCTGACATGCTCGATGTTCGCAGCGGTACGAGGGCCTCGACCCCCAGTTGTTTCGCGTTGCCATGCCTGCTGACGGCGGCGTTCGACGGCGGCGTGTGGGAGCGAACGAACCCAACCCTGACCGATGGGCTGCGCGTCACGCCGAGCGTTCGCGTCACTGTCGGCTACGCGTTTTAACGCCGCCGGGTATAAGCGCCCAATGCCGTTTTGCGGTCATGGGGGCTCGGGCTCGTGCAGGAGGTCGAGCCTCTTGCTGGCGCTGCTCGTCGCCGCCCCTGCGCTCGCGCAATACGTCGCGACCCCGCTCGCCGGAGTCCCCTATCCGGCGCTGACCGCTTCGACTCCCGTCACCCTCACCGTTGACGGCGGAGTGCCCAACCTCGATCGCGGCCGGGCCATCGTGCCGTTGGGTTTCACCTTTCCGTTTTACGATCGCAACTACACGAGCGTCACCGTCACCGCGAACGGCCTCGCGTTCTTCGAGCCTGACCCCGATTCGAACGCGAATTACATTCTCAACTTCGCGTTGCCCAACACCACGGCGCCCAACGGTCTGCTCGCCCCATTCTGGGACGACCTCATCGGCAACAACCCCGGCAGCGCGGTGCGAAGCCAGGCCCTCAACGGCACGAATGGCAACGGCCTCGCCATCGAATGGAACGATTGGAACCGCGAGTTCGGCGCCTACTCACTGACCTTTCAGCTTCGGCTCTGGGAGAACGGCATCATCGAGTTTCTCTACGGCACGATGGAGGGCAACGGCGCTGCTTTGAGCGCGACCATCGGCATCGAGTCACCCACCGGAGGCGCGGGCACGGCTCCATTTGCCTGCGGAGCCCTCTGCACCCTCTCGAGTCTCTCGCCCCCGAACCCCGACGGCGGAGCGATGGCCCCGGGCATCACCTACCTCAAGTTCGGGCCTCCACCTGGGGTCGACCTGCAAGCCACTGCGCTGCGCGCGACCTCGATCACACAGAACGCTGGCACCTTGACCATCGCGACCGAGCTTCGAATTCGAAACTTCGGCACCGTCGCGTCGGGCGGCTTCAGCTACCGCCTGTACCTGTCGCAAGATACCATCGTCGATTCGGGTGACGTCGAGCTGACGCCGACTCCGATTGCGGTCGCCTCACTCGCGCCGAACGAAACGAGGCTGGTGACCTCGACCGGCACCGTCGCGAAGCCTGCAGCGCGTCGTACATCTTGGCTTCCGTTGATCTCGAGAACGCGGCCGGGGAGCCACCTGATCGCCGCTCGAACAACACCGCGGCCACTTCGGTGCCGTACAGCGCGGGCGTCGATCTGGTGGCCGAGCGAATCACCGCGCCGCTGACCACAGGCCCGGGTGATTCGTTGACCGTGCCGATCGCCTTCACCAATCAGGGCTTCGACCCTGCGAACGCGCCCGTGCCCATTCGCGTCTGGGCGTCGGTCGACAACAAGCTCGATGCGACCGATCGGTTGCTGTACTCGACGACCCTCGCCGTCGCGGGTGGCGAGTCTGTACGGCAAAACCTCACCTTCACGATGCCCTCGAACATCGCGGCCGACACGTATTCGTTGGCCCTGCAGCTCGATGACTCGCCAGGGGTGATCATCGAAGCGAGCAAGAGCAACAACCTGGTGTTCAGCTCGTCGAAGCTCAGGGTGTTGCAGCCCGACCTGGTGATGGACTTGGTGACCGTGCGTCGCGCGGCCGCGCCCTTCGAGCAGACGGCGACGGCCTTCTTCGGCGAATCGATTCGAATCGACGCGCAGCTGCGAAACCAGGGCGGTTCTGTGGCGGCGAACGTCTCGGTGCAGTTCTACCTGTCAGACAATGAGACCTTGAACGGGTTGTCTGACGCGACGATTGGCTCGATCACCGGGCTGACCCTCGCGCCTGGCGAAACCAGGCTGGTGACGCTCACCGCGAATGTGCCGACGAGGTCGCCAGCCAACGTGCTCTTGCTGCCGCAGCCGTATTTCTTCTTCGCCGCGGCCATCGCGCCAGGGTTGGGCGAGACGAACTCAGCGAACAATGCCATCGCCTCGGTGCCGACCCTGGTTCGCGGCCCCGCGCCCAATGTGTTGCCGCTCAGCGTTCGTGGCCCTCAACGCGTCGGGGCTGGAGAGAGCGTGCCCGTCACCCGCACCCTCGCGAACTTCGGCAACCGGCCGGCGACGGGCGTCAAGTACCGCTACTACCTGTCGGCGAACACGCAGATCACGGTCGAAGACACGCTGCTCCCGATTCAAACCGCGGCTGGGGTGGTCAATGAGCGCGCCATCGACCTCGGCGTGGGAGCGCAAGACTCCGCCAACGAGCTCGTCGTGATTCCTCCTGGGGTGAGCACGGCAGTGCTGTACCTCGGCGTGCTGGTCGACCCCGAGGGGCTCATCGATGAGAGCTCGCGCGATGACAACGGGCTCGCGGGGCAGCAGGTGCAGGTGGTCGCTCAGGCTTTGGCGGTGACTTCTTCGACCTTGCCTGACGCACTCGTTGGTCAGCCGTACGCCGTGGCTCTCGCTGCGCGCGGTGGCAACACCTACACCTGGGCTGCGGCGAATCTCCCGGCCGGGTTGACGGTCAGCCCCACTGGTGCGCTCACCGGCACGCCAACCACGAGCGGCGCCTCTGGGTTCACCGTCACCGTGACCTCACAAGGGCGCTCGACGCAGGCCCAGCTCACCCTGCGAATCGTCAACGCCACCTCGTCGCTTGCGATCACGACCTCGTCGCTCCCTGCCCCGGTACGGTTGCTGCCGTATGACGCCCAACTCGGTGCTGCCGGTGGTCGCGCGCCCTACACCTGGTCGATTGTCTCTGGCGAGCTGCCCGGCGGAGTCGCGCTCACGTCTTCTGGCCACCTCTCGGGCGCTCCGAATGACGCGCTGGGCACCGCGGCCACGTTCGTCATCGCCGTGCGCGACTCCGTCGGCAACAGCGACTCGAGAGCATTCACGGTGACCGTGGTCGACGCCGCTCCGTTTCAAATCATCTCGACTTCGTTGCCCGACGGAGTCGTCGGCAGCGACTACCTCGCCCTGCTCGCGGTCAAGAACGCCAACAACACCCCGGTCGCGACGCCAGTGACGTGGAGCGTCATCAGCGGCACGCTCCCAGACGGGTTGCGCTTCGAAAACAGCACCGCAGACACCGTGGCGGTGTCGGGCACGCCCGTTCGAACCGGGTTGTTCGCGTTTCGCATTGAAGCGGTTGATTCACGCGGCCGAGTCGCGGGGCTCAACGCGGTCGTGCTCATCTTCGGGTCGGCCGTGAGCGTGTCGGGGCCGATCCCCGGCTCGGTGACGCCCGGCACGAGCGTGTCGGCACAGCTGATCGCCGCTCCGTCTCAGCCTCAAGCCACTTGGGTTGTTCGCGATGGCCGGTTGCCGGTGGGTCTCTCGCTGTCACCGACGGGTCTGCTCAACGGCACCGTCGGCAGTGACCTCGGTGCGTTCACGTTCACCGTCGGAGTCGGCGCGGCTCGCTCTGAGCTGCGTGGCTTGGCGACCTACCGCGTCGAGGTCGTGTCGAGCGTGCCGAAGCAGAGCGGTGGCTGCTCGAGCACCGGTCTGGGCGCATGCAACGCGTTGTTCTGGCTGCTGCTGGTTTCGAAATCACGTGGAGCGCGCCGTCGACGCTGACGTGCCGGCCGAGGCGTGAGCCGGTCTTGCAGACCTTGCGCCGCCTCAAAAGCAGTGGTTGCGACCTCGACCGTTTCGGCGCATGCATCCGGGCCTTCGGGGTTCTGCGCCCCTCTTACAAGGCGGGACACATGAAATTCGGCGTTCTCGGTACCGGTGTCGTTGGCGAGACCATCGGCCGACGGCTGGTCGATTTGGGTCATGAAGTGAAGCTGGGTTCGCGCTCGGCGACGAATGAGAAGGCCTCCGCGTGGGCGAAGTCGTCAGGTTCGAGGGCCAGTCATGGCACCTTCGCTGACGCCGCGGCCTTCGGTGAGCTGCTCTTCAACTGCACCAAGGGTGAGGCCTCTCTTGACGCGCTCAAGGCGGCGAAAGAAGAGAACCTCAACGGCAAGGTGTTGATCGACATCTCCAACGCACTCGATGGCTCGAAGGGGTTTCCTCCCACGCTGTCGGTCGTGAACACCGATTCGCTGGGCGAGCAGCTTCAGCGCGCGTTTCCCAAGATGCGGGTCGTCAAATCGCTCAACACGATGAACTGCAGCGTGATGGTGAACCCCCGCGCGCTCGCCGATACCTCGACCGTCTTCGTCTCGGGCAATGATTCGGCGGCCAAAGACTCGGTGCGCGGCGTGCTCTCGGAGTTTGGCTGGCAGCCTGGTGAAATCGTCGACCTTGGCGACATCACGACCGCGCGCGGGCCTGAGATGTACCTCCCGCTGTGGCTTCGCACCTACGGCGCGGTGAAGAGCGGCACGTTCAACATCAAGATCGTCACGGCGAAGGCATAACTGCGCGATGCGATTTCTGAACGACGCGGCTCCGCCGTATGACTTGACCTACAACGACGTCTTCATGGCGCCGGCGCGCTCCGAGGTGGGGTCTCGGCTCGAAGTCGACTTGTCGCCCAAAGATGGGCTGGGCCTGACGCTGCCGATCATCGTCGCGAACATGACCGCGGTGGCCGGGCGGCGCATGGCCGAGACCGTGGCGCGTCGTGGTGGCATCGCGGTGCTGCCGCAAGACATCCCCGTCGACATCGTCGAGCAGAACATTCTCTCAGTGAAGGCGCGGCACCCGATTTATGAGACGCCGATCGTCTTGAAGCCGACCGATACCGTTCAAGAAGCCCTCAACTTGATTCACAAGCGGGCCCACGGCGCGGTGATCATCGTCGACCACGATGAGAACCCGGTCGGCATCTTCACCGAGAGCGATGCGGTGAGCGTTGACAGGTTCACCCAGCTGCAACGGGTGATGTCGACTGATTTGATGACGATTGAGGCCGGCACGCCGCTCGAGACCATCTTCGACAAGCTCTCGGGCCGACGGCTCTCGTGTGCGCCGGTGCTGAAGGAAGGCCGGTTGATTGGCGTCGTGACTCGCAAAGGCGCGCTGCGCTCGACGCTGTACAAACCCGCGCTCGACGCGAAGGGCTGCCTCAAGGTGGGGGTCGCGATCGGCATCAGCTCCGATGCCAAAGCCCGCGCCGAAGCGGTACTCAAGGCTGGCATCGACTTCGTGGTTATCGACGCGGCGCATGGGCATCAATTGAAGATGTTCGAGGCCGTCGAGGTGGTCAGAAAACTGAACCCGACCGTGCCGATCATGGCTGGCAACGTGGTCACCAAAGATGGCGTGCGCGACTTGATCTCTGCCGGCGTCGACCTGGTGAAGGTGGGCGTCGGGCCTGGCGCGATGTGCACCACGCGCATGATGACCGGCGTCGGGCGGCCGCAGTTCTCGGCCGTGCTCGATTGCGCGGCTGAAGCACGCAAGCACGGCAAGCATGTGTGCGCCGACGGAGGCATTCGCCACCCTCGAGACGTCGCCCTCGCGATCGCCGCCGGCGCGTCGACCGTGATGATCGGCTCGTGGTTCGCCGGCACCTATGAGAGCGCCGCTGATGTCATGCGCGACAGCGACGGCAGGCTCTACAAAGAGAACTTCGGCATGGCCTCGCAACGCGCGGTCAAGGCTCGCACCCGCAATGACTCGCTGTTCGAGCGCGCGCGCAAAGAGCTGTTCGAAGAGGGCATCTCGACCTCTCGCATGTATCTGCAGAGCGACCGGCCTGGCGTCGAAGACCTCATCGACCATGCGATCGCTGGGTTGCGCAGCGCCTGCACCTACGCTGGGGCGAGATCGCTCGAAGAATTTCACCGCAATGCGCTGATCGGCATTCAAAGCCATGCCGGGTTTGAAGAAGGCCGGCCCGTTCGAGCCAGTTGGTAGGAGGTGTCACCGTGACCAAGCGAGTCTTCATCACCGGCGGAGCCAGCGGTTTGGGCCGCGCCATGGCACTTCGGTACATGCGCGACGGCGCGAAGGTGTGCATTGGCGACTTGAATGACCTGCGGGGCGAGGCGACCAGGCTCGAGCTAGGCGCCGACGCGATGTACCGCCGGTGCGACGTCACCAAAGAGGCAGACTTGAAGGCCGTCGCCGACGAGCTCGTGGCTGTTTGGGGCGGCATCGATGTGCTGGTCAACAACGCCGGTGTCGCACAGGCCGGGCCGATTGATGAAGTGCCCATCTCCGACTGGGAGTGGATTCTCAACATCAACCTGCTCGGCGTGGTGCGCGGGTGCAAGGTGTTCACGCCGATGCTCAAGAAGCAGGGCAGTGGGCTCATCATCAACATCGCGTCGATGGCTGGGTTGCTCGATGTGCCGAACATGGGCTCCTACAACGTGTCGAAGGCGGGGGTCGTCTCGCTCAGCGGTACGTTGAGGCAGGAGCTGTGGACCCACGGCGTGCATGTCAGCGTGGCGTGCCCGTCGTTCTTTCAGACCAACCTCGAAGAGAGCATGCGTACGGCTGACCCGACGTTGAAGGTGACGATGGCGCGCATGCTCGCGAAGGGGAAATTGACGGCGGCCCAGGTCGCCGACCGCATCGTCGATGGCGCGGCGCGGGGTGAAGACGTGATTTTGCCGCATCGCGACGGGGCGGCGGCATGGTTCGGTAAGCGGTTCTTGCCCAACAGCGTGTACCACCAGCTCTTTCACCGCAGCGTCGAGCGGATGATGCCGCCGAAGTAACTCAAGGCCGCCCCGTTCATGGGGAGGGACTCGAACCATCTTAAATTGACGAGAGTCTGCCCCTGAATCGGGCGCACCGACCATCACCGCTCGAGGTTCTCGACCGGCCGACCGATCTCGAAATGCCGCAACGGCGATTCGAAACCCGGTTTCCCGCCCCGATCGTGTTTTCGACCCGCCAAAATCATTTTGAAATGCCGAAACGGTACGTCGCCCCCGATTTCCCTGCGCCGATCGGTGTTTTTGACCCGCCAAATGATTTTGAAATGCCAGAAGCGCACTTGCGGTCACAACTTCCGCGCGCCGATCGATGTTTTCGAGCCGAAAAATGATTTCGAAATGCCGGAAGCGCACTTGCGTTCACAACTTTCTCGCGCCGATCGACGTTTTCGAACCGCAAAATGATTTTGAAATGCGCGGGGACCACTTAGGTGCACAACTTCCGCGGGCCAGCCGGTGCTTCGACCAGTAGGGTGCGCAGATGGCAGACGCGAAAGCGGTTATCTCTTGTGCGCTGACGGGTACGCTCACCGACCCGACCCAGCACCACGTGCCGGTGACGCCCGAAGAGATGGCGAAGGAGGCGAGGCGCGCGCGAGATGCCGGCGCATCGATCGTGCACTGTCACTTTCGCGACCAGTCGCCCGGTCAGGGCCGATTGCCCTCGTGGGAGCCCCACGTCGCGCAGGCGATCATCGAAGCGATTCGCGCCGAGGTGCCTGACCTCATCATCAACATGTCGACCGGGGTCATCGGGCCCGACGTGAGCGCTCCGATTGCTTGCCTCGAGCGGGTCAAACCCGAGATCGCCGCGCTGAACGCGGGTTCACTCAACTACCTGAAGCTTCGGTCGAACACCGAGTGGGCCTGGCCGCCGATTCTCTTCGACAACCCGGTCGAGAAAATCGAGCTGTTTGCTCACGCAATGAAGCGCCTCGGCGTCGTGCCCGAGTGCGAGTGCTTCGATACCGGCATCGTGCGCAGCGTGGCGATGTTCGCGAAGCGTGGCCTGGTGCCGAACCCTCCGCATCTTTCGCTGGTGATGGGCGTCGAGTCGGGCATGCCGAATAAGCCGTCGTGGTTGCCGCTGCTGCTCGACGAGATGCTGCCGGGCACGCACTGGCAGGTCATCGGCATCGGGCGGCAAGAGGTCTGGGCCCTGCATCGGCGCTGCGCTGAGCTCGGCGGTGACCTGCGAACGGGCCTGGAGGACACTTTTTATCTGCCCGATGGCTCGCGGGCGGCCAGCAACGGCCCCCTCATCGAGGCGATGGCGAAGATTGCAATCGAGTCGGGCCGGGCGGTGGCCAGCCCAGCCGAGGCGCGGGTGCTGTTGGGGCTTCGCCCGCGTTGAGGGCCTTACGGTGCCGGCAAGGTCACATCGCCGACCTTCATCGCGGTCAGCTTCTCTTGGCTCAGCTCTTTGGGGCCGACGATCACCGCCGGCATCTTGGCGACGGTGAAGTACTTCTTCGCCACCCGGGCGACCTCTTTCGCGTCGACCTTGGCCACCCGCGCCGGCAGCGTCGCGAAGTAGTCGAGCGGCAACCCGTTGAGCGCCAGGTTGGTCATCGACCCGGCCACCGCGGTATTCGTCTCGAGCGATGAAGGTAACGCCCGAATAATCGCCTCTTTCGCGCGGTCGAGCTCACCCTCACGCAGGTCTCCGTTCGAGAACGCCTCGAGCTCTTTGTAGTACTCTCCCAGCGCCTCGGCCGTGTACGGAGCCTGAATACCGCCCGACGCCAGCACCAACCCACCGGTGCGCATCAGGTCGAGCCGCGAACGCACCCCGTAGCTCCACGACTTGGTCTCGCGCAAGTTGATGTTCAACCGGCTGCCGAACAGCCCGCCGACCACGTTGTTGGCCACCGCCACCGCCACCGCATCGGCGTCTTTCGCGGCGAAGAGCCGGCCCATCACCCACACCTGTGACTGGGTCGCGCCCGGCTTGTCGACCAGCACCACCTGTCGCGGCATCTCAGGCGCCGCCGGCAACTTCGGCTTCGCGGTGACCTTCGGCTTCCACCCGGCGAGGCGCGCCTCGAGCAACGTCTGCATCTGGGCCGCGGTCACGTCGCCCGACACGCCGATCACCGCGCCATTGGGGCGGTACCAGGTGTCGTGAAACTTCTTCAGGTCGGCCACCGTGATCGCCTTGATCGTGTCGGGAGTGCCACCGCGCGGCTGCCCCAGCGGGTGCTTCGCGCCGTAGAACAACCGCGATGCCTGATCGCTCGCCATCGCCGCCGGTGAGGCCTTCTTCTGCACCAACCCGGTCAGCAACACATTGCGAACGCGCTCGACGTCATCGGTCTTGAACGCCGGCTGCATCAGCACCTCGGCCAACAGGTCGAGCGCCTGCGGCAACGTCTCGCTCAGGCTGTTGATGGTCAGGTGCAACGTCTCGGTGCCCGCGCTCGAGTCGAGGTGCAGCGCGAGGTCATCAATCGCCTCGGCCATTTCGAGGCTGGTGTGCTTGAGCGTGCTCTCTTCGAGCATCGTCGCGGTGAAGCCGGCCAGGCCCGTCTTGTCTAACGCATCGACGTCGGCCCCGACCGGTATCGCGATGTCGACCGAGACCAGCGGCACCGCGTGGTTCTCGACCACCAGCAGCCGCGCTCCGTTTTTCAGCTTCTTCTCAGTGGGCACCGGGGCGGTGAAGGTCGCCGAGCCCTGCGCGGGTGAGGGCTGCGCCATTCGAAACTCGGCATCGGGCGCCCCCGGAGTCGCCAGCAACTTCTGCTTCGCCTCGGCGTCGGCCGCGGCCTTCTGTGCCACCGGGTCGACCGTCGGAGCGGTCTCGACGGGCTTCACTTCGGGGTTCGCGGTCGCGCAGGCCATCAGCGACATGACGGCGGCGGTCAGCAACGTTTTGGTCGTTTTCATGTGCGTGGCTTTCACTTCGCTGAAGCGGTTTTGGGAGCAGGATTCGAGGTCAGCTCGAGCCGACGATCGTCTCGCAGATATTTGTTGGCGAAGGCCTTCACGTCATCGGCGGTGACCGCGCGGTAGCGGGCGAGGTCTTTGGCCAGGTAGCCGGGGTCTCCGACGTAGGTCTCGTAGCTGTTGAGAATGTCGGCCTTACCGCCGAACCCACCCAGACGCTCGATCGCGCGCAGCTGGTCGGCCACGATGTTGCGCTTGATGCGCTCGACCTCAGCTGCGGTCGGGCCGTTCTTCTTCATCTCATCGATGACCGCCTGTACGCCGGCCAGCTGCTCAGCCGCGGTCTTGCCGTCTTTGGCGGTCGCGCTGATCTGAAAGTAGCCGCCGAGGCCCAACGCTGCTTGCCCCGCCGCGACGTTGCTCGCGACCTGCGACTCGAACACCAGCTTCTTGTAGAGCCTCGACGCGTGCCCGGTGCCTAGAATCTCGCCAAGCACGTCTCCGGCGGCCTGATCAGCCGAGAATTGCTTCACGCCGGTCGACCAGATGAGGTCGAGGCGCGGCACCTCGGCGATCTTGTCGTCGATGGTCTCTTTGACCACCGAGCTCAGCATCGTCTGTGCGACCTCGGGGCGTGACACCGGCGGGCCAGCCGGTATCGGGCCGAAGTACTTCTCGATCGCCGCCTTCGCGGTGGCGGTGTCGAAGTCGCCGACCAGCGCCAGCGACGCGTTGTTGGGCCCGTAGTACTGCTTGAAGAAGAACTTGAGGTCATCGACCGACGCCGCCTGAATCTCGGGGATGCTGCCAATCACGCACTGGTAGTACGGGTGCGGAGAAGGAAAGAGCACGTCGCAGGTCTTCAGCCCCGCGAGGCCATACGGCCGGTTCTCGTAGCTCTGGCGGCGCTCGTTCGAGACCACGTTGCGCTGCACCTCGAGCTTTTTCGAATCGAGGGTGTCGAGCAGAAATGCCATGCGATCGCTCTCGACCCACAACGCGGTCAACATTTCGGTCGCCGGCACCACTTCGAAGTAATTGGTGCGGTCGAAGCTGGTCGTGCCGTTGGCCATCGGGCCCGCCGAGGTGCCGATCGCCTCGAGCACTTTGAAGGGCGAGGGCTGCACGTGCTTGCTGCCAGAGAACATCATGTGCTCGAAGAGGTGCGCGAAGCCCGAGCGGCCCTTGCTCTGGTTAGCAGCACCCACGTGGTACCAGATGTTCACCGCCACCTGCGGCAAGCGGTGGTCTTCAGACAAGATCACCGTCAGCCCGTTGGGCAGCTTGTACTTCTCGAACTTGATCTCAGGGTCGGCGGCGAGAGCGGGGCGGGCCAGGGCCAGCGCGGCCAGAGTGAAAAGCAGGGTCGAGCGCATGTGAAGCTCCTTCTTTCAGAAGATGCGCGCGTCGTAACCCCGCCACTGGGCCTAGTCGAGACCCTTCTTCCCGACCGACCAGTACGCCTTCACCTTCTGCCCGGCATGCGAAGGCCACCGCGACTTGAGGGCGGCCCGCAGCCGCTGAATCGACTGCGCTTTGCCGGTCATCACCAACACCGAGTCTGCACCCAGCTGGGCGCGCACCGCGGCTTCGACGTGCTGCAGGTGGGCCTCGTCACGAGTTCGCTCGATCACCGTGGCATCGGTCAGCCCCAACCCCTGCACGACGCCGTTCGACTCGCTCGCGTGGGTCACCTCGAAGACGAATGAGGCAGGGCGTCGAAGCCCGGTCAGCGCCGTGGCCACCGCGAAGGAGGTCTCGTCTCCGAAGAGCACGATCGGGCCTTGGAGCTGATCGAACGGCACTGAAGTGCGGGGCCCAAACGCGCGCACATGATCGCCCGGCTTCACCTGCCGGGCCCACATCGCCGCTGGCCCCTCGCCGTGCACGTAGACGAGAAACTGCATCGTGCCCTCGCGCTCATCGCAGGCGTACGGCGTGTAGGTGCGCATGCCTTCTCCCGGCATCAGCAGCTGCACTTTGTCACCTGCGCGCACCGGTACGCCGCGCAGCGAGGGGCTCTGCAGCTCGACGCGGCGAAAATGTGCCGAGAGATCATGCGTCTTGGTGATCTCGAGGTCGCGAAAGATCAACCGCCCAAAGGTGTCGCCCAGGAGGGCCTTCAGTGAAGCCATGCCCCGTTCATACCGGAGCCACCCAGCGCCAGCCGTATGGCTCGCGTGAAGAAGTGTTCACTGCGCCGTCCACCCGCCGTCCATCTGCCAGGCGACTCCGCGCACTTCGCTGGCGGCGGGGCTGCACAAGAAAACGGTGAGCGCCCCGAGCTGCTCGGTGGTGACGAACGTGCCCGACGGCTGCTTCTCGCTCAGCAGCTGCTGTTTGGCGACCTCTTGCGAGACGCCGGCCTTGGCGGCGCGGTCATCGACCTGCTTTTGAACCAGCGGCGTGAGCACCCAGCCGGGGCAGATGGCGTTGCAGGTGATGCCGCTCTGGGCATTTTCGAGCGCGGTGACCTTGGTGAGGCCGATGAGCCCATGCTTGGCAGCCACGTAGGCGGCTTTGCCGGTCGAGGCGACCAGGCCGTGCACTGAAGCGACGTTGACGATGCGGCCCCAGTTCTTGGTGCGCATGCCCTTGAGCGCGAGGCGGGTGGTGTGAAAGGCGGAGGTGAGGTTGATCGCGATGATCGCGTCCCACTTCTCGGGAGGGAAGTCGTCGACCGTTGCGACGTGCTGAATGCCGGCGTTGTTGACCAGCACATCGGCGCCACCGAATTCTGTGTCGACGAACTGCATCATCGCGGCGATCTGATCGGCCTTGCTCAAATCAGCGTCGTGGTAGGCGACGCGCACCCCGTGAGCCTTTCCGGAGGCCGCGATTTCGGCCTTGGGCCCGTCGACCGCGCCAAAGCCGTTCATCACGATGTGGGCGCCCTCGGCGGCGAGCGCCTTGGCCAGGCTGAGCCCGATGCCGCTGGTCGAGCCGGTGACCAACGCGGTTTTGCCCTTCAAAGCTGGTGTGTTCATGTCGCTTCCTTACTCACTGGGTAGACAGTGTCATCAGTTCGTGAAAATCGGTGCGTGTGACCGACTTTCGTCTCCGATTCGTTCAGTGCATCACCGCTGCCGGCTTTCACCGCATGGCCTACCGGGAGTGGGGCGACCCCACCAACCCGCGCGTGTTGCTGTGTCTGCACGGCCTGACCCGCGCTGGCTCCGACTTCGACGTGGTCGCACGGGCGATGCGCGACCAGTTTCGGGTGATCTGCCCAGACATCGTTGGCCGCGGAGCGTCTGATCGGCTGCGCCAGCCGATGTTCTACGGCATCCCCTACTACGCGAACGACGTCGCGACCTTGATTGCCGCGCTCGACGCGAAGCACTTGAACGTCTTGGGCACCTCGATGGGAGGTCTCATCGGCATCGTGCTCGCCGGCCTGCCCGGGAGCCCGATCGAGAAACTGTTGGTCAACGACATTGGGCCTGTGACCGACCCGTTGGGCGTCTCACGCATCGCCGAGTACGTCGGCAAAGACCCGCGGTGGGCGACCGCCGACGAAGGCGTGACGTACCTCAATGCGTTGACCAAGAACTTCGGCCCCAACAGCGCTGAGCATTTCGACGCGCTCAACCGACCGCTGGTGACCCATTACGCCGATGGGTGGGGCCTGCACTATGACCCCGCGCTGGCGGCACCGTTCAAAGCGGTGACTCCCGAGATGATGGCCGCGGCAGAGAAGTCGATGTGGCACAGCTGGGAGCAGGTCAGCGCGAAGATGCTGATTACCCGCGGCGTCAGCTCAGACGTGCTGCAGCGAGAAGTGATGGCAGAGATGCTCAAGCGAGGCCAGCGGGTGAGGGCCGTCGAGTTCCCCGACACGGGGCATGCGCCGGCGTTCTTGGTGCCCGCGCAGCTGAGCGTGGCGCGCTCGTTCTTTCTCGAAGAGGCGTGAAGCGGGAAACGGGCGCTCAGGGGCCAAGCGCCTTCATCGCGGCGAGCACCACGTGATCTCGGTGCGGCGGAGCGGCCAACTGCACGCCAATCGGCAGCCCCGCAGAGCCCCGTTCGGTCTCTTGCGCGGTCAGGTCGGCCTTGTCAGACGAAGCGGGCCGGTCGCTTTCTTCACCCGGGCGCACGGTCGTGAACGGCACGACTCCGGCTGGCCAGCCCAACACGTTCCACGCGGTGGTGTAGGTGCCCAGCGTGCCGAGCTCGAGCGCCGCGCCGTGTCGCAACGCCGGCAATGCCGAAGCAGGTGAGAGCACCACGTCGGCACCCTGCATCGCCGCCAGCGCCTCTTCGCGCACGGCGGTCAGCCGTTCGACGGTCGCAAAGTACTGGGCCGCCGACCCGTCACTGAACGCCCGCACGATGTCGATGGTCTTTCGGCGGTTGGTCAGCGTGAGCATCAGCTCGATGACGAACAGCGGCAGAGACGACGAATCGATCACCTGCTTCACCCGCGGGTCGATCTTCGTCTTGCCCAGCACCGCGCGGGCGTGCCTCAACGCATCGGCCGACATCACCCGGTAAAACAAGTCGCGAAGCACGGCCCGGTCAGGGAGCTTCGCCTCGACGACTCGCGCACCTCGTTCTTGCAGCACCTTTGCGGCGTCGCGAACCGCGCGTCTCGCAGCGGGGCAGGGTGAGAGAATGCCGTCGTCTTCGAGCACGACGACTCGCAGCGCCCCGACCTTCACCTCGTCGAGTGAGCCGAGCGGCCCCCAGCCGTCGTGGCCCTGACCCATCGCCACCCGCACGCCCAGCACGGCATCATCGACGCTCCGAGCGAGCACTCCAATCTGGCTGGTGATCGCCTGCTGCCCGAGGGGTATCGAGAACCGGCCCTGATCTGGCACCCGCCCCGCAGTGGGCTTGAAGCCGACCAGGCCACAGAACGCCGCGGGCACTCGCACCGACCCACCGAGATCGGTGCCGATGCCCAACGCGGAGGCGTGGCTTGCGACCAGTGCGGCTTCTCCGCCAGACGAGCCACCAGGGCTGCGATCGTTCGACGCCGGGTGGTTGGTTCGGCCGAACACCGGGTTGTCGGTCTCGAAATAGAGCAACAGCTGCGCGACGTTCGTCTTGGCCAGCACGATCGCGCCTGCCTCACGCAACCTGCGAACGACGGCCGCGTCGGTCTGCATCGGCTGCCTGAGCGACTCGACGCCGTAGGTCGAAGGAGCGCCCTCGAGATCGAGACACTCTTTCAACGTGATGGGCACCCCCAACAACGGAGGCAACGCGCCACCTTCTCGCACCCGTTCATCGGCCTCGGCGGCTTCACGGCGGGCGAGCTCGAAGCGCTCGAAGACCACGGCGTTCAGCGCCGGGTTCACCTGTTCGATGCGGCGAATGTGCGCGTTGACCACCTCGATCGCGCTCAGCCGCCTGGTGGCAATCGCACTGGCAAGCTCGCTCGCGCCAAGCTGGGTGGGGTCGCTGGTGGCTGTAGAAGGGGTCGGCAGAGTCATCGTTTCCACACCGTTTTCACCGAGATGAACAGGGCGCGGGCGCTCTCCTTGTTCGAGCGCCGCGGAGCCGCAGTGCCGGTCATTGACACCGCACGAACGGGCCCCCTTCGTCGCGGCGAAACGCGCCGACCAGCTCAGGCTCGTCACCGCCTGACAGTACGATGACCGCCCGCTCGCTCGGGCTCACACTGGCCACTCCGCCGCCTGAGACCTCGAGCCGGGTCTCGTCAGGGGCGGTCAGCACCAACACGTTGCCCTTCGTGACGCGCTGCCACCCGTCTTTGAGGCGGTCGGTGACAGCGGTCTTGCCCATGTGACTGATCACCTGGTCGCGGGCATTGCACTTCGTTGGGTCGACCGAAACCGAATCAAACCCGGCTGATTCGACAGCGGTCTTCAGCGCCATCGCGCGCTCTTTGCAGTCGGCGCGTGAGACCCGCTCGGGTTTCTGGCCGCCGCCGGCCGAGAAATTCGAGCTGAGCACCGCGGTCACCTGGCTGCCATGGCAGAGCAGGGCAAACGCGGTGCTGCTGCCGCCCTCTGGGCCCCACGCTTGGTCTTCGATCAGCCCGCTGGTGCCATCAGTCGACCACGCGAAGAGTCGAACCGTGTGCCGAACGTGCATTGCGGGCACCGACAGCGCCGAAAGAAAGAGAACCAGGGTCGCGAGCCGTCGCATCGGCCCACCACAGCATGAACCGGCTGCCCCGTGCTACGCAGCCGCCTCATGCGTGTGCTCCTCGTCTTCGTTGCCCTGCTCACCGCCTGCCCGGGCCAAGACCGAAGCGCCTTCACCGTCATCGCGACCCCTGATGACGCCGCCGCGATCTCTGCCTTCGCGGCCCCAATCCCTTTTCCAATCACGGTGACGACGGCGGCGGGCGCTCCGAAGGGCATCGCGATCACGCTGATCAAAGACCTCGCCGACTGCGCCGGGTGCTTTCGCATCGAGGCAGCCGCCGAGCGCTACACCATTCACGGCGGAGACATCGGGGGCCTGCAGTACGGCCTCGCCGAGCTCCTCGAGGCGTACGGGTTTCGATTTTTTCACCCGTGGCAGACCCACGTGCCCGAGAAGCTCGAGCTGATCTCGAAAGACGCCTTCGGCACCGACCATCGACCCGAGCAAACGCTGCGCGGCCTGCATCTGCACACCATTCACCCCATCGAGGCCTATTTCGACTTCTGGGAGCCCTCGGCTGAGAACCTCGAGAGCGCCAAGCGAACCCTCGACTGGGCGATCAAGAACCGCGGCAACTTCGTGCAGTGGGCTGCGCTCGACAACATTCAGAGCAGCACCACCGCGGCCGACGCCTGGGCTGCGCACACCCGGCAGATCATCGACGAGGCGCACCTGCGTGGTCTCAAGACTGGCCTGAGCATTCAGCTCTTCGGGCAGAGCAGCAACCTGCAGAAGGCGTTCGACCTGCTCGACACGACGCCCGAGGTGGCTGACCCGAAGGCCGAGATGCGCAAGCGGTTGCAGCTGCCGCTCTCGCTGGGCTTCGACGCGCTCAACATCACCTTCGGCGAGTTCACCGGCAGTGACGCGCAACATTTCATCGACCGGCTGAACGACGTGTATGCCGTGGCGACCGAGCTCTCACCCAAGGTCGAGGTCACCGCGACCATTCACGTCGGCAAGGGCGTCACCGCGACCTACGACGGCAAGGCACTGCTCTATTACTTTCTGGTGCAGTACGCCGACCCGCGCATCGTGCCGCTGGTGCACACGGTCATGTATTACGACCTCTTCGAGCCCGCCGGTGGAGCCTACGGCCACGACGACTTCACCGAGCACCGCGAATTTCTACTCGCGCACCTCAAGGCCGGTCAGCGCGTCGTCTCGTTTCCTGAATCGGCCTACTGGGTCGCGTGGGACAGCTGCGTGCCCACCTACCTGCCGCTCTATGTTCGCTCGCGCTGGCTCGAATTGAGCAAATTGCGTGAAGCGACGGCCGCCCAGCGTGGCAGCCCACTGACCGAGCACGTCGTTTTCTCTTCCGGCTGGGAGTGGGGCTACTGGCAGACCGACGCCGCCGTGCTTCGCATGGGCTACCACCTGCCCGACACGTACGGGTCGCTCTTCGAGCAGTTCTTCGCGCCCTACGCAGCGGCGGGAAAACAGCTCGCCACCGCGATTACGGCGCTCGCCGAAGCCCAGCACCACGCATTGATGGAGCAAGGCCTGGCCGCCTACTTCGCCGGCCGCGACGCGGTGATGGACGCCGGTGATGCCATCGGCGTGGTGGCTCAGCCCAAGCGCGCGTCGATGAGCGTGTTGGCCAAGGCCAGCAGAGAAGAGGTCGATGCCTTCGAGAAGGCCGTCGTTCAACCGATGGCCGCCTTCGCCGATGCGCTCAACGTCGTGCTCGACACCTTTCCCCCCGGTGATGACCGCTTCTTTGCCGAAGCCCGCGATGGAGCGCAGATCGATGCTCTTCGAGCCCGCTTCGCCGTCGCCGCCTGGTCGGTGCCCATCGCCAAGGCGCGAAACCAATCGGCGCAAGCCCTGCTCGACGAGATGGACAGCGTGCTCGCCCAAGCCCAGGAGGTCGTCACCCGTCGTCGCGCCGGTTTGCATGACTCGCGGTCACGCCGCCTGCTGCTCGGAGCCGAGAACAACACCCTGTACCCCTACGGGTACCTCTTCGAGACCAGCTCCCTCTGCTTCTGGCAGCGTGAACGGGTGCAGGCCCGTGCCCTCGTGCTTGGTGTAGGTGAACCCGTGCCTTCGTGCATCGACGTCGACCCGTAAACCGGAACACGCCGTGACGCGTTGGTGTCGGGAGCGGCTCGCTGCCTTCCCCTCCACGAGGTCTTTGTCATGCGCCAACGTCTGCTGCTCTCGCTCGTCGTCTGCCTGCTCTCAACCTGCCGAAGCGCTGAAGCTCCGACGGTGACTGTCGCTCCGATGGTCAAACCGTTGGTCATCACGGCCTCGCCGACATCAGTCGAAAGCATTCCCACCGACGCTGCCAAGCCACCACCCGTGGTTGAAAAGTTCGAAGCCAAAGCTGACGGCGTTGCGAAGCCGAAGTCGGTCCAGAAGCCGGGCCGCGAAATGGCGCAGTTGTTGGGGTCGTCGACCGGTGAGGCACAAGGCCTGGGCGGCCTCGCGCTCGGAGGCTCGGGAAAGGGCGCGAGCGAACCCTGCGTTCAGGCCCTGGGCGGCCTTGGGCTCAATGGCGCGGGCCAGGGAGGCGGGGGCTTGGGTCTGCGCGGCACCAGCGGCGGCAACGCGCAGCTCACGAAGCGCTTCATCGCCCAAGACCCACGCTCTTCGACCGAAGACTACGGCCACCCCACCATCAACGGGTGGACGCTCACTTCGAAAGATCACCTCTCGACCTTCGCCGCCGACGTCGACACCGCGTCGTACACCCTGGCCCGAGCGAAGCTGATGTCGGGCTCGCTGCCCCCCGCCGAGTCGGTGCGCGTCGAAGAGTGGCTCAATTATTTTAACTACACTTACCCACAGCCCGAGCGCGGCGCGCCACTCGCCGTGACGATGGACGCGGCGCCTTCTCCGTTCAACCCGCATCGCCTGTTGCTTCGCGTGGGCGTGCAAGGCCGCAACGTCGACATGGCCGAGCGCAAGCCCGCGCACCTCACCTTTCTCGTCGATGTCAGCGGTTCGATGAGCTCGCCGGAGCGGCTGCCGTTGGCGAAACGCGCGCTCCGCATGTTGGTCGATCAACTGCACGACGGAGACACGGTGGCGCTGGTCACGTACGCAGGCAACGTGCGGCTGGTGCTCCCCCACACGTCGATGGAGCACAAGGCCCAGATTCACCAGGCGATTGAAGACCTCTCGGCGGGCGGCAGCACCTCGATGAGCTCGGGCATCGAGCTGGCCTACGCGCAAGCGGTCAAGGTGCTCGACTCGAAGTCGACCTCCCGGGTGCTGATTCTCTCAGACGGAGACGCCAACGTCGGCGCTACCTCGCACGAAGCCATTCTGAGCTCGATTCAAGGCCACGTGAAAGAAGGCGTGACCTGCACCACTGTCGGCTTCGGCATGGGCAACTACAAGTCTCAGCTGATGGAGCAGTTCGCCGACAAGGGCAATGGCAACCACTTCTACGTCGACTCGCTGATGGCCGCGAAGCGCGTCTTCGTCGAGCAGCTGGGCTCGACCCTCGAGACGATCGCGCAAGACGTGAAGTTTCAAGTCGACTTCGACCCTGCACAGGTCGCTGCGTACCGGCTCATTGGCTACGAGAATCGCGACATCGCCGATCAAGACTTTCGAAACGACAAGGTCGACGCGGGTGAAATCGGCTCGGGCCATCGGGTCACCGCGATGTACGAGCTCGAAGTCAAAGACGGCGCGGGTCAGGGCCTGGCGACCGTGCGCCTTCGCGCGAAAGAACCCCGTGGTACCGTCGCCAATGAGAAGGCCTTCGCATTCTCGGCCTCGCACCTCGCCAAGTCGTTCGCCGAGGCACCGGCTGACTTTCGCTTCGCAACGTCGGTGATGGGCGCGGCCGAGATCTTTCGCCGCTCGCCCGAGGCCGCTGAGTGGAGCTACGAGGTGGTGCGCCAGATCGCCGCGGCCTCGACGCCCGCTGGCAACGCCGAGCGCACCGAGTTCTTGTCGCTGCTCGAGCGCGCCAAGTCGTTGGCGCCCCGAGTCGCCAGCCGGTAGCCGTTGAGTGCGAACTCTGGGCGGGCTATTCAATGCCCATGCTCAGAGTGATGGTGATAGCCGCGACCCTCGGCACGGTTCTCGTCAGTGGGTGCTCGTGCAGCTCGAGCGCCTGCAACCCGGCGAATTGTTCGGGCTGCTGTGACTCAGCGGGCCTGTGCCACATCGGCTCGCTCGACAACGCGTGCGGCAGCGGGGCCAACAGCTGCCAGGTCTGCAGTGGTACCCAGACCTGCGGTGGCTCGAGCTGCACCGGCGGTATGACGAGCGGAGACGGCGGCGTGGTGTCGACGACCGACGGCGGCGTGATCATCGGCGGCACGACGGTGTCGGGCCGGGTGACTTACGACGCGGTGCCCTCGACCTTCACCCCGGGGTCGACCACCGGCACGCTCAACTTCGCGAAGCCGGTGGCCAAGCCGGTTCGCAACGCGGTGATTCAAGTCATTCAAGGCACCGCGGTCATCGGCACCGCGGTCACTGACGCTGACGGCGCGTATACAGTCACCTACAAGCCCAATGGCACCGCCGAAGTTCGGGTCTACGCGCTGGCGCGCACCATGACGCCGCCGATTCAGGTGCAAGACAACACCGACAACCGCGCGACCTACGCGGTATACGTGCCGGTCGGCATGGTGAAGACGGGGCTCAACCTCCACGCCAACCACGGGTGGACAGGCACGGCCTTCGACGAGAACGCTCGCAACGCCTCTCCGTTCGCGGTTCTCGACACGATGTTGACCGCGACGCAGGCCTTTCTCGCGGTGCGCCCGGCCGCCGTTTTCCCCCCGCTCAAGGTGAACTGGAGCTCGCAGAACGCGCCGCAGGCCGGCGATGTGAAGCTCGGGCAGATCAGCACCTCGCACTACAGCCCATCGGAGAACGAGATCTACGTGCTCGGCAAGGCCGGCGCCGACATCGACGAGTTCGACAACCACGTCATCGCGCACGAGTGGGGTCACTTCTTCGAGGCGAACCTCTCGCGCTCCGACAGCCCCGGCGGCCGCCATGGCCCGGGTGACATTCTCGACCCGCGCATCGCATTCGGTGAAGCGTGGGGCAACGCGCTGTCGGCGATGGTGCTCAAAGACCCAGTCTACTTCGACTGCCTCTGGGGCATGGCCGGCATCAAGTGCTTCGGGTGGGACTCAGAGACCGAGCCGCAGCCGACCGATGACCCGACGCCCTCGGCCTTTTCGGAGTCGAGTCTGTTGCGCGTCTTGTACGACCTCTATGACCCGGCCAGCGCCGCTGAGCCGTTCGACAAGGTCTCACTTGGCCTGGGGCCGATCTACGACGCGATGGTCGGCGGCGAAAAGAGCACCGACGCGGTGACGACGATCGCCTCGTTCATCACCGCGCTGAAGGCCCAGCCCAACGTCACGGCAGCCGACATCGACTCCCTGCTCGCCGAGCGAAACATCGGCGTGATTCGCAATGAGTTCGGCCGTGATGACACAAACCTCACCGACATCTTCACCAGCGCGCTCACGCTGCCCTTCAACGGAGGGATCATGCTCGGTGGCGGCAACCTGCCAAACACCTGGCAGCAGAATCAGTATTACGTGTTCGTGGGCACGGGCGGCATGATCACCTGCGATGCGAATTCGGCAGAAGACGTGGCGATCACCGTGTATCAGCGCGGCAAGGCGGTCGGCACCTCTGACAAGACCCAGTCGGGCCATGAAACGGTGACGATACCGACGACGACGAACGCGGCGTACGTGCTGGTGCTCACCGGGTACGGCCAGACGAACCAAGATTACGACGTTGCAATTACCATTCAGTGATTGGGCAAGGCTCTTCAATGCGAACTCTTCGAATGTTGCTGGTGATCTCGGCTTTTGCGGCGGTTTCATGCACGGCGTCGTCGGTGACGGTCACCAGCCCGGCGCCGACTGACGGCAAGCCCACGGCTCCGGTTGATTTGAAGGCTGAGCTGTTTGCGTCTCAGGCCAAGGTGACGATGCATCTCGAAGAAGACGGTACCGATCTCGCGGTCAGCGCGTGGGGGCTCGACGGGCTCGAGGTGGGGTCTCCCGCAGCGTTCACTCCGAAGATCTCACGGCGGGGTGAGAATGAGACGTTCGTGATCCCGATGACTCCGGGGGAGGGCCGGTCGAACCTGGCGGTCTCGATCAGCGGCACGTTTCACGGCGCGAAGTTGCAGCGGGTCGCGACCTTTTCGATTGGCACGGGGCCGGTGAAGCAGACCGTCGAGACGATTGTGACAGACCAGGGCGAGACCTTGAAGGGCTCGCGCGCGCCGACCCCGAAGCAGCCGAATACGCCCACGACGCCAGCGACGCCTTGAAGGAGGAGGGTGCTTCGAGTCCCTCGGACGAACGGCTTCGTCACCTCATCCGCCCAGCGTCGTGCAGCAGCCGCACCCGCAGCGCCTCCCATTGGGGCTGCGGGAAGATGGCGACGCAGGCCGTCACATCGTCAATCGCCGCGTCGAACTGCCCGAGCTCTGCCAACGACCGCCCCCGCAGGCACAGCGGCCCGGCAAGCCACGCCGCCGGGTCTGCGCTTCGCCCCAATGAGTTGAACTCAGCCACCGGCCGCCCGCTCTTCATCGCGACGCGCTCGGCCCCCGACTTCGCCCCGGGGAAATAGGTCTCAACGGCCCGGTTGAGCATCGCGAGGGCCCCTCGTTCATCACCTTGCTCCCACGCGACGCTCGACGCCGCGAGCAACCACTCGACATTCTCTGGGTCAGCCTCGAGCACTGCCGCACCCAGCTCCGCGTTCGACGCCCACACCGGTTGATCAACGAAGGTGACCAGCGCCAACGCCGCCGCGACCAGGCCGCCGAGGCCCCAAACTCCGCTCGACCTGAGCGGAGTCGAAAGGCCCGCCGCAAGCTGCCCAACGCTCTCAGCGACGAGCATCGCCAGACCAAACAACGCCAGCACGTAGCGATGCGTCGACAACGCCACCCCCAGCGGCACCACGTTCATCACCGGCACGAGCAGCACCGACACCCACACCCACCACACCCGCATCGGCTTTCGACGTACAGCGAACCCAATCGCGAGCCACGCAGAGACCCCGACCAAGGCCGTCACCACTTCCCAAGCCTCGAGCGTGTCCCAGTGCGAGGCGGTCAACCGATGCAGCGCGCCATTGCTCGGAGCGAACAGCGTTCGAAACATGTGCGCGAGCGTTCTCATCACCACCCGCGCGTGCTCGCCCGCGGTGCCCGGCCACGACGCCACCGCCGTCGCTGGCAGCAGCGCCTGAGCCACCAGCACCCACGCGGCGATCACCGCTGCGTACGCGGCGAAGATCTTGCCCCGATTGCCTCGAGCCAGCAGCGGCACGACCACGACGAACGCCGCAGCGTGCTCCTTGGCGAACACCGCCAGCGCGAACGTCACCACCGACACCCACACCCGCTCCTCGAGCAACAACAGCGTGGTCGCCAGCAATGCAACCAAGGGCAACATGTCTGCCCGGCCGGTCACCCACGTCACCGCCGAATTCTGAATCGGGTGCAGCGCGACGATCGCCAACGCCAGCACCGCCCGAGGGTCGGCCGCACCGAACACCCGACGCGCGATCGCCAATACCAACGCCAGCTCGAGGGCAAACCACCCCAGGTTCTCAGCGTGCATCGGCCCGGGCGCTCCACCGAAGAGGTGAAAGCTGGCCATCATCGAAGCCCCGAACAGCGGCCGGTAATAATGCCCGCTCGCGGCGTGGGTGAAGCACGCACCAGGCCCCGAGAGGCAGCCCAGCGCGTCGGTGTCAGCGCTGAACGAATTGAGGTCGTCCCACACGAAGCCCATCGCGAGTGACGGCAGCTGCAGCGACATCGCCAGCAGCACCACCGCGGTCACCGCCACCCAGAACCGCCGCGGCGTCATTCGTCGTACGTCGCCGGGTCGCCGGGCCGAATCGACGCGAGGTTCAGCAAGAAACGCGGGTGGTAGGCCTCCCACAGAATGCCTGCCATGTGCCCGAGGGCCTCGAGCACCTGCTCCTGCCACATCTGCGGTATCGCCCGCTCGCCGTAGACCGCGCCCATCAACGCCCCGGTGATCGCCGCGTTGGTGTCGGCGTCTCCTCCGCGATTCACCACGTCGAGAATGCCCGCTTCGAAGCTGGGTGCGTGAAAGAGCTCCCAGAAGGCCAGGCGAAACGCGATGCGCACCCAGGTCGGGTTGGGGTGAAAGAGGTGCAGCTCGGGGCCGTAGAGCTCGGGGTCGCTCGCCTGGGCGTACCGCAGGTCTTCGCGCAGCCAATCGGCCGAATCTCTGACCATCTGCACCCAGTTGCTGTCGCGTTTGCCCAGCTCCGAGGCGGCGAATGACAGCTCGGTCTCGGCCACCTTGACGATGTCGGCGTTCGACAGCCGGTCGCCACCCGCCTGAATCGCGGCCGCGATCACGCCGTTGAAGGTGAGGCACGCCAGCGTCACCTGCGGAGCGAAATGCGTGATGTGCACGTCTTCGACCGTGGCGTTGAAGCGGCCCATGCGGTCTTTCGAGAAGAACACGCCAATCGGCACCGTGCGCGCCAGGGGCCCGTTGTCTTTCGGCTTTTGCCCGTTGTCGAGCCACACCCGGTAGCCGGTGTTTTCGGGGTGGCGGTTGTCGGCGATCAGGTCGAGTGCCTGCTTGACGATCTCTGGCACCTCGACGGCGTACTGCGACCACTCCAAGTACCCCTTGGCGACCGGCACCAGCTCGTACGCGCGGCTGGCGCGCAGCGAATTCGCCAGCACGATGGCCATCTGGGTACCCCAGGTCGTCTGCCCGGGCTTGAGCTCGAGCCGGCCGCCTCCGGTTGCGTCGCGAGGCACATCACTGGGAGTGGGGAAGTCGGGCGCGGGGATGTTTCGAAACTCGAACGGCACGCCGAGCGCTTCGCCGACCGCCAGGCCGAGCAACGCCCCGCGGCTGCGGTTCAAGCGCTGACTCTCGGTGACTTCGAGGGGGCCTTTGCCTTTCTTGAGCGGCTTTCGCGGCGGCAGCGGCATCGTGGCCGCAGTCTGGCTACTCCGGGGCAACCCGGAAACGGAATTCTGTGCCTGCTCTGCGAATCACGTACTCGGCGGGCGGGGTCTTGGCCTTCGCGAACGCGTCGAGCGTGGTCGAAATCGGGGCCCCGTTGATGCTCACCACGAGGTCGCCACTGCGCAGACCGGTCTTGTACGCCGGGCTCACCGAGGTGAGAAACCCGACCTTCACCGAGCCATTTTCGGCGTCGAAGGCGATGCCGTCGGCGATGCCGGTGAAGAAGTCGGTCTCGGAGTCTCCAGCATCATCTGTGAAGCCCGTCGGAGGTTCGAGCTCGATCTCGATGTCTCGCCCAGCGGTGACCTCGACCCTCTCATTGAAGCGCATGCCGCCGGCATGGTTGTCGATCGGCGAGGCCGCCACGTGCCAGGTGCCCGGAGTGACCTCGAGGCTGAAGGTGCCATCGGCCGCCGACTCGGCTTGGGCACCCTTGACGGAATTACCCTTCCACGCGCCGACGATGTACTTGGTCTTCGCGTTCTTGACCTTGCCGGTGATGTGCGAGGTCAGCTCGAACGCCAGATCAGCGCGGGTGACCTGGTCTTGCGCGGCGTACACGTCGAGCGCAGTGCTCAGCGTGCCCAAGGTCGCGCTGAGGTACACCATGCTGCTGAGCACACCCTCGAAGAGAAACTCCCCGTTCTCGTCACTGCGGGTTCGCATCGCCGGCTCATTGAGCCCTTTTGGAAATTCGAGCGTGACCTCGACGCCAACGGCTGATTGGCCCTCACGGTCGGTGATTCGGCCGGCAATCGTCGCCGCGGGAGTCAACGAGACGACCACCTCAGTCGCCGAGGGCAGCTCGAGGCCAACCGCGCGGCCGCGAGCTCCAAACCCGAGCTGCGCGAAGAGCGAGTAGCGCCCGGTCGGTATCGCGGCGAAGTGAAAGTGACCCGTCGCATCGCTGACGCCGGTCGCCACTTCGAGCGCATCGGGCTCAGAGAAGAGGTGCACCGAGGCCCCGGCCACCGGTTGCTGCGACGAGGCGTCGATGACTTTGCCTTGCACGTCATGGCCTTCGTCGACCACCAGCTTCACGCCACGAACCGTCTCTCGGGCTGGAGCGTGGTTGATGCGCAGCAACGCCCGTCGGCCGGTCGAGGTGAGCGCTTCGAGCGTCACGCCGCCAGCGGGTATCTGCAGCATGAAGGTGCCCCGCGGCGAGGTCGTCACCGCCGGCCCGTCAGAGGGCTGCGAGCGCACCGAGGCTCCCGCGACCGGCGCGCCGGCCTGGGTCACCACCACGCCCTCGGCGATGCTGGCCGGCTCGAGCGCAAGGGCATAGGGCCCGTCTTCTGGGGTGCTGTCAGTCAACGCGACGGCGGCGGAGTACCCGGGCGCACGGGCTTCGAGCTCACCGGCGATGGCCTTGGGCACGTCGAGCGCGAAGCGCCCGAGCGAATCGCTCTCGACGCGAATGACTGCCGCGTCAGGGGCCGGCGCGAGCAGCTGCGGGCGCCAGGTCAGCGTCACCGCGCCGAGTGGCTGCTTGCTCTCGGCGTCGCTGGTAGTGCCAGTCAGGCGCGATTCGGGCCCGGCCTCGAGCAGCACGTGGTCTGGCGTGGTGCCCCCGGCGACATCGTGCTGTTTGACGAGTGGTTTTGACGTCTTGGCGACGATCAGGTGTCGGCTGGCGGGCACCTGAAAGCGGGCGACACCGGCCTGGTCAGTGACGGCGCGAGTCGGGTCGTGCCAGCTGCCGGTGGGGGCCCCATCGACCCGCTCGAATTGAAAGACCTGCACTTCGACTCCAGCCGCGGAGTGGCCGTCGCGACGCACCTCGACCTCGAGCGTGCCCAGGCCCTTCTGAACCCGCCCGCTGCCTCGAAGAATCGCGAGTGACGCTGCCTTTTCGGCCACCGGCTCGGCTTGGGTCACGGCCACGGGGGTTGCTGAGGCTCCCGCGCGTGAAGATTGCCACGCGACGACGAGGCCTACGGCGAGGCCAACCGTCACGGCGAGGGCGGGCAGTGCGCGTTTCACGGGTGACTATGCTTCGAGCACGGTGGGAGTTTCATGCCTTCGTCAGTGCGCGATGGCTCCACGGTCCCACGGGCCGGCGTCGGGTCGGTCGGCGAAGCGCGCGTCGTACGTGACCGCACCAGAGGCGGGTTGGCCGTAGACATTGACGCCCAGACCCACCGCCGGGCCCGAGAGCAGGGGCGCGTAGTTACCCGCATCAGGTGAGACGAAGACGGTGCGCACGGTGTACGCACCGCCCACGTCATCGCCTGCAGTGCTCACGGGAGGCGGCATGATGGCGCTGTTCGCGAACCCGAAGATCAGATTGCCGGCGCTTCGCTCGAGAATGCCGTTGGACGACTGATTTCGAAGGTCGACCGCGACGCCGAGGTTCTGGCCAATGATCACATTGTTGATGAGCGTGTTCCTGAAGCCAGTGGTTCGCACGCCTCCACCCGTGGCCAAGATGGTGTTGTTGGTGATGATCACGATGCCGCCATCGGGGCTGTCGCAGGCGCCCGCCCCGCCGGTCACGGCGTCGATGTTGCTGGCCGTGCCGAACGACGAGAGCTTCGACACTTCGATCACGTTGTTGGTCAATACCGTGGTCGACGAGCCCGTCGCGCAGTCGGGGTAGAGCGCAACGGCGTTGTGAATCCAACTCTGTGAATTGTCGCAGATTCGGTTCGAGTCGATGGTGAGCCGAGCTCGCGAAGAAATGATGCCCTGCAGCACGAAGCCGTTCGAGGTGGTCATACTGTCTGCCAGCGACCCGCGCAGGTCATTGCAGGCCAGGCGAACGACCGAACCCACGCACTGGTTGACCGTTATCGGCACGCCGTAGTTGTTGCTCTGCGTCGGGTTGAAGGTCACCTCGACGGTGTTGCGAATGAAAGAACCAGCCGAGATCGAATGGTATGGCGCAGATTGGGTCATCGGCGCGCTGGTCATCATCGTGAAACCCGCCCAGACCGCCTCGAGGTTGTTCATGCTCAGGTGGCCGGCGAAGCGTGCTCGGTAGAGCTGCGGGTTCCACGCGGTGAAGGTCGAGTTGTAGCCGGCTTTGAAGGTCACCGACTTGGCGAGGCCGACCGCTCCCTCGGGGTAGGTGCCTTCGGCGACGTTGACGGTGCTGTTGTTCGGCACCGCCTCTGACGCATGGCACAGGCTCGCCCACGCCGTCGCTGCAGAGCGGCCGTCATTCGCGTCATTGCCGCTCACGGCGTTGACGTAATACTGCAGGCCGGGCGTCGGCACCGGGCACTGCGCGATGTCAGGACACGGAAACGGCTGCGTGCAGGCCCAGGTCACCGGGCCAGCGTCGAGGGTCGGCCCTGGGGTGCAGGTGGTGGGCGTGGTCACTCCGGTACAGAACGGGTGAAAGCCCGTATCGAGGGTGACGCCGGCGTCGATTGCTCCCGCGTCGAAGGTGCCCGAATCGGCCGAAGGTGCACCAGCATCACGGAGTGGAGCGCCCGCATCGTTGACAGCACCCGCGTCGGGGCCGCAGCCGAGACACGGTTGGCTCGACTGACCCGCCAACGAGACCAACACGGTCGGCGAATTCGTCGCGTCGCTCTCGATCTCGACCGAGGCTCCATCGGCGCCTTGCGCCAGCGGCCGATATTCGACCCGAAGGGTCGCCGAGGTGCCCGCCTCGAGCGTGCTCGCGCCGGGAGCATTGAGCAGGTGAAACGCGCCTGTGTTGGTGCCCACCAACTGCACCGAGGTCACGTGCAGCGCGGTCGTGCCTGAGTTGAACAGTGTGAGCGTGTTGACCGCCGATTGACCGACCGCGACTTCTCCGAAGTTGAGGGTGCTGGGAGTGACGGAGATGGAGGGATAGGTTCGGGCGAGATCTGCGCGCTGGCACGCGCTGAAGGTACTGACCGCCACCAGACCGATCAACGCGAGGCGACAGAGGGGCATTGATTCTGACCATGGCACCTGGGTCAGCGAGAATCACCTCTGTCGTTGAGCGGTTCTAAAGTCTTCAGCGACCTACTTGCCACCGACGGCGATGGTCGCTGTTCGTTCGGCATCGGCACTGCTGAGGGTACCGTCTCGCATGATGGCATCTCGGAGTCCCGCCATCTCATCCTCCAACCCGCCAACGACGACAGCGAGTTGATCCGCAGGCACTTCTCTGAACTGCTTCTTTTTCGCCATGGGGTGCTCCCTCCGAGTGAACTGACGTGTGCACCGGCACTGCACGGCACGGGCCCCCCTGCATGCCCGTCATTTCAGCCACGTGGAGACTGACCGAAACTATTTGGCTCCGATGTTCTCCAAGTCGTGCACCGAAAGGCACACGTTGGTCTCACTTCGGCAAGACAGAAACATCGGCGACGACCGCGGCAGCCTTGTCATTCGGCGTGCTGCCCGAGCTGAGCTTGACGGCTGCGCCGGCGAAGGTCGCGGCGACACAGCCTCCCGAAGAGGTGGGCGCAAGTGCGTACACCGCGTCGCGACCCGTCGAGCCGGCGGTTGCCACGCCGGTCAGGGCGCCTGCTGCGTCGAAGTGCGCGACGAAGCCGTCGACCTCTCCGACGGCGGGGCGCGCGATGCCACCCAACATCAGGTCTCCCTGCCCGAACACGCCGCCCACGTAGAAGCTGGTACCCGCCGCGACGATGGCGTTCGGCACGATGCCTCCGCTGACGAACCCGTGCGCCCACTGGGTCGCGCCGCTTCTGCTGAACGAGCCGATGAACATCTGTTCGGCGTTCGACGTGGCCACCGTGGCGCTGCCGACCTTCACCGGCTTGCCCGACACGACGGAGCCCGCCACCAGCGCATCGCCATTCGAGGCAACCGCCAGAACGATCGCTCGAAAACGCTCCTGCGAAGCAAATGGCGGAGCCGCGCTGCCAACGCCCTGCGCCCACATCACCGCACCTGCTTGGTCGAGCCTCGCGACATAGGCCTGGTTGACCGATGCATCGAGCGGCGAACCCGCGCCGGCCGGGGTGAAGGTCTCGGTGAAGTTGCCTCCCGCATACATCGCACCACCCGTGTCGAGCGCGAGGGTCGTCACGGTGGCTGAGAAGTTCGAGCCTCCGGTGGCCTTTTCAATCAGGCGAAGCCATGAGGGGCTGCCATCTTTGCCGAGCTGCGCCACGTAGGCACTCGAGGCGCTCGCCGAGGTGTAGGTCGAGGCGCCGAACACCACGGCCCCGCTCAGTGAGCCGCCAACCGTGACGTGGCCATCGGCCGAGGCCGCCACGGTCGAGGTCGTGAGCACCGGTGTCGAGGTCGTCGTCTTCGGCTCGAGAACCTTGACCCAACGCACCTCGCCGGCGGGGGTCAGAGAAGCGACGACCGCGGCCCGACCATCGAAGCCAAGTGCTGTGGGAGTGACCGCCCGCCCGGCCACGGTCGCCGTCTGCGCGGCGACCTCACCGACCAGCGCGATGTTGCCCTCAGCGTCGACCGAGATGCCTTCGATTGAGTCGTTGCCGGTGCTCGAGACGCTCTTGGCCCAGGCGAGCGCTCCCGACTGCGCGAACTTCACGACGAAGCCATCGAGCCCCCCGGCGTTGGTGACCGCACCCGAACCGAAGTCGACCGTCTTGTCGAAGGTGCCGCTGATGATGCCGTTGCCAGCCGCGTCGTAGGTGAGCCCGGTGATGCGGGTGATGGCCCCATTGCCGAGCGCGAGGGTGGCTTGCATAGCTGGTGCGTAGTGCACCGTGAAGCTCACGGAGGGGATGTCGACCACCGAGACGCCGGTGAGGGTGACGACGAAGGTGAGCGGCGTGGGGTTCTTCGAGGTGATGGTGATGTGCCCGTCGAGCGTGCCATTCGCGGTGCTGGGGTCGTACGTGACGCTGGCCGAGCCGGCGGCGAGCACCACGGTGTCGGGCAGGGCTTGCAGCAGCACCAGCTTGTTCTTCGGGTTCTCGAGGTGAAAGGTCACCGAGAGCGGCTTCGCGTCGGTCATCGACAGCTCGCCTGTGACGCCCACCAATGAGAGCCGAGGGTCGGTCGTGGCGACCTGACCGCCGTCGCCCAGCTGGGTGCCCCCATCGGTGTTGGCGCCCGTGCTTGGGGCTTGGCCACAGCCAATGGCGACGAGCAGAAGAACTGGGAGGAGACGAGCAAGCTGAGTCTGCATGCAGGGGCGCGTAGGCCAACCGGGCGCCGCAGGTCAAATGTGAGCCGAGCGCTCCACTGGAGGGAGGCCTTCGACTTCGCTCACGACGAACGGTGGTGAATTTGAGAGGGTACGTGCCATGGCCGACAACGACTCGAGAGCAGGGCAGGTGTACTTCACGCCGGAGATTCTGCAGTGGGCGACCAAGACGCACGCGCCGAATGACGCGGCGCTGCAGCAGGCCTTCGACGCACCCTCGCAGAACAAGATGCCCGCGATTCAGCTCGCGCCCTCAGAAGCCAAGCTGACCGAGATGCTGCTCCGCCTCGCGGGAGCCCGAAAAGTCGTCGAGCTCGGCACACTCGCAGGCTACTCCGCGCTGCGGTTGGCCCGTGCGCTCCCCGCTGATGGGCACGTGTACACGATTGAGTTCGACCCGAGGCACGCCGAGGTGGCCCGAAGAGTCATCGCCGCCGCCGGAGAATCGAAGCGAATCACCGTCATCGTCGGAGCGGGCCTCGAGGTCTTGCCGACCCTCGAGAAGCACGGCCCCTTCTGCGGCGTGTTCATCGATGCCGACAAAGAGAACTACGACTCGTACGGCCGCTGGGCCGCGAAGCACGTGCGTCAGGGCGGCTTGCTCATCGGCGACAACGTCTTTCTCTTCGCCCAGCTGCTCGGCGACGATTCGCGCTCGGCCGCGATGCGCCGGTTTCACGAAGAGTCGCGTGCCGCCTTCGACACCGTCACCATTCCCACGCCCGATGGCATGCTGCTCGGCATCAAACGGTGAGCTCGCCGCCTCGGTCTTTGTCGCCGCTGCTGCCCCACACGCCGTAAGCTGACAGGCGCCGCGAAGCGATACACTTGGAGTGCCTCCTGCGCCTTTCGAAACGACCGAATGAGGCTGTGCTCCGGTTGACGCCCCACGCGTGGCGCTTCGAAGCGACTCAGCGCCACAGCGCGGAGCGTCGGGCGTCTCGAGAGGCACTGGAGCCGTCGTGACGAAGAGCTCGGAGCGCCTCGCCACGGCTCCCCAGCTGCTGGCGACCTTGACCATCTTCTCTCGGCTCCGAGGCACCCGCTTTCTCGCGCTCTTCATCGGCCTGTGTGCGCTCTTCGGGGTGCTCGCGGTGATGCAGGCGATCGGGGTGCACCGAGATCTGAACAGCGGGGCGCTCGGCTTCGACATTCAGCGTCATTTGGCGGTGGCGCTCGTCGGCGGCGCCGAGCGCTGGCCGACCCTCGAGCCGGGCGACGAGCTGTTGGCGTTCGAAGGTCAGCCGATTGTTCCAAGCCGCTTCTTCGAGACGCGAGCCGGGCTCCCCGTGGGGCCGCTCAAGGCCACCTTTCGAAGAAACGGAGTGGTCTTCGAAGCGCAGGGAGAAGTGCTGCCGCCCAGTCGACTGATGGGGTTCGCGCTCGCCGTGCGGCTGCTCGCGGGTGTTCTCGTCTTCTTGTTCGGCGCCAGCATCTTCGTGCTGCGGCCGGGCACGAAGCAGAGCTGGCTGTTTTTTCTTCTGATGTACGAGGTCGGGTTGCTGACGCTGCTGATGCAGAGCTTCCCCTCCGAGCCCTTCATCGTCTTCGCTCTGATGGGAGCGCTCTTCTGCACCGCGCCCGTGGTGGGGTTTCAGTTTTATTCGACCTTCCCCTCGGTGTGGGCCTTTGGCCGGCACTCGAAGCTCCTCTACGGCGCGGCCCTGGCCCTCGCGTTCGTCGGCGGCATTGCGAACGTCATTGACCTGTCGCCTCGGGTCGCCGGGTGGGTCGACGCGGCGATCGCCATCTGGTCGAGCGCGGCGTGCCTGCCCGGCCTGGTGGCCATCGTGTACCAGTGGCGGTTCGCCCGCGAGCAGCGAAACCCCAGGCTGATTGAGGTGACCCGCACCCTCGTCCTCGCGACCGTCGGGGGCCTGATTCTGCCCCTGGTGGCCAACATGCTCATTCGCTCAGCGGGGCTGGGCGGCAGCTTCGCTCACTTCCTGTCGGTGGTCTCCGTGCTGGTCTACGCGGGAGCGACGGCGGTGGTGCTGGTTCGGCACAACCCCTTCGACGTCGACCGCTACGCCGCCTCGATGGTGGGCTACGTCATCACCTTGGGCGTTCTGGCGGGGCTGCTGGTCGCGGCCTTCTTTGCGTTGCCGTTGGTCTTCAGCGCGCTGGGGTTCGCCAATAGCCGTGAGGCGCTGGTGGCGATGACCGCCCTGATCTTTCTCTCGGTGGGCACGGTGTACCGGCGCCTCCGCCGCGCGGTCGACGCCTGGTTTTCTCGTGAGCAGGTCAACCCAGGCGAGGCCTCCGAGGCGCTGCGCCTCGTGGCTGATTCGGTTCAGAACGACCCTCGCGCGACGAGCCTGCAGCGCGTGGTCGACGCGGCGCTGGTGTTGGGCGCTGAGTCGGCGGCGCTCTGGCAGATCGCCTCGACCGGGCAACAATTCGAGCGATTGCTCAGCGCTCACGGGCCGCCACGGGTGGCCCCGCTCGAACGAAACGGGGCGCTCGAGCAGGCGTTGGCGAAGGCGGGAGGCATCGCCGGGTTGTGCCCGCGCCACCTGCCCCTCGAGACGCAGCAGGCCCTGCTCAACGTCGGGTTGGTGATGTCGGCGCCGGTGCGCGCCCACGGCGTACCGGTCGGCTTCTTGGGTGTGGGGCGCCTGCATTCGGGCTTTGGCTACCGAGAACAAAACCTGGCCTTTCTCGAGACCTTGGCTTCGCAAGCGGGCCTGGCGCTGGAGCGGAGCGAGGTGGTGACTCGAATCGGGCGCTATCGGGTCGAGAAGAAGATCGCCGCGGGGGGGTCGGCCGAGGTGTTCTTGGCGTGGCAGCTGGGCCCGGGCGGCTTCGAACGAAAGGTCGCGCTCAAGCGGCTCCTGCCTGAGCTTGCCGAGAACCCTCGAGCGGCGGCCAGCCTGCTCGACGAGGCCCGCATCGCGGCGCGCCTGCAGCACGCCAACATCGCGCAGATCTACGAGGTCGGGGTCGATGCGGGGCAGCACTTCATCGCCATGGAGTTCGTCGAGGGCGCGCCGCTTCGAGCGTTGATCGCGAATCAGCAGCAGGCCGAGGTGGTCGCGCCGTTGCCGGTGGCGCTGAGCATCGCGGCGGGGTTGCTGGCGGCGTTGGAGCACGCGCACGCGCTCACCGACTCGCAGGGCGTGGCGGTGCAGCTGGTGCATCGAGACGTGACGCCAGCGAACGTGTTGGTCTCACACCTGGGAGCGGTGAAGTTGGTCGACTTCGGCTTGGCGATGGCCGAGGCGCGCCTCTTTCGCACCGAGACCGGCGTCGCCCGAGGCACGCTGCCCTACATGAGCCCCGAGCAGGCGGAGCACGCGCCGATCGACCGCCGGGCCGATCTCTACACCGCCGCCGCGACGCTCTACGAGCTCTTCACCGGCGAGCGCGCCTTTCCCGCTGGGCCGTTGCCGCTCTGGCGCCCGCGACTGGCCTCCGAGGTGAACCCTGCGCTCCCGGCCCTACTCGACGCAGTCTTCACTCGAGCCTTTGAACGTGAGCCCGCCGCGCGCTTCGATCACGCCAGTCAGCTGCTCGCCGCGCTGCTCGAGGCTGCGAAGCCCGCGCTGCCGGCGACCGCGCAGGAGGTCGCGGAGTGGGTGGCCAGCTACCGAACGGTGCGCGCAGACCTCGCGTAGGTGCTGGGCCGTCGCAGCAGCGCGCTCGTTCACGTTCCGATGGGCGTCAGCGGCGCACCACGTCGAAGCCCACACTGCGTCAGGGGCGCCGGTGAATTGTCGCGCGAAAAGCCATCTTCTCGTAGCGTGCCGCCATGAGTGCGGTGCTCGAGCTTCGAAACCAGGCCCAGGCCGAGACGGCCGACGCTTTCGTCGAGCGCCGTGGGCCGGTCGCCCTGTTGGCCCGGCCACCCCCCGAAGCGCTGGCCCGTGCGACGCTCACGCTGCAGGGCGCCACGACCCTGGCCAGCCATCACAAGCCCAACACCCTCGACGAGCTTCTGGTCATGCTGCGGGCTTTTCGAACCCTCGACGTCTTCTTCTTCAAGCCGAGCCAGTCGGTTCAGGTCTTTCAACTGGGCCGAGGCGAGGGGTGCGCGGCGCGGGTTGATGACCCGTCGGTCTCGAAGGTTCACGCCTCATTGATCGCTGAGGGCGAGGCCTGGCGTCTTCGCGACGAGCGTTCGCTCAACGGCACCTTCGTGAACATCGAGCCGGTTCGAACCGAGAAGGCGCTCGCAAACGCAGACCTCGTGACCCTGGGCGACCTGCAGCTGGTGTTCATTCACACCCGCACGCTTCACTCTCAGCTGCGGGCGATACCAATCAAGAAGTGAGGCTCATTTCTTCATCTCGCTGCGCCACACCTCGAAATCGGCGGTGTTGAGGTCGAGCACGATGTCGGGTCGAAGCGCGGCGAGCTTCAAGATCGCCTTTCGATGCAGCTCTTCGCTCCCGATCTTCGTTGCTTCGGTCGGGAGCGAGATCTGCGGGTCGATGCGTTGAACGTAGAGCCAGTACGGGTTCGAGGGGGTCTGGGGGAGCCCGCCCCATTTTTGTTTGAAGGCCTGCTCGCTCTCGCGAAGCTTGAGCCTGAGCGCGACCGCGCTCGCGGAGCGGGTCAACGACGGGTAGTGGCGCACCGGGCCGATTCGCTCGAACTGCAGCGTGGCGCAATACAAGTCGGCCGCGTCGGGGTGCACGGCGATGACGAGATCATCGACGTTGAGGAGCCCCCGGGCCGCCAACCACATGGCCTTGTAGAGCAAGAAGGGCACTCCGGTGCCGCGCTTGCCGTTGGCGACGCAGAGCGCGCCCACCTCGGCGATGACCCGGCCCTCGTCTCGTACCGATTGCACCTCGGCCGAATAAATCTTCTGCATCGGCAGGCCGAAGGGCCCGTCTTTGACCAATGAAAGAGTACCGGCGACCTGGCCCTTTTCGATGGCGACGAAGATCGCGGTCGAGGGCAGCGCCAGATAGGGAGTCATGCGCACCTTCGAGTCATGCTCTTTCAAGATGCCGCGACCGACGTACCCGTCGTAGACCAGGCGCATCGAGTCGACGTACTCGTCGACGGTGCTGGCGATGCGAACCGCCTCGACCCCGGCGAGCTCGGCCTCGTCGATTCGCATGCCGCTTCGAATGACCTGGTACCGCAACTTGACCGGCAAGAGGCGAAGCGCAGCAGTCAGGAGTCGACGACGAAGTGCCATTTCAATTCCAGTACGGCCGCGATGTTGGCACCGAGCTCAAGCAATCACTTCTTCGCTCTCAGGTGTGCGGCCGTGCCACCGGTGGAGCGAGACCTGCGGCGCGCCGTCGCTCCACTCGATGTACCCGTAGTGCAGCTCGAGCCGCTGCCCGAGCCGGCCCAGGTTCAAGTCGACCATCGGTATCCACGTGCCGGTGTTGATGTAGACCCCATCGCGGCCCAGGCCTCGCAGCTTTGGCACGTGGGTGTGGCCCATGAACACCGCGCGCAAGTTCGGTGAGGCCTTCAAGATTCGCGCGGCATGGTGATCGAGCGTCTCGAAGAAGCCGATCTCGTTTCGAATGAACCGGCTCAGCTTCTCGAAGGGCCGCTTCTGCCACCAGGCCGGGTTGAAGCGGGCCTGAATCAGCGCGCTCACGCTGGTGGCGATCATCTTCGAGGTGAAGCGGGTATCGACGATCATGCCGCCGATGAACAGCGGCCAGAACGGGTGCACCTTGTCGAGGTAGGGCCTCTCGCGAACCAGCTCATTGACCACGTTGAGCACGAACAAGCTGCCCCAGGGCAGGTTCAGAATCGGCTCGCGGTTGGGGCGGGGCAGGGTGAGACGCGCAAAGTCCATCGCGTGAATCGCCTCGAACTGGTGCCAGTGGTGAAACTGCACGCCGTCGAGCTCCCAGAACGGGTCGCGCGCGTGAAAACGAACCCGCGGGTGCTCGTCGTGCCCGGTGAGCGCCCGGCAGAACAGCTGCTGCACCCCGGTGAAGAAGAACTCCATGTCGTGGTTGCCGGGCTGAAAATGCACGACCGCGTTTTCGTGCTTCAAGAAGGCCGAGACGGCTTTGATGAAGACCGGGTGACCGCGCAGGCACCGCTGCAGCTTGATCTTCGCCAGCCGCTCGCCAATCAACTCGGGGAAAGTGCCCATCACCGGCACCTTGAGGAGGTCGAAGATGTCGCCGTTGAAGATCAGGTGCACTTCGTCGGCGCTGTTCGCGGCGGCTTTGGTGCGAATCAGTTGGGCGAACCGCTCATCTTCTTTGAAGTCGTCGTAAATGTTGATCTGGCCACGACGGTGGCCCGTGCCGAGGTGCATGTCTGAGACGACGACTCCGATGCGGCGCACGAGGGCCAGCGTATCAGTCGCGCGCGGCTTCGATCTTGATGATCTGGGCCAATCGGCACTCTATCTCGTCGAAATCTGTCAACCGCTTCGCCGGGTCACGCTCGGTCAGGCGAAACAGCAAATGCTTGAGCAACGGGGGAAAGCCCTTCGTGTCGCGCAGCACCCGCTTTCTCGAGTCGCAGAACCGGGCGAAGGCGATCGCCGCATCTTGTCCGCCTCCGAAATCGTTCGGCAGCCGGCCCTTGAGCAACCGGTAGAACATGATGCCCACCGCGAAGATGTCTCGCTCGATGCCGACCGTCTTCGACGAGTCTCTTCGGCCCGCCTCGGGCGCCATGTAGTCGAAGGTACCCAACATGACCCCGGCGTTGGTCAGCTCTGAAGACTGGCCGGCAATCTTCGCCGCGCCGAAGTCGATCAGCTTCACCTCGCCTTGCTGGTTGAACATCACATTGCCCAGCTTCAGGTCGCGATGGGTGATCTTGCGATCACGCAGAAACCGCAGCGCGCGCAACGTCGCCAAGACCACCACCGCAGCCTCGGTCGGAGTGAAGGGTTGCTCGGGTTGCCCGTCGACGAGCTCCTTGAGCGTGACCCCGTCGACGAACTCGGCCACGTAGTAATAGACGTTGTGCGTCGGGTCTTTGCCGAAGCGAAAGACCCGCACGATGTTCTCGTGGCGCACCGTCGACAGCGCCTGAAACTCGCGAAAGAAGATCTCGACGTAGGCGGGGTCGGTGCCGAACTCCGAGAAGGGCACCTTGATCACCACCTGCGGCCCGTCTTCGAGCTTCGCCAGGTACACCGCGCCCATGCCCCCACGACCCAGCTCTCGCAGAATCGCGTACCCACCGATGACTTTGATGTGTGGGTTGGCCGGTACTCCGATTTCGCCTGTCTTTTCGACCATCGCTTTGACGCGCGTCGAGAAGCGCTCGTACGCGTCGCGAATGCCTTTGAGCACCAGCGGGTCTTCGGCCAACTCCTCGAGCGGCTCGAGGGGCGGTGGCAACCCGAAGACCGCGCGCAGCGTCTGCCAGGAGGAGGTGCGCATCGAAGGTGCCCGCAAATTTCGCACTTCTTCTGCCCTGCGTCGAGGAAGGGTTCTTTGACCTTCAATCGAGCTCGCCACGGCGTTACAACCACGCCCCATGTCCGCCATCACGCAGGTTCTGGCTCGCGAAATTCTCGACTCCCGTGGCAACCCGACGGTCGAGGCTGAAATCACGCTCGAGAGTGGCGCCTTTGGGCGCGCGGCGGTGCCGTCGGGCGCATCGACCGGTGAGCACGAGGTGCTCGAGCTCCGTGATGGAGACGCGAAGCGCTACCTCGGCAAGGGTGTGCTCAAGGCCGTGGCCAACGTGAACGAGCTCATCGCACCCGAGATCATCGGCTTCGAGGCGCTCGATCAAACCAGCCTCGACCAGTCGATGATCTCGCTCGATGGCACGCCCAACAAAGGCAAGCTCGGTGCGAACGCGATTCTCGCCGTCTCGATGGCCAACGCCCGCGCCGCCGCCAACGAGTCGAACCTCCCGCTCTACCGCTACATCGGAGGCGCCAACGCCCGCACCCTGCCAGTGCCGATGATGAACATTCTCAACGGCGGAGCCCACGCCGACACCCGCGTCGACGTTCAGGAGTTCATGGTGCTCCCTTGGGGCGCCAAGACGTTCGCTGAGGGCCTGCAGTGGGGCGCTGAGATCTTTCACACGCTCAAGAAGATTCTCAAAGGCCGCAAGCTCGCCACCGGAGTGGGCGACGAAGGCGGGTACGCGCCTGATCTGGCGGCCAATGAAGAGGCGCTCAAGATGATCATGGAGGCCATCAACGCGGCGGGCTTCAAGCCTGGCACCCAGATCGCGCTGTGCCTCGACGTCGCCGCGAGCGAGTTCTACGACAAGGCCAGCAAGCGCTACCGCTTCAAGGGCGAGGGCCGCGAGCTCGACTCCGCCGGCATGGTCGGCTGGTACCAGGAGCTCACCGCGAAGTACCCGATCGTCTCGATCGAAGACGGCCTGGCCGAAGACGACTGGGACGGGTGGAAGCAGCTCTCAGACGCGATGGGCAAGAAAGTGCAGCTGGTCGGTGATGATCTGTTCGTCACCAACGTCACCCGCCTCGAGCAGGGCATCAAGAAGGGCATCGCCAACTCGATTCTGGTCAAGGTGAACCAGATCGGCACGCTCACCGAGACGTTCGAGGCCGTGCGAATGGCCCACCGTGCTGGTTACACCTCGGTGATGAGCCACCGATCCGGAGAAACCGAAGACACCACCATCGCCGACCTCGCCGTGGGCCTCGACTGCGGGCTCATCAAGACGGGCTCGGCCAGCCGCTCAGACCGAATCGCCAAATACAACCAACTGCTCCGCATCGAAGGCGAGCTCGGCGCCAACGCCCGCTATGCAGGCCGCTCGGCGATCAAGGTCGGTTGATGGCGCGCATTCTCGTTTCCAACGACGACGGGTTCAACGCCCGGGGTCTGCAGGCCTTGATGAAGGCCGTCGAGGGGCTCGGTGAGGTGTGGCTGGTGGCCCCCGAGAAAGAACAGAGCGCCACCTCGCACTCGCTCTCGCTGCACCACCCCCTGCGCATTCGAAAATTCGCCGAGCGGCAGTTCGCCGTCGACGGCACGCCGGCCGATTGCGTGTACGTGGCGATCAACCACCTCCTGCGCGACGAGCGGCCGGCGTTGGTGGTCTCTGGCATCAACCACGGGCCCAACCTCGCTGACGATGTCATCTACTCGGGCACCGTCGCCGCAGCGATGGAAGGGTCGATTCTCAACGTGCCGTCGATTGCCTTCAGCCTCGCCGCTCGAAAATCGCACGAGTTCGAGCCCGCCGCACAGTTCGCCCGCTCGCTCATCAAAGCCGTCCTGGCCAACCCGTTGCCGAAGCGCATGCTGCTCAACGTGAACGTGCCGGGTGGGGCAGGGCCGTTCAAGCACTACGAAGTCACGCGCCTGGGCCGGCACACCTACGGTGCAGACGTGGTCGAGAAAGAAGACCCGCGCGGCCGCAAGTACTATTGGATCGGTGGCACCGGCTACGAGCACATCAAGGAGCCCGGCACCGATGTGACCGCGGTGCATGACGAGCATCGGGTCTCGGTGACGCCGTTGATGCTTGATTTTACTGACCATTCTCTGGTCGGCACGGTCAAGGGCTGGGCGGTCGAGGGCTTCGAAGCGGTCTGAGGCCTGCCCTGAGCCTGTCGAAGGGAGCTTGTCGAAGGACCCCGGTTTTTGCTTTCGCACCGACGTGTGGTCTGGTGAGGCTCCTCTTCGGGAGCTTCGGCATGATCACTCCGACACACCCTGGTCTGATTACCTTCGTCGAGAAAGACGGCGGCCCTGATCAGGTGCTGCCCATCGACCAGGTGCCGGAGTCGATCGCGTTCGTTCGTGAAGGGGAGGTGGTCGCTCCGGTCGTTAGCGTCGTCGCCGCCCTGCGCGGAGACAGCCGTGAGCTTCGCTGCTACGGCGTCGATGGCCGGCTGCTGCTGACGACCTTTCAGCGCCGCCTGCACCAATCGACGCACTGAATCGCAACCCACTGACTTTTGGACTTATTTGTGCCCCCAAGCCCTCACGGCTGAGGGCCGGACCACTCCTACGAGCCACTGAACCCTCACGGTTCAGGGTCAGACCACCCTTCCAATGCCTCCGAACCCTGAGTCGTCAGGGCTGGATGGCAGTTCACAGCCGAAAAACCGTAAGCGCTCACGCCCCGGCGGCTTGCCCACCCTCAACTTGGGCTGAGCGCTGAGGGTTTTTTCTTTCGGTGGAGCCGTCTCGCCGTCATTGCCCATGCGAGGCGCGTGTAGGTAAGGTGCGCACCGCGCGGCGCGGCTAGGGCGTCGAGCGTTGGCCCACCGCGGGAAATACCCTCATGCATCGAAGTTGGCTGGTTGCAGTGTGCCTCCTCGGGTTGGCCCTGAGTGCGTGTTTTCAATCGACCCACGAGCCCGACTGCGCCCTCGACGGCACGTGCGAGTGCAAGACGTTCACTGACTGTGTCGCGGGCAAGACTTGCGTCGACGGCCGCTGCCTGTTGCTGGTCGATGCGGGCATCGGAGAGGTCGGCTGGCCCTGTGTCGACGATGCGGTCTGCAAGCGCGGCCCGTGTCTGCCCAAAGGCCCCGGCAACGGAGGCGTCTGCAGCATCGGGTGCAACGCCGACGCTGGGTTCGGCTGCCCCAAGGGGTGGCAGTGCAAGCAGTCATTCACCACGCCCGGCTTCGTGTGCGCTCCGCCCTTCAAAGCATTGTGTCTGAGCTGCGCGAGCGACCGCGACTGCAACGCCGCTGGAGACCGCTGCCTCACCCTGGCCGGCGGCAGATTCTGCGGCCAAGACTGTCTGCTCAACCCGTGCCCGGCCAACTACACCTGCCGTTCGCTCGCGGTCGACGCGGGCATCGCCCGGCAGTGCGTGCCTGATGCGCAAACCTGTGAGTGCTCGGCGGTCACCGCGGGCCTGCAGCGCAACTGCAAGCTCACCAACGCGGTCGGCACCTGCTTCGGGTTCGAGACCTGCCAGGCCGACACGACGTACTCCGGGTGCGATGCGCGCGGCGCGTCGAAAGAGGTCTGCGATGGCATCGACAACGATTGCAACGGGCTCAACGATCAAGCCGACCCGGGCTTAGACACCAGCGCCGTCGCCGGGTACCCCGACTGCAAGAAGGGCCTCGCCTGCACCGGCAAGTGGTCGTGCCAGGGCCTGCCCGATGGTGGCGCGGCGTTCGATTGCTCTGCCCCCGACCCGACGCAAGAGAAGTGCAACGGCGTCGATGATGACTGCAACGGCATCGTCGACGATGGGTTGACCGACTCGACGGGCCGGTACACCAGCGTTCGCGCGTGCGGCTCGTGCAACACCGACTGCTTCGAGACGCTGCGAGATTTGGCCCGTGACGGGGGCTCCGACGCCGGCACCGTGCTCACCGGCGCCGCGACGTGTGAAGACCGCGCTGGCGTGCTGACCTGCGTGCCGAAGCTGTGCGCGAAGGGGTACTACCCCTCGCCTGCGAATGCTCCGACGGTGTGTGAGAAGGCGGTCACTTCGCAGTGCCGGCCCTGCACTGGCACCGGTGACTGCCAGGTACCTGGTGACGAATGCGTCAGCGTCGGCTTCGACCCCGGCTCGTACTGCGCGCAGAGCTGTGAAGCGTCATCACCGTACGCGGGCTGCACGGGCGTCGTGGGCGAGAAGGGCTGCTGCCCCACCGACAGCACCTGCCAGCAGGTCGGCGCGGCCAAGCGCTGCGTGCCCAACGGCAATTCATGCCTGTGCAACGCCGCCAGCGCCGGGTTCACCCGCAGCTGCTTTCGCACCGCCGGCACCGCGACCTGCGTCGGTGAGCAGAAGTGCGATGGCATCGGCAACTTCGGAGCCTGCGACACCTCGAAGACCACGCTCGAGCTGTGTGACGGCAAAGACAACGACTGCAACGGCTTGCCCGATGACCCGTTCATCAACACCCGCGACTCCGGCACGTATGACTCTGACACCGCGTGCGGCTCGTGCAGCACCAACTGCAAAGTGCGCTGGAGCCCGACCATTCAGCACGCCATCGGTGGCTGCGATGTGACGGTTGGAGCACCCGAGTGCGTCATCGCGCAGTGCACGAGTGAGGTCGTCACCTCGACCGGCGCGTGCCGAATCGACGCTGAGTGCGCCGAGGGCGTGTGCGACCCGCTGTACCATTTCTGCTCGAAGAGCTGCTCCGCGTCGGCCCCGTGCGGCGGCGGCAGAGCGTGCTCTTCGAAGGGCGTGTGCGCGACGACCTGCACGACGAACGGCGACTGCGCCGCTTTCCCTTCGTCGAAGTGCGTCGACAAGGCGTGCGTTCGCGACGTCGCCTTCGTCAATGCGGACCGCGAAGAGACCAACGGCTGCGAGTGCCCGATCACCAGCGATGGGCCCGACGTGCCTGACACCAGCACCGGGGGCGTTTACCCAAAAGCGGGCATGCCGTACCTCGATCGCGACTGCGACGGCATCGACGGCACCATCGCCACCTCGCTCTTCGTCTGGGCCCAGTCACCCAAGAGCAGCGGTACCCGCGCTGAGCCGTTCAAGACCATCGGCGAGGCCGTGGCGGCCTTCGATGCCAGCAAGCACACCGCGATCTTGGTCGCGCAGGGTACCTACGTCGAGCAAGTCGTCCTCCGCGACCGGGTGTTCTTGTACGGCGGGTACTCGAGCTCTTTTTTGAGCCGCGATGTCATTACCTTCCCCACGTTGATCGAGGCGCCTGAGCCCGATGTCGCCGCGGGTGCTCGACGGGGCACCGTCAATGTCGAAGCCGTGTCGACCACGCTCGTCGCTGGTTTCACCATTCGCGGCTACGACGTGATTTCACGCCCGGCGCCGGGGCAGCAGGCCCGCTCGTCGTACGCGGTGTACGTGAAGAACGCGACCGCGCCCAGGCTCTCAGACAATCACATCATCGGCGGCCGAGGAGGCGACGCCGTCGCTGCGTTCACCGGCGCCGCTGGCGCGAATGGCATCAACGGGCAGAACGGGTTGACCTCGAAAGAGTGCGCCTCGACCAACTGTGCCAATGAGTCTCAGGTCGGAGGCCAGCCCGGCTCGAACAACACCTGCCCGATGGACACCGCGGGCAACGTCGGCGCTGGCAGCACGCTCGCCAAAGACCCGCAAGACTACCCGTCGAACTTCAGCGGCAACGGCCGCGGCGGCAGCAACGGTCGCTACAACCAGTCTGACCCGAGCCAGTCAGCGTTCTGCAAATACGACTGCACCGTGCCGGCCGACGGGCTCAACGGCGGCGCTGCCCAGAATGGGTCAGACGGGTTTGCCGGCCTGCCGGGCGGAGGGTGCTTCACCGCGCTCGGGCACATCGTCGGCGATGACTGGGTCACTGACGTCGGTACGGTCGGTGCTTCAGGCACGCCCGGCCGTGGCGGAGGCGGCGGCGGCGCCGGCGGCTGCGTTCAGAACAACAACCCAGCGACCTGCACCATCGGCCACAGGGTCGGCGACCTGGGCGCGACGGGCGGCGGCGGCGGCGGAGCGGGCTGCGGCGGCGGCCTGGGGCTCGGCGCTGGCGGCGGCGGCGCGTCGTTCGCGATCTTCGTCGTCGGCACCAACCCGCGCATCGATGGCAACCTCATCGACCTGGGCTTCGGCGGCGTCGGAGGCAAGGGCGGCGAGGGTGGCTACGGCGGCCTCGGCGGGCAAGGCGGTCGAGGTGGCGAGGCGACCTCCGTCGCGTGGTGCGCTGGCCCCGGTGGCGCGGGCGGTCGAGGCGGCAACGGCGGCGCGGGCACTGGCGGCGGAGGCGGCTGCGGCGGCTCGGTCTTCGGCATCGGCGGCGTCAGTGTCGGCGGGGCCGGTGGGTACGCGATGCAAAATACGTTCGGCGCGGCACCGGTCAATGCGCCCGGTGCTGGCGGAGTTGGCGGCGCGTCTCCGAGTGGCCTCGCAGGCAAGGGAGGCGATGGCGCTACCGGCGTCGTCGCACTCATTCAGTCATTGTGATGAAGCGACTGCTCTTGATGACGTTGGCCGTGGGAGCGCTCGCTGGCTGCGGTCGCACCGTCTCGTACCCCCACGTGAATGCCTGCGTGTTCGACAGCGATTGCGCGACCGGGCTGCGCTGCGTGAACGCCGAGTGCCGTGAGCTGCAGTTCGTCGACGCCGGGCGCGGTGGCAAGCGCTTCGGTGAGCCGTGTGATGCGGGCAACGAGTGCAACTCGGCCATCTGCGTCGGCGCCCCCCAGGGCAAGATCTGCTCGCGGCTCTGTGATCCGGGCGATGCGGGCTGCCCGACCTCGTTCGAGTGCAACCAGGTCGTTGGGCCGTTCAAGATCAACAACGTGACCACGTATGTGAACGCCTGCGTCGTCTCGCAGCCGTTTCTCTGTCAGACCTGCACGAAAGATCTCGACTGCGGCGCCTCGGGGGCTGACTCGTGCCTCTCGATCGGCGGAGGCCGCTTCTGTGCCCGCGACTGCACCGTCACCGGCTGCCCCAACCAGTACAAGTGCGAGAGATTTGCCGTCGACGGCGGCTTTGGAGCGTCGCTCCACCAGTGCGTGCCCGAAGGCCGCACCTGCGACTGCGTACCCGCCACGCTGGGCCTCGAGAAGTCATGCCGCGGCGCCGCGAATACGTTCGGCGCGTGCCTCGGCAATCAGATCTGCCAGACCGACGGTGGGTTCACCGCCTGCAACGCGCCCGTCGCAAAAGATGAAGCCTGCAACGGCATCGACGACAACTGCGACGGGTTCATCGACAACGCGACCTGGCCCGAGTGCACCAAGACCGTCGGCAACCGCATCTGCCGCGGCGCGCAGCTGTGCCGGGCGTCAGCGGGGCTCCAGTGCACCGCGCAAGACCCGTCGACCGAGGCCTGCAACTACGTCGACGATGACTGCGATGGCACCGTCGACAATGGCTTCGTCGACCCGCGCGGCCGGTATTCACTGAGCGCCAACTGCGGGGCCTGTGGCAATGACTGCTCGAAGGTAGCCAACGCCATCGACACCGCGTGCGTCTCGCCCAACGACTCGACGCCTTCGTGCAAGGTGCTCGCGTGCGCGGCGGGGTTCTTCCCCTCTTCAGATGGGCGGCTGTGCCTGCAATTGCCCGACACCTTGTGCCGGCCGTGCCAGTTCGATTCAGACTGCGTTGGCCCAGGCAGCCACTGCCTGACCATCGACGGCGCGAAGGTGTGCGGCCGCGATTGCACCGCGACGTCTCCGTATGGCGCGTGCCCCGGCGGGTACTCGTGCAGCGCACTCGATGGAGGCTCCCAGTGCACGCCTTCGACCAAGACCTGCACCTGCAATGCAGCGACGGTCGGCGCGACTCGCAGCTGTACCATTCAGTCACCGGCGATGATGACCTGCCGCGGGTTCGAGACCTGCGCCACCCAGCCCGGTGGCCCCGCGTGGGCTGCGTGCGACGTGAGCTCGTTCAGCCCTGAGATCTGCGACGGCGTCGACAACAACTGCGACGGCCTGGTCGACGAAGGCTTTCGCAACGGGTCGACCGGCGTGTACGACACCCTCTCGAACTGCGGCTTCTGCAACAACGACTGCACCAAGTACTTCTCGCCGACGCTGCAGCACACCACGGGCATCTGCGACAAGACTCCCGCGATTCCAGCGTGCACGATTGGCCCGTGTTTGACCGAGGTGGTCGGCGGCGTCACCTTCGAGTGGGTCAACGTCAACGGCCTCTCGAGCGACGGGTGCGAGTGCCGGCGGGTGCAGAACAATACGGCGGTCGATTTGCCTGACCGTGCTCCCGCGAGCGGGGCCTCGGCGAGCTGGGTCGATGAAAATTGCGATGGCATCGATGGGGTCGAGGCCGATGCCATCTTCGTCTCGGCGACCGCGCTGGCCGGCGGTACCGGCACCCGGGCTGCTCCGGTGCGAACGATTTCAGAAGGCGTCGCGCTGCTCAAGGCGACCGCGGCCAAGCGATACGTGCTCGTCGCCCAGGGGCTGTACCGCGAAAACGTGCGGCTGTTCGACGGCGCGCAGATCTTCGGCGGCTACTCGAGCGACTTCTTGAAGCGCGACCCCAAGATTCACACCGTCACCATCAGCGGCCAGGCGCCCTCCTCAACTGCCATTGCCGCGGTGCACATCGAAACGGCTGGCACCGGCGTGGCTGAGACCGTGGTCGCAGGCTTCACCATCGTCGGGTGGGACGTGCCCGGCGGCACTCCCGAGGGCCTCGCAGGGCAGGCATCGGTCGCGGTGTACCTCTTCAACGTCGGTCAGCGAGTGGTGTTGATGACCAATGACGTGTTCGGAGGCCGCGGCGGTGACGGCGGCCGCGGCGCCACGGGCACCCAGGGCTTCGGCCGGCAGGCCTCGACCGCCCTCAACGGCGCCACGGGCATCAACAGCCGCTTCTTCGGCAGCGGCAATTGCTCGGCGACGAACAACCAGGCGGGCGGCGCGGCGGGCTCGAACGCTCAGTGCGCGGCGGGGAGCGCCAACCGGGGCGGCAATGTGATCTGCCCGGTGTACGCCTTCGCGCTGAGCCAGGGTGACGAACAAGAATACGTGTCTCCGCTGCCCTCGACCCGTAACGGCCGCGGCGGGTGGGACTGGAGCTTCTCGCCGCTCTCAGGCAGCGGCTGCGCCCAGGTGCGTGAGTCGGGGTACCCCTCGGCCATTCAAGCCCATGACGGCGCTGACGGTGCCCAGGGCCCTGACGGCAGTGGCGGGCTCGGCGGTTCGGGCGCGGTGGCCATCGCTCGGCATGGGTCGATCTCGATGGGGCAGTGGGTGACCGCTCCGGTCAAGGCGTCGGCGGGCCTGGGCGGTGCTGTTGCGCTCGGCGGCGGCGGCGGCGGGGCTGGAGGTGGCGTTCAGAAGTTCATCGCCGGTGGTTGCCAGGCCTGGGAGATCGGTGCCAGCGGCGGCGGCGGCGGTGCCGGTGCGTGCGGCGGCAGCGGCGGGCAACCCGGTGGCGCGGGTGGCGCGTCGATCGCGATCTTGCTGACCTCGAGCGCGGCGACCTCCACCTTGCCCACCATCACCGGCAATCGCATTCAACGCGGGCTCGGCGGTGACGGCGGCAATGGCGGCTTCGGCGGCGCGGGTGGCCTGGGCGGCGCGGGCGGGTTCGGCGGCAGCCCCGCACGCTGGAGCAGCTCGACCGGCGGCAAGGGCGGCGAAGGCGGCAACGGAGGCCCCGGCGGTGGCGGCGGCGGCGGCGTCGGCGGCCCCTCGTTCTCGGTGCTCGGGTTCAACCTCTCGGTCGGCTCACTGAGCGCCACCAACGCGTTCTTGACCGGCGCGGGCGTCGACACCGGGGGCAATGCCGGCAGCGGTGGCAGCTCCCCAGGCCCCGTCTCGTCGACCGGCACCGGCGGAGCCCGAGGCGCCAGCGCTGACCTGCTCTCGTTGAGCTCGTGCAGCACCGGCTGTGGCCCCGGCACTTCGTGCGATGCCAACGGCGTGTGCGTGCCCAACTGAGGCGCCGGTCTTCACCACCACCGGCGACTCGAAGCCCGCGGCTACTTCCAGCTCACCGCGAACTTGCATCCCGAGGCGTCCATCGAGAGCACTGTTACGCGTGCATCGGTGCCCCCCGCGGCTTCGAGCGTGCGGGTGAACATGCCCCGGTAGAACTCGGCCGAGATCACCCGGCTGCACCACAACGTCACCTGCCCGTCGCCTGAGATCTCGAAGCTCGACTCAGTGTAGTTGTTCGTGGTGCGCAGGTTTCGCGTCATGCGCTCGAAGCTACGGCGCGGGCCGATCACCCGCATCACCGCCAACAAGGCCCGGCCGACCAGCGTCTCTCCGTAGCTGTCGACGATTCTCCGGCCCAAGGCATAGTGCCGCTCGGCCGCTGACCCGTCGGGAGTCAGGATCGTCGAGCCCAGCTCCATCGCCGCGACCCACACGTCGAGCGGGTACGCCGGCAGCAGCCGCTGGTCGAAGTTGACGCCCACTGCGCGAAACTTCTCTTTTGACGCGTCGGTGAGATTGCCGCCGAGGGCCCGAACGAGCGCTTCGAAGGTTTGGCTGAACACCAGCAGCTCCGGCATGCCGGAGGTTTACTCCGCGCCCCGTGCAGAATGCGAGAATACGCTTCTAGGGCCCCGCCTGCGCTTGGGCATCGAGCTGCGAGA
>JANLPS010000145.1:0-2501 GCA_031367385.1 Archangium sp. | reverse complement strand
GAACAGGTCGGAGGGGATGTCGCGGTAAAGCGTCAGCGCCGCCTGGAAGGCCGCGTACTCGACCTTGGGGTGCGTGGGGTGCAGGCGCACGAAGTTCTGATAGCGATCGCGGGCTTCGATGAAGCGGTCGCGGGCGTAGTCGGTGTCGGCCAGGCGCAGCTCGGCGGTCTTGGCGGCCTCGATGTAGGGGTACTTGGTTCTGATGTACTCGTAGTACCGCGCCGCCTCGGGGAAGTTTTTTGCCTCGAGCGCTTCGTCGCCCTTGGCCATGTTCGATTCGGCGTCGGCGCCGTAGACGACTTCTCCGTCGGCCGATTGGCCGAGCGACTTCAAGAAGGCGCAGGAGCTGAGCACCAACACCAGAGGGAGCAAGGAGATGCGCATCGCGAGGGCCCCTCTATCAGCGCCGGGCCCGGTTGGTCTATTCGTCTTCAGTCGTTCAGGCCGGGCACCACCGCGCGAATCACCTCGTCGTCGAACCCGCGAGAGGCCAGAAAGCGCGCGGCTTTGGCACCGGTGGCCTTTTTCTTCGCCAGCAGCGCGCGGGCGGCGGTCAGCGGGTCGAAGCCAGCGGCCTCTTGCTCGAGCACGGCATCAATGATCTTCGTGGCCAGGCCATCGCGCTCGAGGCGTTGCCGAATGTCGGCGGGCGTCTTCTTTTGCCGCAACAGCTCGCGGGTCTTGGCCTGCGCGAAGCGCGTCTCGTCGAGGTAGCCGAGCGCTTTGACCCGGGCGATCGCCGCGTCGATTTCACTGGGCGGGTAGGCTTTTTTCTCGAGCGCTTCGCGCAGCTTGAGCTCGCTCTTGTCGCGACCAGCGAGCAGCTTCACGGCGTAGGGCAGAGCGAGCATGTCAGTGGCTGGTGGTAAAGGTGCGCTTGACGACGCAATTGGGCGTCTGGTGAGTTTCTTCACGGGGTGCGGGCAAATGGCAAAGCAAAACGGGCACAAAGCGACGTTAGACAGTGTGGTCGAGGCGATCGAGCGAATGAGCGCCTCGACGAATGAACGGTTCGACCGGGTGAACGATCGCCTCGAAAAGGTGAATGACCGGCTCGAAAGGGTCATCGACATGATGGGTGGGCATTGGCGCGAGCTCGAGAAGCGGGTCGAGAAGCTCGAGCACAAGGTCGGCTAGACCTCGGGCCACGAGGCCCACTCCAGGCGCTTAAAGCGCTTCGTCACCTTCTTGATTCGTGCCAGCTGCGCCGGAGTCACCGGGAATTCGCTGGTGACGTCGAGCCGGGTCAACCCGGTCGCGGGCAGTGATTCGAGCATGCCGACCGCGTCACCGAACGCGGCGTCGAGCATCGGCGTGCGGGCTCGCATCGTGAGCACCGACCAGTCGGCGTCGCGCTTGAGCTTTACCTCGAGCGTGCGACCGCGCAGGGCGACCGCGTCGGGCGTGGTCTCGCATCGGCGCAGCTCGTCGATCACCGCCATCACGTTGCGCGGCACTCGGGGCATCGAGAGGTCGAGCATCTTGAGCCTCGCCATCACCGGGGCGCGCCACAGCCAGTCGAGGCGCTCGGCCTCGAAGCGCCAGAAGCGCAAGCCCAGCCGGGTCAGCTTCGGCAACGGCTTGGCCTCGCGAACCAGGTCGATGGCGAAGCTGGGCCAATCGGCTGACTCGCCGGGGCCGTCGATGCCCAGGGTTTGAATGGGCGACGGGGTGACACTGCGAAAGAGCACGTGCAGGCCCTGCAAGTCGACGTTGGTGAGCTCCCGAAGCGCGGTCATGTGCGGGGAAGTCAGCTCGGCGGGCAGCGAGGCGGCGTTACCGACCTGCGCGAGCTTGCGCACCGTGCCCCACTCAGGTGCGTCGACCGTCGACCCATCGAGCGCCGCGCGGCACTCGACCAGAAAGCCGTGCTCCCAGACCTGGCCGTCGGGTCTGACGACGGGTGCCAGCGGGTTCAAGAACGCGGCGCGGTAGCGTTCGAGCAGCTTCTCGAGCCTCAGCTCGATGCGCTTGGGGCGGGTCGGCTGCAGCTGCAACGAGATGAATTCACCGCGGGGGTCACCCCGCTCTTGCAGCACGTCAGCGAGCACCAGCTTCGCCGACACGTCGCCCGGCGCGGCGTACACCGCCTGAAAATACCGCTCGAGCTCGGGGTCGCGCGACGACATCGGCCGCAAAGACTAGGAGTCAGCAATGGCTTTCGCCAAGCAAACCGCTTCAGTGGGCCCCGCTGTAGGCCGGGTCGATCTTCAGCACCTCGGTCTTGATCGCAGGGTCATCGGTGACGCCGCTGTTCAGCAACACCCACTCGTTCTTCAGCGAGCGGCTGCCCCTGGCCGCGGGAGCGTTGACGATCTTCTCTTGCTCGGCGCGTCGGGCCTTCATCTCGGCCACCATCTTGCCCAGGTCGGCCTTCGCCGCCTCGTCTTTGGCCAGCGAGATGCGTTCATCGAGGGTCTTGAGCTGCCCGTTGAGAAAGTCGAGCTGCTGCCGGGCCAGATCAGCCTGGCCGCGGTCGAGCAGCGGGCCCGAGCCATCGA
>JANLPS010000136.1:0-19787 GCA_031367385.1 Archangium sp. | reverse complement strand
GTCGTCTTTTATTCTGGCCGGTGTGCTGCCCTTGTTGCCCAGGAGCTGGACCCCGGTGGTCTTGCGGCCCGGCGCGTCACCCCTCAGCGCGCTCACCGCGCGGCTCGAGGCAGAGGGCCTGCCCACGCCCCAGCACGGAGTCGAGGCTTTGATCTCCGCCGTGGGGCCCGAGCGCACCCTCGTGTTGGTGCTCGACCAGTTCGAGGAGCTGGTGACGCTCTGTCAAGACGCCAACGCGCGCGCTGCGTTCGCCACCACCCTCTTGGCGGCAGCGCGACACCCTTCGGGCCGCGTGCGGGTGGTGGTCACGCTGCGCGACGACTTTCTCATCAAGGTGCAGCAGATTCCCGCTTTTCGCGATTCTCTCTCGAACAGCCTTCAGCTGCTCGCGACGCCTGCGGCCGACGACCTGCTCCGGGTGGTGACGGAGCCGGCGAAGCGCGTCGGCTACGCCTTCGACGACGCCGAGCTGCCGAAGCGGATGGTCGATGCGGTGTTGGAGCATTCGGGAGCGTTGGCGCTGCTGTCATTTACCGCGTCGCAGCTCTGGGAGCTGCGCGACCGGCACCTGCGGCAGATGCGAGTGAAGACCTATGATGCGCTGGGAGGCGTCGGCGGCGCGCTCGCCCATCACGCCGAGGCGACGCTGGCGTCGCTCAGGGACGAGGAGCGAAACCTCGTGCGCGAGGCGTTTCGCCACCTGGTGACGGCACAGGGCACCCGTGCCGTCTTGTGGAAGCAAGAGGCACTCGAGGTTCTCGGCGGGGGCAGCCTCGCCCAAGGCGTGTTGGACAAGTTGGTCACGGCCAGGCTCCTCGTCTCGTCCGAGACGGCCGACGGCCATGACTCGGTCGAAGTCATTCACGAAGCCCTGATCGGCGCCTGGCCGCGGTTGGTCGAGTGGCGGCACGAAGACGCAGAGAACATGCGCATGCGTGATCAGATTCGCGCGGCGGCCCGCCAGTGGGAGGAAAAGGCCCGCGCGTCGGGGCTCTTGTGGCGTGGCGATGTGCTGCTCGAGTGTCGGCTCTGGCGCGCCCGCTACAAGGGGCGTCTGACGGCGCTCGAAGAGGCGTTCGTCAGCGCGAGCTTGACCGAGGCCTCGCGTGGTCTGCGCCGTCGCCGAATCTTGATTGCGACGGCATTTACGGTGCTCTCGGTCGGCGTGGTCATGCTCTTGCGCTTGAATGCCAACGTCGAAGTTCAAAGAACCCAAGCGGTCGCCAACGCCGAGCGGGCCACCAAGAGCCTCGCGCAGAGTCACTTCGATCGCGGGCGCCAGCTCGTACTCAGCCGCGACTATTTACCAGGGCTCGTCTACCTCAATGAAGCCTCGAAGCTCGAGCGGGGTGGTCTGAGCATGGAGGTCTTGTTGGCGCAGGCCACGGCGCCCATCGAGGCGCAGCGGCTCGTGCTCCGCGGTCATACGGGGCAGATCATCTGCGGTGCCTACAGCCCCAACGGGAAGTTCGTCGTCACCGGAGCCGACGACGGTACCGCGCGCGTGTGGGACACCACCGACGGGCACGTCATCGCGACCTTGCACCACGAGAAACTGCTGCAGGGGGTCGCAGTGAGCCCCGACAGCACGCGGGTGGTGACCTCGAGTTGGGACACGACGGCCAAGATCTGGGAGGTGCCCAGCGGCCGCCTGATTGCCACGCTCAAGCACCCCGACGCGCTGGTGACGGTCGACTACAGCCACGACGGTCGAACCGTGGTGACCAGCTGCAACGACGGGGTCGCTCGAGTGTGGTCGGCGCAGACAGGCGAGTTGATCGCCGAGCTCAAAGGGCACACCAAGATGGTCGCGTCGGGCAGATTCAGCCCCGACGACAGCCGGGTCGCGACGGCGTCTGAAGATGGCACCGTTCGACTGTGGAACGCGCGCACCGGGGCGCCGGTGTCGGTGCTCACCGGCCATTCGGCCCCCGTCAAAGACGCGATCTTCAGCCGCGACGGCAGCCGCCTGGTCACCATCAGCTACGATCGAACCGCCCGCATCTGGGAATCGAAGAGCGGGCGCCTGTTGACCATTCTGCAAGGGCACAGTGACTATGTGTGGGGCGTCGCCTTCAGCCCCGACCAAAAGACCATCGCCACCGTGAGCCAAGATGGCACCGCACGCCTCTGGGGCCTCGATGGCACGCTTCTCCACGTCTTGAATGGGCACCGCGGCAACATCTTCAGTGTCGACTGGAGCAGCGACAGCAAGCGGGTGGTGACGACGAGCGGCGACTCAAGTGCCAAAGTCTGGAGCGCCGAAACCGGTACCATTCTCTCGTCGCTCGATGGGCACAGCAACGCCGTGCTCTTTGGTGCCTTCAGCCCCGACTCGCAGGAGGTGCTGACCGTCTCCGGTGATGGCACGGCACGCATCTGGCACCCGAGAACCTCGGCCTTGGTCGCTTCGAGGGCCGCAAACCTCGGCGATGTGACCGAGCTTTCTGATGGGTATTCTCGCAACGGCCCGATGACGAGTCTCGAGTTGTGCGGCGAAGCGCACTTTGTGACGACGGGCAACGACCGCACTGCGAAGCTGTGGGAGGCCAGCACCGGCAAGCTGGTGAGGGTCTTCGCGGGGCATCAAGACGAAGTGCGGGGAGGGGCCTGCACCGTCGATGGCGCTCGTGTGGCGACGGCCTCGAAAGACGGCACCGTACGCTGCTGGGACACGAAGACTGGCGACGAGCTGTGGAGGCGCCGCATCGAAGGCGCCGGCCCGCAGGCGGTCGCGTTTTCGTCGGGCGGTACGCTCGCCGCGATTGCTCGAGACGGCGCCCTGCGTCTCTATTCTCCGAAGGGTGACGAGCTGTTTCAGCTGGAGGCGCCCACCGATGCCCGCCAAGTCACCTTCAGCCATGATGGAGCCCGGGTACTGGTGCGAGGTGGCACGACCTTTGTACGAGTGTGGGAGGTCGCTTCCGGCACGGTGCTCGCGTCTCTGAAGGACCACGAGGGCCCGATTGTCGCGGCGCTGTTTTCGCCCGATGATCGCACGATTGCCACCGTCGGCATCGATCGAACGGTCAAGCTGTGGAACGCCGCCACGGGAAAGCTCGACCGGTCACTCACCCTCAAGGTGTGGCCCATGCAGGCCGCCTTCAGCCCCGATGGGCGCCGCCTGGTCGTGACGTGCGCAGACGGCGTGAGTGTCGTGTTCAGCATCGAGTCTGGGGAGCAGGTGGGCCTCCTGAGTCGGCACCAGGGAGAGACGCCGCTCGTGCGCTACAGCCCAGATGGGCGCGTCATTCTGACCGGCGGCGACCTGACGGCCCGACTGTGGGACGCCGACACCCTTGACCTGCTCGCCACCTACTCGGGCCACCGCGACACTCCCCTGTTCGGGTATTTCGTCGATGAGGGGCGCAAGTTCGTGATCGGCGACGCTGCGGGGTGGGCGTTTGTGTGGGCCATCGAGCGGTACACTCGCAGCCCGGCAGTTCTTTCGGAGCTGGTGCGCTGCAACGTGCCGCTCGCCCTCCACGGCAGCACCGTGACCTCAGTTGAAATCGACCCGCGCTGCTATGCAGCTCAGTAATTTTTCACTTCGAGAGAAGCGCAAGTGCATCTGAAGCGCAGCTGTGCACTTCGGGTGCACGTGGAGTCAGCGTCAAAGGCTTGAAACTCGGAGGCTGCCCCTGGCCCCCGTATTGCTAAAGCTCACCATCGAATCACCTAACAACCCACCCCAACCCGGACAACCCCATGAAGAAGATGCTTTCGCTGAAGACCGCCCTGAAGCCCGTTTCTGAAGAGTCGCTTGCAAGCCACGGTGGCGGCATGACCATCTATGGCTGTTGCTCGCCCCTCAACAACCCTTATCAAGTATTTATGTACGGCTCGAAGTGCGGCCCGAGCTACTGCCCGTAACAATCAGTGAATCGAGCACTCCCCGCGTTGGCGATCGCTTCAACGTCGCCAGCGCGGTTGTTCTTTTTAGGGCTCGGTACCGAGCGTGACGCCGAGCGCCGCTTGGAGCTCGAGCCAAGCCAGGGCGAGCCGCGCGTCAAGGTCACTGAGATTGAGCTCGGCGTTCGTCAGCTCGAGCTGCGAGTCGAGCAGCTCGATGACAAGCGATGACCCCTGCGCGTAGCGGGCCTCCAGAATCGTCAGATTGTCGGCGGCGACTTCATGCGCCTCGACGAGGGGGGTTCGTCGCTTCATCAACGCCTGAACCTTGATGTAGGCGGTTCGAACGTTCGTCTCAATGAGACGAGCCGCGCGTCGCTCCTCCTCGGTCAGTCGGTCGAGCTCGTACGTTGCATCAGCAACTGCGGTGTAGGTGCTGAGCATGTTGAAGATGTTGCCCGACAGCACTGCTCCGAAGGTGATGTTGGCCGACACATTGAGAAACGGGTTCCATGAGGTCGGGCTGACCTTTGAGCCTGCGCTCAAGATCTGCGGGTTGTTGCCGAGCTGCAGCAGACTGATCGCCGAAAGCTGCGGGAAATAGCCCGAGCGAGCGATGCTGACGCCAGAGCGCTGAGCCTCGACCTGAAGGTGGGCGATGGCCAACTCGGGGCGGTCGCGCTTGGCATCTTCGACGAGGAGCTCGACTGCGGGGAGCGTCTTTTCGAGCAGTGGTCTGACGTTTGGCATATCGACCAACTCGACCTCTTTCGAAAGCGAGAGGGCCACGGCGAACTCGGCCGCGGCTTGCCGGGCCTGACCCTCGAGCTCGACCAGCGCGACCGTCAGTTGCAGGCGGCGCAGCTTGGCTCGGTTCAGATCGATTGGCGGGGCCAACCCCGCTCGAACTCGAACGCTGACGATCTGCTCCGCCTCTTCGAGTCGTGAAACCGAGCGGGACTGAACTTCGGTCAACAGCGAGGTGCGTCTGATGGCCCAGTACGCGCGAGCGACCGAGAGCGCCAAGTCGTTTCGACTCAACGTCACCGAGCCGCTTTGAGCTTCTCGAAGCTTTTGCGCCCGCCCGACGGTCGACTCGACCCGCAACCCCGAGAAGAGCGGCACCGAAACGACGGCCGTGAGGCCGAACAACCCCTGGTTCGTGGGCACCTCTGCGCCAAGAGCCTGCTCCGTCGAAAGGCCAATGCCGTACCGGTTCCACAGCTCGGAGACTTGGCCATCAACCGTGACCGAGACACGGTCGAGCTGGGCACGCAGAACTGCCAGCTTGGTTCGATCTTCGAGCGTGTGCGCCGCAGCGAGGGAGGGGTCGACCTCCATCGCCCGACTGACCGCCTGAGGCAGGGTGAGCCTCTCACCGAAGCTTGACGTGGCGTGGGCGGCGATCACCAAGGCGAGCCAAGAGGCGGAGGGAGCGCGACGCATTTCGGCGACGAGTGTAGGTCACCCCCGGCACGAGGCCAGAAAAGCGGGCGGTAAGTCGTCCTTCAGAATGCGCGTGATAGCGTCTCACGCTCGTGGCGAAGAGAATTCCATTCGTGCAGCAGATGTCTTCGATGGACTGCGGCATCGCCTGCCTCGCGATGGTGCTCAGCTATCACGGGCGTCGAACGAAGCTCGACGAGCTGCGCCAGGTGGTCGGGCGAGGTCGCTCGGGGTCGACGGCGCGTGACCTGCTCCACGCGGCTCGAAAGCTGGGGCTTGATGGGCAGGGCGTTCAGGTCGAGAACGACCAGGTCGGGTACCTCGAGCCCGGCGCGATTCTCCACTGGAAAGGGGTTCACTTCGTCGTGTTCGAGCGCCTTCGGGGCAACCGGGTAGACATCATCGACCCGGCCAGTGGCCCCGAGACGCTCTCCCTCGACGAGTTCAACAGGGCCTTTACCCACGTGGCGTTGCTGTTGGAACCGACCGAAGCATTTGTGCCCGGCGGAGGTCAGACCGACAGCCAGAGCTGGGCGTGGATTGTGCGTCACGTCAAGCGGTCGCGCTGGGGCCGAATCTTAGCGACGACGGCCCTTTTACAGATGGTCGGCCTCGCCGTGCCAATTCTGACAGGGTCAGTGATCGACCGCGTGCTGCCGCGCGGCGACTACCGCTTGTTGGTGGTGCTCCTGGCGGGGTTTGCCTGCGTGCTCGCGGGGCAGTTCGTCGCCTCTATCGTGCGTGCACATCTGCTCACCGAGGTGCGGGCCCGGTTTGATATGGCGCTCCCGTTCACATTCATTCGGCACTTGATGGGCTTGCCCCTGGCGTACTTTCAGTCGCGGCACACAGGAGATTTGCTGGCCCGCTACAATACCATTGGAGAAGTTCGGCAGTTTCTGACCCAGGGGGCGCTGAGCTCGCTCCTCGACGGGGCGCTCGCGCTGCTCTATTTCATCATCTTGTTCGCGCTCAGCCCCCTGCTTGCGCTGACCACGCTGGTGGTCGGGGCGCTGATGGGGGTGGTGTTTTGGGCGAGTCGAGCGCCGCTCCGCCAGTACGCCCGACGCGAGCTGGAAGCCACCTCTCGATCGCATGAAGGCCTCAGCGAAATGTTGACTGCCGTGAACGACCTCAAGTCGATGGGCGCCGAAGAAGCAAGCCTCGATGAGTGGGTACCGCGCAGGCTGACCTACGCCGAGGTCATGACCGCCCGCAGCAAGTTCGAGGCGTGGATCGACGCGATCAAAGGAACGCTGCAGACGGCGGCTCCACTCATTCTCCTGGGGTTTGGAGCCCAGCAGGTGCTCAGCGGGCAGGTGTCGCTCGGCACCATGCTCGGGCTGTGGGCACTCGCCTCCGCGCTGCTGACACCGCTGGCTAACCTCATCAACACGGCCTCCACCTTTCAAGCCATTGCCAGCGCATGCGAGCGGCTCGATGACGTTTTCGACAGCGAAGTCGAGCAGCCACCCGGCCGACCCCGTCGCGAGATCGAGCTCGACGGGAGCATCGACCTCAAAGGGGTCAGTTTTCGGTACGCACCGGACACCCCCTTGGTGCTCCAAGATGTCGACTTGCACATTGAGCCGGGAAAGATGGTGGCGGTGGTCGGCCGCTCCGGCTCAGGCAAATCGACCCTCTCGATGCTGCTGCTGGGGCTTTACCGGCCATCGTCGGGCTCGATCTCGTTCAACGGCGTCGAGCTGCAAGAGCTCGAGCTGCGAGCGCTGCGCCAACAAATGGGTATCGTTCTTCAGCAACCGCACATCTTCTCTGGCAGCATTCGAGAGAACGTCTTGAAGACTGCGCCCGGGGCGACTGACGAAGAGGTTCACGAGGCGATTCGAGTGGCGTGTCTTGCTGAAGACATCGGAGCACTGCCGACCGGTCTCGATACCATTCTTCCACAGGGGGGTACGACGCTCTCGGGCGGGCAGCGGCAGCGTCTCGCGATCGCTCGTGCCTTGGCTCGAAAGCCGAAGATTCTCGTTCTCGACGAGGCGACGAGCGCTCTCGATGCGATCACCGAGCATCAGGTGCAGCAAGCGCTCGCTCGCCTTCAGTGCACTCGCGTCGTGATCGCGCATCGACTCAGTACGGTGGCGCACGCAGACGTCATTCTGGTGATGCAAGACGGGCGCATCGCTGAAAAAGGGCGCCATCACGAATTGCTCGCCTTGAATGGCGCCTACGCCCAGTTGGTGCAGATGCAGCTCGATGGTGGTGGTGACGCGGCGTAAGCTTTCAGCACCGATGCTCGAGCTCTCCGACGAAGAGAAAGTTCCGAAGTCCTGGCGGGTCGCTGAAGGCTCGCATGCCCTCGCCGAAGCCAGTCGTCGTCTGGGGCTGCCGTACTCTCGCGACCACGTGCGCTCGCTGGTGGAAGCCCAGAAAAACGCCACCTCGATGCTTGCCGTGGTCGAGACGGCCAAGGCCCTGGGGCTCGAGGTCACCACGGGCGAGATTCAGGTTGAGAGCTTGGAGTCGCCCGAGCCTGGGGTCGTCTTGTGCTGCGGTCTCGGCAGCCGTGGGTTTGGGCTCATTGAGTCGGTGGGCGCGACCGAGGTCAAGCTGTGGGACTCTGTCTACAAATCGAGGTCGCTGACTCGCCCACAGTTTACGCGCGAGTTCTCCGGAGTGTTGGCCGTCATCGAGCTCCCCGAACTCCACCGGCCTCCACACCCAGAACCAGGCCGGCTCGGTCGAAGACTGGTCGAGCGTCTCTTCGAGGAGCTTCGAATTCGAACCGACTTGGTCGGGCCTGCTTCAGCCCCCGGGGCGCCCCGCGTTCTTCTTGGGCTGGTGGCAGCGCTCTTGGCCTTGGGCGCGGTTCGAGCCTCTCCGGTCACAGTGGCGGTGCTTGGCGGTCTGGCCGCTGTGGGTCTGGGGCTGAGCTACGCGATGATTCGGAGTGTGTACGGGGGCAGTGAGAGCGTGAATTTTCTGTGCGGCGGCGCTCACAGCGGTTGCAATGATCTCCTTCACTCCCGCTTTGCCAGGGTGGCTGGCATTCCCGCGTCGGGGCTCGGGGTCGCGTTTTTCTCAGCACAAGTGATGGTGCTGGGGTGCTTTCCGACCGGTGCATATCTCACGGGGTGTCTGTCGTTGGCTGTGCTGCCCGAGGCGGCTCTGTTCTTTTGGGTGATGGTGCAGAACCGCATGTTTTGCCGACTGTGTGCCGTGGTGCATGCCGTCAATCTGGCTTCGGGGGTGTATTTTCTCTTCGTCGTGTCACGTCACCTGCCCCCGCTCTTCGAAGTGACGCTGGTCGGGGTCGCGTGGCTTTTGGTTTTCGGGCTCGTCCTCTCAGGAGTCGTGCCACACCTCATTGGGGCTGACCGAGCCGGTGTCTTTCAAGCCGAGTTGGAGCAGCTTCGAGAATCTCCTTGGTGGCTCGGGCGCCAGTTGGCCGAGGCGAAGCAGGTGTCGTTCGACGCCCAAGCGGTGACGGTTTCGGTGACCCGCAGCCCCGGGGGCTATGACCTTTCGGTCATCGCGAACCTCGACTGCCTCACGTGTGCATTGCTCATGAAGAGCTTGGATGCCTGGCTGGCCGAAGAGAAGGGCCGAGGGCTCTGCGTTCGCGTCGGGTTTGCCATGTCGGCCAGACCGGGGTTGGCAGAAGCCATCATGGCGGTCGGCTTGGCCACGAAGGGAGAACGGCTCTTCGAGGCCTACCGATGGGCGAAGGCTGACCCCGCGCGGCTCGACCTCAAGACCGACGCCTTCGCAGATGTGGCCGACGCCATGGGCCTGCCGGTCGATGAGCTCGAGAGGTACCGAGAGATCGCGCAGCGGCAAGTGGCTGAGGTACCCGGCGAGTGCGCGCAGGCGGTTGGCGCCAAAGACTATTGCCCCTACCCGCTGGTGCTCTTTGCTGGGCGGCGACTCGAGTCTTCGTTGAACGTCATTCGAAAGCTCATCAACGAAAGCCCGGAGTTGCTTCAGCTCGCGCTGAGGCAGGCTTCGCCAACCGCCGATAATGAAGCGAATGCCACGGAGCGTGCGTCATGACGTCGAGCCCACGGCTCACCCTGTCTTCGTATGTGTTGCCAGAGCTCCGCATGGGCAACATCGGCGTGACCGCTCAGAACCTGAGCGATGGGCGCCAGCGGCTGGCGCACCTCGATGGCGCCCTCACCTTCTTGCGCCAGGCCGCTTTGTCGGCCACGTCGATGGTCCGCTTGAATCAGATTCAACTCGGTGTGCCCTTCGCCGATCGGCTGATCACCAACACGTTGGTCGACGGCCGAGTCGAGTTCAAGGTCGCTCCCGACGCCGAAGACATGCTGCACTTTCAGCCGGAGCGACTTCGCGTGGTGCTCGCCGACGGTCGCAAGCGACGCGCCGACGACATGCTCGCCTACGAGACCGGAGAAATGACCGAGGGCTTTGGTCGAGTCATTTCGGCCCTGATGCAGGGCATCGGCAAAGATGAGCTGCTGGTGCGGGCCGCGGAGTGGGGCGTCGAGCTCGACAACGAAATGCTCGCGGTCTGGGTTCAGCAGGGCATCGTCGAGACGCTTGCGGCGGGCGCCGACCGGGTGCCGGCGCGCCTCAAGAGAGGCGAGGGAGATCGCGTGACCTGGCTCGGGCACGCGGCCGTCAGTTTTCAGTCACCCGACGCCTCGGTATGGGTCGACCCCTACCTGCAGCCTCGGTTCGACTTTAGAGACAACGAGCTGCCCAAGGTCTTCTCATCAGAGTTTGCTGACGAGCACCTGTTCACTTCCTATGGGCCGAGGTGTGAGCAGTTGTCGATGCACGCGTTGCCTTCTCCCGACGCGGTATTGATTACACATCAAGACGCTGATCACTTCAGCCTGGGGACGTTGCTGGCGCTGCCGCTGCAAACCACCATCGTCGTGCCCAAAGCAGACCCCGTCAACCGACCCTGGGAAGTCGATCTGCGCAAGATCATTCACCAGATACTCGGCGCCGACCGCAAGGTGGTCAGCCTCGGCCACGGCGAGAAGGTCACCTTCGGTTCAATCACCGTGACCGCTTTTCCCTTCATCGGCGAGTACCCCGCGTCACTGCCTCATGGTTGGAATTGCTACCTCGTCGAGACGGCCCACTCGACGGCGACCTTCATCGCCGATGCGGCTTTGACTGACGCTCAGACCGACTGGCTCATTGGCCGGCTGGAAGGGCGTTCGCGGCCCGGCATCTTGTTCGCGCGCAACATCTACAGCGCTGGCACCGTCGGGACGGGAATGCAGAAGGGGTATCAAGACTCGTTCGAGGAGTTGTTGCCGCTGATGCGCTTGTGGCCCTGGTATGTCACGACGCTGGGGCTCTTTGAGCCCTCCCCGATGCTGGGGGTGAGCGAAGTCAATATTCGCCGACTGGTTCAACGAGCTGGCCTGAAGTACTTCTTCCCCTACGCGCTGGGCTCGACACCGTGGTTTCGCTTCGACGCAGAGTCGAGCTTCTTCTCGGCGAAGATTGCGTCGATGTCGGCCAAAGCGCTGGCGATACAAGCAGCGCAGGCCGCCAGCGTTGGCACCTCATTGCCGTCGATCAAATACGGTGAGCCCTTCAGCCTGAGGTCTCCTTAATGTTCTCCTCCACGTTTCTCGGCCACCAAGGGTGGCTGTTTCAGACCCCAGCGACGCGCTTGTTGGTCGACCCGCTGCTGACTGAGAACTTCGGGCATGCCCGGTCAGTCGGTGCCATGTACCCGCCGCGGGTGGTGAACCTGGGCCTCTTTCCAGCGATTGATGCCGTGTTTATTTCCCACGAGCATGAAGATCACTTCGACATTCCCACGCTCAATCGCCTTGAGCGCTCAATTCCCATCATCCTTTCGGTTCGTTCTTCGAGCGCGGCACGCCAGATTCTGGGCGAAATGGGTTTCACGGTTCACCTCGCCCAGCCCGGAGAAGGGTTTCGGGTGGGTGACCTCGAGGTCTTCTTCTTGACGCCCGACCACGTCACTCGCGACCACCTCGACGAGTGGGACGTCTTGCCGTTTCTGGTTCGCGATCAAGCGGGCCACGGCAATTTCTTCTCGGCAGTCGATACCCCCTTCCTTCCGAGCAGCATCAAGGCCTTTCGTCAGCTGGTGAGCAAGCCGGGGCTGTGGGGGTGTACGAACAACAGCAGCAATTGGTCGTTTCTGGTGGCGGGTGAGGTCGAAAAAATCGTGCCCTTCGATACCCTGAAAGTCGCGGGCCAGCTGCTTGAAGAAGAAGCCAACTTACGCGCCGTTTGGGAGGCCCCCGTCGGCATGCTCATCTGTGGCGGAGGGCTCTCTTTCGACGCCGATCGCGAGTGGCTCAACCACAACGCCTTCTTCGCCGATTCAGCTCGCGTCGCGACCGCCATGCAGGCCTTGACGCCAGACGGGCTCTTCTTGGCTCCGACGCCTGGGCAGACCATTCATCTGCGACACTACCGAGTGGAGAACGTCGAGGCTGAACTCCCATTTCTGAAGACTGCCCCACGTGCGAGCTGGCCAGACCGCGAGTTCCGCGGAGATGTGGAGCTGCTCGAGGCGTATGCGCCGGCCAGCGGGAAAGCCGAGCTGGCCGTGGGCGAGCTCGAGGAGCTGTGCGCTCATTTGAACGACTTGGCCGCTTACTTCTACGGTCACGGGCTGTTTCGCGGGCTTCACTCGCTTGACGGCGCCCGTACCCTGGGCAGAAAGCCGGCGCTGGCCTTGGCCCTGCGCTCGGGCGACGAGTACCACGTTCTCGAGTACCGCCCTCACGACTGCTCGTTTGCGCGGGTTGACTGCGACGACCCCGCCGCAGCGTACCTCGTCGGCTTCGAGTGCTGGGCAGCCGACCTGTTAGGTCTTTTTCGAGGAGAGTTCGGGTCGACAGCGGTCACCTTCGGGCGAAGTCGCACCTGGAGCTTCATGCCGAAGGTCGTACCGTTGTCGCCGTTCGAGCTCTGGCGCTTCTTTCACCCACTGCGCAGGCCCCGGTCGTTTCTCTCGCTCTACCGTACCCTGCTGGGTCGTGAGCCGGCGACCGTGCCCCGGGTTCGATGTGGCGGTGCCCCCCTGGCTGAGGCACCCGTCGTGCTGCAAGTCTTTCGCCCCGGCGGCGTCTGACCCAAGGCGGTCTGACTCAAGAGGCGAACAGATCGCACACCCCTCCGTCGCAGACCGACTGAACGGGCAAGGGCGTCTTCTGCAGCGGCGCCAATCACCTGGTCGAGTACCTCTGCACGTGTACCACCGCACCGAGCCCGGGTTGGGTGTCGCAAGGCAATCGGCTGCTATCAACACGACACCGCGGTGACCTGCCCCCCGTGAAATTTCGCTGCTGTCAAGGCGGGCATCGGCGTTGTATCGACGCGCATGCTCACGGCTTTTTTCTCGCGCGCAGATGTCTCGCGGCACATGCAGGCGTTGCACCTGTTGCGCGAGCTGCGTGAGGCGCCCACCGCGCCGTTCGATTTGGGCTCGGTCTTGGCGAACATGATCGGCCGCTACGGAGGCTCCGACGGCAAGGAGTTCGGCTTCGAAGCCTGCCAGGTCGACTCGACCTGCTCGTGGATTCCACCGCTGCCGTAACGCAAGCGCCGGAGCCTCGTGAACGTCGCAGGGGCCTTGGTTCTTTCACCAAGGTGCCCCTCGTCATTCGAAAGACTCCCGTGAAAACCCAAGTGATGGTGCTGGTGTGCGCGCTGACCGCGTGCGGCCCGGCCGAACCGCCGTCAGCGACCGATGACGTCGCCAGCGAGTCTCAGGCCTTGAGCAGTTGGGTCGCTCCAGCGGTCGAGACGACCAACCCCAAGGCGTTTTACCTCAAGGTCGACTCGAGCTGGACCTCGCCCGACGCGGTGCTGGCGAAGAAGAACGTCGGCGGCACCTGGGTGACGGCGACCAACCCCACGAGCCTCGTGCCTGGGCCCAAGATGTCGTTCTTCGGGCTCGGCCGGGGCTGCGCGCAGGGGGCCGGCGGGCCCACCATCGCCCCCACAGGAGTCGCCTGGACCAACGCCCTCAACGCCACCCACGTCAATGGCGCCAACGTGTCGTCTTCAATGCGGTGGACGCCCACGGCCAGCACCATCGCCGGCTGCACCTCGCCCACCCTCGCGGGTGAATCGGTCGGCTTCATCGACCCGGTCGGTGGTGATTGGTGGCAGTGGACGACCAGCGGCCCGCGCACTCAGGGCGGCAGCGCTTTCTGGCAGCCCTTCGACAGCCACGGTCAGCTCGGCTCGGGCAGCAACCCGTACATTCAGGGCAGCTTCTCGGCGATTCGCCAACCCTGGTGGCTCACCACCGCCCCGCACCCCTTCAGCGGCGCCGGCCGCCTTCGCATTCGAACCGTGCAGAGCGTGCCTTCGTGGCGCGTCGGGCCGTCGAGCGGGCAGGTCACCCAGGTCAAGCAGCAGATGGTCTTCACCCTGATCAACAATGCCTGCACCACGCAGGTGCCGGTGCCTGGCCCGTGTCAGGTGCAGTTTCTCTTCAACACCGCCATCAACCGCTCCGACACGACTGACTGGAGCAAGGTGGCCTGGTTTCAAAACGCCAGCCTCTGGTTCGACCCCGCGCAGGGCAGCCTGCCGGTCTTCGATGGCCCGATGAAGCCGCTGCACACCGACATCGTCGAGGCGACGTCAGGCCTCTCGCTCTACACCTCGCAAGCCGAGACCTCGCAGTTCGCGCCCTTCACGCGCAAGGCCTTCGACGTGGCGATGGAGTTCTGGCAATTCACCAACGCGCTCAAGCTGGTGACCGCGAAGAAGTTGGTCAAACCGGTCGGGTCGATCACCCCCGCAGACCTCGCCGCCTATTGGGGAGCCGCCTGGGCCGACTATGAGCAGTGGACCCTGCTGCAAGTCGAATTCGGGCAGGAAGGGTACAACCCGTTGGTGGCGACGACGCCGGTGGAGATCGCTGGCGCGTGGCACGAGATCTACGTCGGGCCCCAGAGCACGCCGATGAAAGAGACCCCGGTGAATCAGGGCTTCTTCTGCGCCGCGCCAAGTGACCGCCTCTACACCTGCGGTGTCGACTCCGCCGGTCGCGCCGAGCTGCTCGGGCTGGGCTGGGTCGACGTGGGCAACAACTGCTTTCACCACGTCAGCAACAACACCTGCACCGTCGCCGAATACGCGGCCTGCACGGGCAAGGGCGTGTTCTGTAGCGGCGCCAATCACCTGGTCGAGTACCTCTGCACCTGTACGACCGCGCCGACGCCGGGGTGGGTGTCGCAAGGCAACGGCTGCTATCAGCACGACACCGCGGTGACCTGCCCGCCGTGAGATTTCGCTGCTGTCAAGGCGGGCATCGGCGTTGTATCGACGCGCATGCTCACGGCTTTTCTCTCGCGCGCAGATGTCTCGCGGCACATGCAGGCGCTGCACCTCCTGCGTGAGCTGCGTGAGGCGCTGACCGCGTCGCTGCCGTACCAGTCGCACACCGTCAGCTCGCAGCACGAGGCGCTGAGCACGCAGGTTCGGCAGGCCACCTGGCCAACGGTGCCGGCCTTCGCGGTGACGGTGCGCAGTGCGCTGGCGAAGCCGGGTGAGAGCCGCTCGGTGCTGCAGCTGCACGACGTGAAGACCGGCAAAGTGCTCGCGGTGATGGACGCGGGGCATCTGACCTCGCTGCGAGCCTCGTTGGTCGGCGCCCTCGCGGCTGACGTACTGGCTCGCGAAGACGCGCGACAGGTTGCGGTGCTGGGCTCGGGGGCCGCGGCGAGTGGGGCGCTCAAGGCGATTCGGCTGGTGCGCTCGATTCAACGGGTGTGGCTGTACGAAGAAGACCCGGCCGCGAACACCGAGCTGGCGATGCGGCTGCAGTCGACGCTGGCGACCTCGGTGCGTGGCACGAACTCACCCGAAGAGGCCGTCGAGAACGCCGACTTGATCGTGCTGACCGGCGAAGTGACCCTGCCGACCGACCGGCTGCGGCCTGGCGCGCACGTGACGGTGCTGAACGCAGACGGCTATGCGACTCCGCCGTTGCCGGCGGCGCTGCTGCGTCGGGCGAAGCGCTTCACCGACGCGGCCGAGCCCGCGCTCGACTGGGGCGTGCCCTTCACATCGACGTTGAGTGACGTGTTGGCGAACCGGCAGCCGGGGCGGCAAAGCGCTGAAGAGCTGACGGTGTTCGCGAGCGTCGGGCCGTCATTTCTCGACGTGGTCGCCGCGTGGCATGTGTTCGAGGGCGCGCGGCAAGACGAGGCGTTGATTCGGCTCGATCTCGAGGCCTGAGCCGCCCTCGTGCGCAACTCTGGCCCGCTCTACACCCTTGAAGCCTGACAGGCAGTTCAAGGGGTTATCGGCGTGAGACGGGGCTGATTCACGTGAATTGCTCGGCCTTTTTGGGAGCGGGAGCACCAATTCATGTGAATTGGTCGAGCTTTTCCGGAGCGGGGCCACCGATTCACGTGAATTGGCCGCACTTCTCCAAAGAAGACCCTCCGATTGACGTGAATTGATCGCCCCTTCAGCGAAAAGCCCCCGCAACTTTGCTCCCGAGCACGCTCACCACCGAATCTCGCGCGCGGTCGCCGGCCCCACGTGCACCTCACGCAGTGACCGAATCGGCTCACCGCTGTTGGGCCCGGTCGCGACCTCGCCGACCATCACCTCACCGCCGGGCTGCGGGTACAAAGGCACCTGCTCAGGAGCCACCAACCCGGCCACTCCGGCCGCGTGCCCTTGCGCGTCGTACTTGTCTCGCGCGCCCAGGCAGTGAAGAACTTCATGCGCCAGCGCCACCGACTCGAGCGTGACCTCGGTCGCGTTCACGTCAGCGTAGATCAACCCGCGTCGCCCGCCCGCCTCGCCAATGCCTTCGACGCGCTGCGAGGCCTCGCCTCCACCTGAGAGCGCCACGTACACCGTCGCGTCGTTCCTTCGCACGCCGACCTGCGCGTCAATCTCATTGAGCTGCCGCTCGAACGCCACCGTGCCTTGCGTGTCCTCCGGAGCGACCGGCAACGCCTCCACGCGCGCCACCTTCTCGAGCACGAACCGCACCGGCGGCTGCGCGCCCGGAGCACGATACCGGGCCCACTCACCGGTAAACCACTCGGTCAGCGCATCGGTGGCCGCTTCCCAACGCGGTATCAGCGCCGGGTTCGGCTCGCCCTGCGTGACCAACACCACTGACACGGTCAGCGGCCGCGCCCAGGTCGTTCGCCGGTCGAGCCGCAGCTGCCGCGAGAGCGCCCACAAGCCGACGCCTCCCAAGAACACCAGCAGCACCGCGACCCGCACGTTTCGAAATGCCAGCCGCCGCCGCTCTTTGCCCAGGCAGGCCTGGCACTGGGGCCGCGCTTCCTCGAGCACGCACGCGGTGCACATCGATGCCCCGCACTCGCGACACGCGCTGGTGGCCTCGAGCGATGGGTGCACGCCGCACCGCCGGGCCGCCGTCGCTGGCCCGGGTATCGTCTGCGCTTCGACTCCCGCGACCCGAAGCTGCTCGACCAGCGCGGTGGCCTCGGCCTCATCGAAGGCGCGCGGTAAGACGCCGAGCCTGGTGACCAGCGCCTGCGCAGTCGAGCGCTCCAACCGGCACACCCGAGCCACCACCATTGCCGCCGGAGTCGTTGACGCGCTCACCTGACGAAGCAGGCTGACGCGCAGCACTGCGCTCATTTCAAATCGAGCCGCAGGCCCGTCGCCGCCTCGACGCACTCGGCGACCCACGCGAACAGCTCGAGCCCCTTGCCCTTGTCATCGAGCCACTGCCCGGCCGAGCCGAACGAAAAGTGCAGCCCCGCGCCCTTGCCAGCCACCCAGATCTGCTTGACCGCCCGCTGGGTGTTGATGACGATTTTTTCGCCGGTCTTGGTGGCGGTGAGGGTGACCATGTCACCGGTCGAGTCGGCCTCGAGCACATCGGGGTCGCTCGCGTCGACGGCCTTGACCACCCGCTTGAACAGCTGGCTCGCCACCACCGTGAACTCCGCGTCGTCCATCATGCGAAACGCTTGTATCAGAGGGTCTCGAGCACCGGCTGGCCGACCTGCGCGAAGCAAAGCAACTTGCTGGTCAGCGGGTCGGGCTTCAGGTCATCACGCTCGATGCCGATGACCGTGCCCGGAGAAACCGTCTTGGGCAGGTTCGCGCGCCCGAGCAGGTAGGCCGCCGCCGCGCCGATCGACGGCTGGTGGCCGACCAGAATCAGCGTCTTGCGCGGGCTCTCATCGAGCAACGCCTCGAGCCCACCCACCGGCGCATCGGGAAAGAGGCTGCGGTGCGCTCGAAACGGGCCGCCGAACTTGAGCGCATTCGAGAGCAGGGTCGCGGTCTGAACCGCGCGCACCAGGGGGCTGGTGAAGATCGCGTCGACGCGGCCGAAGTGCCCGGCCAGCGCCGCGAAGTGGCCCGGCAAGGCGTCGCGCGCTCGCGCCGTCAGTGAACGTGCGTCGTCATCGAGCGCCTCGGGGACCTCGGCGTCCGCGTCTCCGTGGCGAATCAAGAAAACCCTCACGACGGGCGACGATACCTTACTTTTTTGAAACCGAAGCCGCGGCGTCGAGGCCGACCGGGCCCAGGTACACCGGCGCGGTGGCGATGATGCCGCCGCTGCGCGCGAAGACCACCCGGTTGTCGTTGAGCACATACGCCGTCGTGCGCTGCGAGCTGCCGCGCGGCGAGATGTCGATGGTCTTGGTGACGTTGGCCGAGTTCTTCAAGATCGCCGGAGCCAACTTCGCCCAGGTGCGCTCCTGCGCCTCGTACGCCTTGAGCACGCTCTTCAGCTTCGCCGCGGTCGGCGCTTTGGCGGCCTTCTCGTAGCCTTGAGTGGCAGATTGCGCAGCTTGGGTGGCTTTGGTGGCAGTGACCGACATGAATGGCTCCGGAGGTGAAAGGCGATGGGACTGTAGTCAAGTCACACACCAGCGTGGCATTCTGCGCAACGAATTCGCTCGTGACTCGACTCTTCTGCCTCATCGCCTGCGTGTCGACGGCCTGCGCCAAGCCGGCGACCCAAGCACCCATCGCGGGGCCTCCCCCGGCTGCGAGTGCCGAAGTGCCCGTCATTGCTGACGATGCCGGCTGGCCATTGACCGAGGCCAAGGTCGTGGCGTGGCTTGCGTACCAGCGATTGATGATGGCCCGAACCGATGCCGGCGCCCTCGACCGCGCCCGTCGAGAACGCGCGCTTCGAACCGACGCAGGGCTCAGCGAAGACGAGGTCGACCGCATCGAAGACGTGGTGGCCGCCATCGTGACCCAGCGAAATCTGGCCCGTCTGACCGGCTCCGAGGCCGTTCGGCAGTTCGAGCAGGCCACAGCGGCACTCACGCCGGCACAACGGGCCAAGGCCGAGCAGGCGATGGCAGACCTCCGGGCGCGCTCGGCCCAGGCGACCAGCCTCGACGCTGAAAAGGCCCGTTTTGGGGCCGACGCGGTCAACGCGGTGTTGGCGCACGAAGCCGAGGCCACCAAGACGTGGGACACCCTCGTCGAGGCCAAAGAACCCAGGTAGTCCCGCTGTGGCGGCTGACGCAGGTCGTCAACAGGCACGCCCCATTCGGCCGCCTCCGTCTCGTGTAAATCCCAGCGGAAAATAATGGCCTGGTTGTTGCTCTCCCAAAGGCCATGCAACTCCAATTGCTGAGCACTTCGAACAAGGCGGTTCAGTTCGCTGCGGCCGATCAAACGGCGGCGGTGACGTGGTTCAAGGCGAGGGCCGCTGGCGCGCAGGTCGTGATGGTGCGCGATGCCGATGGAGGCCTGAAGATGCTTCGGCGCGACGAGCTCGAGCGCTACGCGATGCTGCGACCTCAAGATGCCATCGCTGCGCTGCCGCTCCACGAGGTGGGGCAGACCTCGAGCCTGGTCACGGTTCGCGAGCTCGAGACGCAGCTCGGCTCGTCGGGCCTCGAAGCGATCGCGATGATGCGCACCGGTGAGCTGGTGGCGTTGGTGACCCGAGCCCGGTCGATTCCACGGCGCACGGCGTCATCCCACTCCCGAGCCGCCTGAAGCCATTTCACTTCTGAAACTCACCTTCGCCGGTGCAATGCGGGGCCGGAGCGAACCTCTCGAAACCCTTCGAGAACTTTCGGGCCCATGACTTGCTGAGGTCGCGCGCATGCTTGATCAGTTCGAAGTGGCAGACCTGCCATTCAAAGACGTGGTCATTCTGGCCGAGACCGAGACCCTTCGGAAGGCAGCGTCACTGATGCACTCAAAGTCGTCTGATCTGCTGGTCATCACCCACATCGAAGGGTTGATTCGCGGCGTGGTCGGCGCTGAGGTGGTCAACGAGGTGGCGGCGCTCGCGCCCGATGGCCCGCTCTCGCGCTTGTCGATGTTGAAGGTCGTCGAGGTCACCGCCAGCACCCGGTTGATCGACGCGATTCGATTGGTCTCGCAGAACGGGGTCGGTGCGTTGGCGGTGCGTCGGCCCAGCGGTGAAATCAAGTTGGTCAGCCGTGCCGCGTTGATTGATTTCAATGGGTGGTCGCTGTTGCTGAAGGCTCGCGAGCGCCGGTTGGCGTCGCAGCTCCCGCCGGCCACTCTGAACTGAAGAAATAAAGGGGACA
>JANLPS010000129.1:0-7362 GCA_031367385.1 Archangium sp. | reverse complement strand
GCGCAGAGAATGGGGTTTTGGCCCAAGGCAGCGGGAGCGGCCGATGCCGGTCGAGCCGGGCACGAGCCAGGTGCTCGGGGAGCTCCGCGGCCGCGGCGGTCAGGGCTTTGCGCAACCGAGGCTCGAGGGGTGCCCCTGGTTCGAGCGCGGCTTCAATGGTCGCGTTGGTTTGCAGCAACGTCGTGGCGCCCTTCGCGCCGATGCCGGTCAACCCAGGCACTTGATCGTCGTCACCGACCATCGCCAGCCAATCGCCGACCCTTGGGGCCTCGACCCCGAACCGCTTCTGAACGACTTCGGGCGTGTAGCGGGCGTCTTTGTTCGCGTCGTACCACCACACCTTGTCGGTCACGAGCTGGGCGTACCGCTTGTCGATGCCGACGATGACCACATCATCACCGCCAGTGAGCGCGGCCTCGGTGTAACTCGCGACCAGGTGCGGCTCGTCACCCTCGACGACTGTCAGACCCAACGCGCGAAGCAGCGCGGGCAACTGGGCCAGCTGCGGCACGAGCAGCTCAGGCCAGGTGCGCGAGTCGCGATCGACAATGGCCACGGCGTGTGCGGGTGACTTCCACGAGAGGACATTGAGCACGGCCCGAGCGACGGCGAAGAGGCCGTTGACGGGCTCTCCGCCTGGCGATTTTCGGTCGGTTGGCACGACGAGAAACCCGCGGGCCATCAGGTTCGTCGCAGAGACCACCAGCGTGCGCTCGGTCATGAGGCGCATGCTGTATTCTGAAAATAAGCCCCCGGCGAGTGCATCGAAGCGGCGCCGCCGCGTTCAGGGGTGGTCGGCGTCGGCGAGAAGAGGCTCGAGCGCGGCGAATGCCGCATGCTCCGGAAAAGTCACAGTGGGGTCTTTCAGCAGCTCGAGCGTCTGCTCGACGACCAGAACTTTGGCATGCGCGCGGTCGGGTGCGACGGCGGCGACTGCCTCGATCGTGCCGGTGCTCGTGACAGCAAACCCCTTCCAGCTGCCGTCATCTTCGAGCGAAACGATCAATCGCGGCCCCTGGTGGGGGTCAACGGCGTGGTCAAGAGGCGTGAGCAGCATGACCGACGTCTTTTCGAGGTCGAGCCATTTCGGGGTTGAGATCGCGTGGGCCATACGCGCGGCACTGCAAGTTTCGTGGCAGAGGGCACGGCGGTTGCCAGACCCAACAGGGGTCCTTAGGTCGAGGCTCACACCCTGGAGCATTCGGATGACTGCGAAATCTCTCTTGAGAGGGCTTCTCCGTCGAGCGCTTCTCCGCGTACGACAAATGTGGAGAGCGGCGAGCTTAGCGTTGAGCGAGGTCAGGAAAATTGCCGGGTTTCAAGTCGCCGTTCTCGTCGTGGATGCCGATCACGACCGAATTGAGAAGTATTTCAGCAAGATCGAGACAGCGCTTCGCTTGATTGAGCGCACGACGCCTCGCAGGTTCGCGCACCTCCGTCGGGATGTTCGTTGCATCTGGGTCACCCCACTCGCTTCGAGCGTTCGGGGTGAATGGCACGCGAGCGATGCCAGCTGCATTCTCAGCGAGCGCTCATTAAGCGATGACGGCGTGTCACCGACTTTGCTCGCCAGCACGATTGTTCATGAGGGTATGCACGCCCGGCTCCATCGAGCCGGCCTCACACCGACAGATGCGACGCGCGAGCGTCATGAGCAGATCTGCTGGAGGGCTTCGCGCGCCTTCTTGCGTCGTGCCCCTGACTCCGACGAGCACGTCGAACGCGTTAACTTCGTTCTAACGCTGCCGCGGCTCACTCTGACTGAAAAAGAGAGCAGAGACGGCACCCTCCGAGGGGTTCAAGATCTCCTGCGGGAGGGGAGAGGTCCCCTCTGGATGAGGCGACTGATACTTCGGCTTGCGGTAGCTCAGAAGGGGCCGCCTCGCTGATCTCCCCGGGCAGGCGCATTTACGCGGAGCTGCCGAGAAAGGCGCTTGCCCCAATAGCTGAGGCAGCACCCTTCGTTGCGAGCTGTCACTTACGCTGAGATTGCCGGCTCAGCCGCTCCAGGCGCAGTGCTCGAATCTGGCGAGCTCGCACTGGCCGGTTGCGGGGCGTTCGGCAGGGGGTTGGCGGCCTCAACGGGCTTCACGACCGGCGGCCCCTCACCGCCTTCGATCGGGTCGGCGCCACCGTCTTTGGTCTTGGCTGAGGCTGGCTTTCGCGGCTTGAGCAGAGGCACGTCGAGGCCTTCGGCGACCTGGAGCGCGCGCGCCTGGCGAATGAGGCGGCTGACCGTGTTGTATTGATCTGACCACCGCGCACTGCTGTGAGCCGCCTTCTCGGTCGCCTTTGCGCGCAACTTGTCGGCGTGACGCTTCTCTTTGAGCACGTCGAGGGTGAGATCGGCGATGGCTTTGCTTGCAGGCCGGTTCATCGTCTCGAGCTTGGGAATGAGGATGTCTTCAGCGGTGACGTCGGCCTCGGAGTCGAGGTTCACCAGCTTCAGAACGTCGTCGTGTACGACTGCGCCATAGGCCACGCAAAGCGCGTTGACCCGGTCAAGGTCATCGTCGGCTCTCTTGCTGGCAGCCTCCGCTTCAGCGCGGGCCGCGATGTCTTTCGCAGCTTCGGGGTAGAGTGCTCCAAGGGCCGTTCGACCTTGGTTCAACTCGCTTCTGATCATGTGACATGGCTCATCACTGAGTCGTCCCAGCCCGGCTGTGGCTTCGGATGCTCGGTCCATGACGTCTTCTTGGCGCTTATCGGTGGGAGTGACAGTTTCGTGTTCGTGTGACGTGAGCATGGGTGTCTTCTTTCTTTTCAGGGTTGGCGCTCCTCACTGCGAGCGTGAGGGTTGACTGTTCAAGTTGCGAGCCAGCGCAAACGCGCGAAACGATTCGCAAGGTGAAGAGCGACCGTCTCTTTCGCGAAAAAGACAGTTTCGAAACGCGAGCTCGATCGATCTCAAACGTCTGACCGCGGCGCACTCACCTGATGCTGAGAAGTTGTGACCGCAAGTGTGCTCCGACGATTTCAAAATCATTTTGCCGGTCGAAGACATCGACCAGCGCGGAGGAGTTGTGACCGCAAGTGCGCTCCGAAGATTTCGAAATCATTTTGCGGGTCGAAGATATCGTTCAGCGCCGGGAAGTTGTGACCGCAAGTGTGCTCCGACGATTTCAAAATCGATTTGCAGGTCGAGAACATCGATCGGCGCGAGGAAATCGGGGCTGCGGGTGCTGACCGACGATTTTGAAATCATTTTGCGGGTCGAAAACATCGAGCGGCGCGAGAAATCGGGCAGGAATTCTCTCGGCTCCTCTCGCGCCCCTGTCTTCACATAGACAGACCCGCCGTTCGGGCGCACCGTCAACGCGGTGTGTCTCGGGCTCGTCGCAAGCGTCGCACTCAGGTCGTCAATGGGCCCTACGTCAGCCCTGATCGGGCGGTGGCTCCGGAGGTCCTTTGGCGGGCGGGCGATTCGGCCCAAGCCATCGGCACTCCAAAAGGGGTGGTCATTGCGATCGCCTCGCTTGCCGCCTCTATGGCCCACAGACGTTGCATCCGCGGTGGTGCCGGCGACACAGCTCACCAGCTTTGGGCTGTATGGCCCACCGATGCTGACCGCACACCCTGGCGGGTACTTCATTTCGTGGTCCAACTTCCCTTCAGACTGGGTCGGTCGCTGGCTTGATACGAAGGGTACAGCGACATCCCCTAACGAGGGCCGCTGACCCGAGAATCGCACCCTTCCCCACCTGAAGTTCGTCTCTGTGTTCGCTGTTCGCCATCGTCCTGCCACACAGGGGTGAAAGCGTTCGGGTGCATGAACGAAATCGCACTCAACGAAACGACTCTGAGGCCCCAGCGAAAGGCCGGCCACTTCTTGACGGTCGGCTTTCTGTCGTTCTGGCTCTGCGGTTGGTTCGCAGGAGAAGTCGGCACACTGGTCGCCCTGTTCAAGGGCACCTGGGTCTTCGTTCAAGGCGACTCCGATTCTTCTTCGGTGCCGCTCGCGGGCGGCGGCGCGTTCTTGATTCTGTGGCTCAGCCTGTGGACCTTCGGGGGGTACGCGGCGTTGCTCACGGTCTTGCGCTTGGCGCTCGGCCGAGACCGCATCGAGTGGAACAGCGGCGGCGTCGCGATTCACCAGCGGCCCCTGGGTCGACGTCGCTTCTTCGCGCGCGCTCAGATTCGCGAAGTCGCCGAGCGAGCCCGTGATGGCGCGGTGCTGCTGCGCCTGACGGCGGGAAACGTCGAAGTGACCTCAATGGGCACCGTCGATGAACGGCGCCAGCTGCTTGGAGCCCTGCGCGCCTCACTCGACCTCAACCCGAACGTGCCCCTTCAGGCCCCCGAGTCGTGGGAACCGCTAAGCACTCACGACGGCTGGGCTGTCTTGACTCGTTCAGCGACCTTCAAGAAGAACCAGGTTCGCGTGCTGGCCGCGCTCGCTGGCCTTATCGGAGCATTCGCGGCGGTCTTGCTGGTGGCGCCGCATCAGTCGACGGCGACGCACCTCTTCGGAGCGATGACCGCCCTCGTCGCCTACGCCTGCGGCTGGTGGGCTCACCGGTTGGCGAACACCGACACGTCGCTGCGAGCCCGAGCCGGCACCTTGGTTCGCCGCTCGGTCATTCACGGCAATGACGTGCGAGACGAGGTCTTTCGCATCGATGCATTGGCCGTGAAGCGCACCTCCGATGGCGATGGCGGCGATTGGTATCACCTCGAGGTTCACACGGCGGCCGCGACGACCCGAATCCTCTCGTCGTCAACCGACGCCGATGACCCTGTGACTCTCGGGCGTTGGCTCGAGCTCCACACGGGCGTGCACTTGGCCCTCTGTGAACCAGAGTTGGCACTCAGGCCCGGTTTTGTCGCCCACTCTGGTCGGTGAGAGAGTGAAGCGATGCGCTTTCGAAGAGCTCGATGGGCGTGTCCGCTGTCCTTCCTCGCGGCCTCCGCGTTCTTGACCTCATGCGGTGCGACAAGTGGGGTGTGCGCCACTGCATCGTGCGGCGAGAGTGGTGTCGATGCTGGGGCATCAGACGGAGGCCCCGCTGCAGCGGCTGACGCGGGCTTCATCGTGGCTTCCGACGCCGGCGCCCTCAAGGTCGACGCCGGCACGGACGCTGGCTCGTCTGGAACAGCGGACGCAGGCGTCTTCGACCCGTGCCCAAACCTCAAGATCCCCAAGACCTGTTTGAATCGAACCGTGACGTACCGTGAGTGGAGCCCCTCTGCCGTCGGAGATGGCACTTACTTCGCCAGCCAAGCGCCTGCTCGGCTGGGCTTCACCCGAATAAAAAACGAAATCTGGGTCGTGAAGTTCAAGACCGACTCGAACTCGTACGTCGCCGGCATCAGCGCGTACGGCGACAACTCGGGCGGAGTGACGTGGATCTCCGACGTGCCGTGCGCTCCGGAGTTCGCGGTCGACGCAGGGCTGGTGGTGTACGGCAACAAAGGTGGCGGCTCATTGAACTTCGTGGTTTTGCGCGACGCCGTCGACCAGCAGCGCTTCGACACTTAGAGCGCGTATGCCACCCAGCGCTTCATGCCCCGGTTGCGCGGTGGCGCCTGCTACTACGCCGTCTTCGAGAACGCCGCGACCTACCCCACGAAGCTCAGTGCCGACTATCTGCGAACCGTCACTGATAATTGCGGCGACTTCAACATGACCAGTGACTGCTACTACCTGGCCTTCGACATGAACCACTCCCTCGACGACCCAGTCAGCGGTAACCGCGTCGGCGGCCGGGTGCTTCAAGGGCTGACGCACTGATTCAAGCAGGCCGGGTCATTCGCGGTCTGCCCTACGCCGAGCCGCCCGTTGGGCCGTTGCGCTGGCGAGCGCCCCTCGCGGTGACGCCCTGGGCACACGTTCGCACCTCGAAGTGCGCCTTGTGGAGCTCGAGGCCCTAGAAACGAAAAAACCTCAGCCAGCGGCTGAGGTTAATTGTGCCCAAGAAGGGATTCGAACCCGTGCGCACCTGCCCTTTGGGGCGCCTCAACACAGCACAAACACACCTTTTCGAGTGCCGATGGGAGGCGGCAAGACCCCTCCGAAACACCCCCAACGTAGTAACCCTACTACAATTTCTGAAGCGCTCGCTTCGGCCGCAGCTGGCTACGATACGACGCCTGACTCTGACCTCTTGGTCGGTCGGCTTCAAGCCATCATCGCGCGCGTTCGCCGAGGTGACCGGTGAGGCGCCTGACGAAGGTCGACGTCGGCGAGGCGGTGCGCTTCCTTGAAGAGGGCGGCGACGTCGCCAAGTCGTTCACCGAAGCGCTGAGTGCAGGTGGGCTGCTCGTCGAAGATGTGAAGAAGGTCGCGGCCGCCGTCAACGGCGTGATCAGCAGCGGCCTGACTCGCGAAGCGCTGCTGATTCTGATTCAGGCCAAGTGCAAGAACCAGCGGAACGGTCGCCCGTTCCCTCTCACCACCATCGGTGACGTACTCGATGCTCTGAGCCACATCGATGATCATGTGGAGAAGACGGCGGTGCGCCGATGAACCGCCCGACCGTCACCCACCCCACTGACCGACAGCTCGAGGTGCTTCGCGCCATTTCACGGGCAAGCGCTCGAGGCTACGGACCCACGGTGCGCGAGCTCGGCACGGAACTCGGCATCGTCTCGACCAACGGCGTTGCCGACCACCTGGAAGCGCTTGAACGAAAGGGGCTGGTGCAAAGCGCCGTGAACAAGGCTCGCACCATTCGCCTCACCCCCGCAGGCGTGAAGTGGGTGCAGTCATGAGTGACACTCAGACGGTCTGCCTGTCGTTGTTGCTCTTGGCTCTCATCGCGGCCGGCGTGCTCGGCGCCGACACAATGCGCAACTGCTCGGCAGCCTGTGCCCCGAGCGCTGTCGCTCGATTCACTGATCGAAACGCCGCGGGCGATGAGCCCTCGAGGTGTGAGTGCATTCGCGAGGTGGCGCCATGACCGCCCGCAAGCGCAACGTCGATGGAGCGCCCCACGGTGACGGCAAGGCTGAGCAGCACGCGGCCTCGAAGCGCTGGCGGGTAATACGGGACGGCAAGCTGCTCGCTGGCTCCTCATCTGAGGCCGAAGCAAAGCGGCTCGCTGCGTACCTCGGCGCAGAAGTAGAGGGGCGATGAGCGCTCTTCAGCAAATGATCCTCGACGAGATGATCGCGAGGGCGGTCGAACCACCACGCGGCAAGCCGGTCGACACCGAACTCGTTCGGGTTCGCGGCGCCATCGGTCGGGCAATCGTCGACTTCTGCCGAAGTCGTGTCGGGCACACCTTTCACGTTGGTGACCTCAGGGAGAACGTCGAGGCGGTCATTGGCACCATTGCGCCTGACTCGCCGGGTCGCATTCTCCGCGAACTCCGCCGCGATGGCATCGTCGTCTACGAGGTGGTCAGCCGAGCTGATTCGCTT